>JBKCHQ010000291.1:0-2013 GCA_046302715.1 Bacteroidia bacterium | reverse complement strand
TGCTTCTAATAAGTTGAAGCGAGGCCAACGAATCAAAGTTTCGGCACCTTACAAAGAGAAGACCGAAAAGGTAACAGCTCAATCAAGCGACAAAGCAAAAGAAAAATCAGAATCTGGGAGTGAGGCTAAAGAAGCGACAGCACCTGCACCCGAAAAGAAAACCACCCCCGCTCCAAAGCCTGCCAAAAACTATTCGATATACAAAGTTCGAAGGGGAGATTCGCTTTGGAAAATTGCAGCCAGTCATGGGATGACGCTCGACGAGATTAGAAAATTAAATGGCTGTAGCTCGTCAACCAAAATTAAGGTGGGCCAGCAAATTAAGGTGAAGAAAAAGTAAAAAGCCGAACGCCCGCAAAACGAGGTTCGGCTTTAATGTAAATTTGGGAATAAATCCGATAGTTAATTGCTGCTCACAGGCTCAACCGATACAAAAGAGCGGTTATCGCTTCTGCGCTTAAATTTAACAATGCCGTCGCTCAAAGCAAACAAGGTATGATCTTTACCGATACCTACGTTTAAACCTGCATGATGGCGTGTTCCTCTTTGACGAACAATGATGTTACCGGCAACGGCTACTTGGCCGCCGAAAATTTTTACTCCTAAACGTTTGCTGTGGGATTCACGGCCGTTTTTTGAACTACCTACCCCTTTTTTGTGTGCCATGGTTCTATCGTTTAAGCGTTAATGCTTTCAATTACAATTTTAGTGAGTGACTGACGGTGACCATTCGATTTTTGGTAACCTTTACGGCGTTTTTTCTTGAATACGATGACTTTGTCACCTTTCAGATGGCTGAGTACTTTAGCACTCACCGATGCACCGCCTACGGTGGGAGTTCCAACCTTAATGCTTCCGTTATTGTCAACCAATAAAACATGGTCAAACGTAACTTTATCACCCTCATTGTTTTCGAGGCGGTGAACAAAAAGCGTACGGTCTTTCTCCACTTTGAACTGCTGACCTGCGATATCTACAATTGCGTACATAGTGTAAAAAGTTTTAATCCTTTTGATTTTCAAAAGGGATGCAAAAGTAGTTAATTATTCCAAAACTCCAAAAACTGATTACGCTAAAAATGGTCAAGCTTGAACTGCCCATTCGCTTAAACGGATAAACATCTTTTAATGTCCTTGAATTTAGCGGTAATTGCTGATGTTAATTCTAACATCAATCATTTATGTTTATTGCAAATAATTTTCATTTTAGCATCAAACGTTTTTACAGCATTATGCGTTTATGCAGTATCTTCGTGATGCAATGAACGCTTTTTCGGTTTCCACAATTCGACTGTTTTTCTTGTTGCTGCTTTTAGGTTCGCAATCACTGTTCGGCCAGGCCGAGGGCGGTGCAAATGCACAACCCGGAACCGAAGAGCAGCTCGCAGGACAGTTTTACACCAACGGCGAATGGGAGAAAGCAGCGGGTATCTACGAAGGCTTGTACGATAGCAAACCCTCCAACTTTTATTATTCACAATTATTGAATTGCTATCTCAACCTTAAAAATTATAAATCGGCCGATAGGTTGGCCTCAAAGCAATCGAAAAGAAACCCGCGCCAGCCCTCCTATTGGGTTGACCAGCTCTGGATTCTCGAAAAACAGGACGAAGCAACCAAGGCACAAAAAGGTTACGATAAACTTATTCGGCAAATTGAAGATTTCGACACCGATCAAATCAAACAACTCGCCAATGCTTTTGAAAATAGAGGACATCCTGAACTGGCAAAAGAAACGTATTTAAAAGCAAGAAAGCAAGTTACAGGCTCCTACATGTACAACCTCGAACTTGCACGTTTGTATGAGAAAGAAGGGGCCGCCGACAAAGTAATTGAAGAATATTTATATCTCTTAAACCTCGACGGTACGTATTATTTTACTGCTATACAGGAAAATTTACAGGATATAATTGCTGCCGATACCGATGGCAAAAAAGCGGAACTCATTCGGGTTAAACTCATCCAGGAAATCCAGAAGAATCCTGAAAATATAATGTTTAGCGAGCTTCTGATT
>JBKCHQ010000290.1:0-24232 GCA_046302715.1 Bacteroidia bacterium | reverse complement strand
TTCTTTATTTAGCTCTACGCTATACTTCGCTTTTAGCTCCTTAATCCAAAGCTGCTCGAGGTAATTCTGATAATCTGCTGTTATCAAACCACGCGCTTCAGATAAGCTTTTGGGCTCGGGCTCTCTGATGGCTTCAAAGTCTACAAATACTATTGATCCATCGTTGCGAGGAGCATCGGCAGTGATGCCCTTCACCCATGGATAGCCATCAACAATTTCGTTATCTCCCTTAACAAATAAGCCCGACTCGGTCTGGAGATTAAGTTGAGATGACTTGTTGACTACTTTTTTAATATCATCAACACTTAAGTTTTTCTTTGCTTTTTTAGCCACCAACTTGCGCGTTTGTTTGGCGATTTTAGCATCTTTCATTTGATAAACAGTAGCTTCAGCACGTTGTGGCCACATATATTTGCCCATGTTTTCGTTGTGGAATGCCGCTAAACCCGCACTATCGCGGATGGCTTTTGACCACACTTGTTCGTCGGTAATCTCGAACAAAAGAATACCATCGCGATATTCCTGCATCAACAGTTTAAACTCGGGATATTTCTGCTCGAGACGTTCGTCTTCGAAAAGGATAATTTTATCGGTTTTGTAGCCATCGTAGGCTTTGCGCACTAAGCCCTCAATGTTGGCATCTTTGGCTTGCTTGGTTTGATTTTCGGCAAGGTATTGCGCAAATGCCGCCTGACTGTATTTTTGATCGCCCAAGGTGAACAAATTCTTCTGCAGTGATTTGGCCTTTTCAGCCGACCATTTACCGTTTCGATAATTGGTATCCACAAGTGCAATAAGCTCGTTAAGCGCTTTGGCATCTTCGGTGAAATTATTTTCTTTCTTCACTCTTTCAATAACTGCATTTCGGCTCACCTGAGAACGCGAATCGCGGGTAATTTTTTGCTTGATTTCGGATTTCAACTCATCGAATGGCTGTAGGCCTTTGCGCTCTAATCTTTTAATAATATGCCATCCAAAAGCCGTACGAATGGGTTCAGAAACTTGATTATTTTCTTTAAGGTCGAACGCCGCTTTTTCGAATTCGGGCACCATTTTACCAGTTCCGAACCAACCCAGCTGACCGCCATTTTTACCGCTCGAGCGATCGTCAGAAAAATTCTGCGCCAGAGATCCAAAATCTTCGCCTGCTTTTATTTTACCTACTATTTCATCGGCTTTTTTCTTGGCCGCTTTTACGATGGAATCGTTAGCATTTTCAGGCACTTTAACCAGAATGTGAGCACATTTCACTTGGCCTTGCGCCTCACGAATATCGGTTACTTTTAGAATGTGATATCCGTATTTGGTGCGTACCGGCATGGAGTATTGCCCCACCGCTGTATTGTAGGCTGCCGATTCAAACGGATACACCATCATCAATGAAGTAAAATATCCCAAATCGCCGCCATTTTGAGCAGCAGACGGATCTTCGGAATTTAAACGTGCTACATCGGCAAAGTTTTCGCCTTTCAACAAACGATTTCTTAACGAAATGGCTTTATTGTAAGCAGCAAGCGTATCTTTAGGAGCGGCATTTTCGGCCACTTTAATGAGTATATGACTGGCTTTAACGTCTTTTTTCATGCGCTCATAGGCTTCTTCAACCAAACGCTCATTCACATCTTTATCAGACAAATAAGGCTTGGCCAGCTGACTTCTGTAACCTTTTAACTCGTTACGAAATGCCGTAGTGGTGTCTTTACCCAGAGCCTTTGCTGCTTTAACCTTTAGTTTAAAATTTATAAATAGCTCAAGATATTCTTCCAGTGCTTTGCGATCGTCGGGATTGTCTTTCGGATTGTTTTTGTGGTAAATGTTTTCGAACTCGCTTTTTGTAACCGGATCGCCTCCAACCGTTAGAAGAATAGGGTCTTCAACAGGTGTATTTAATACCTGCTCTTTTTTAGGCTCGCTTTTAGGAAGCGGCTTCTCTGACTTCTTACCTGTTGACTGTGCGCAAAGCGCCGCAGAAACAAGCATAAAACCTAGGCTTAAAATATTGAATTTCCGTACCATACTTTGAAAAAATTAGCGGGCGAAATTACTTTAAATACGGCATTTAAAAAAATATTTTGATAGGTCATCGAATGAATTCCGATTACGCTATTTTTTATATGCTTTTATTTCGACGGCATTTATGTAAAACTCTATATATTTGAAAAACGCTGCGTATTTTTAATGAAGATTGACGACGACCTTAATAAGGAATTAGAAACAGATGCTAAAGAACTTGCAGTACCGGAAGAGGACGATGAAATTATTGAATTCTCGGAGAAGCTTCCCGGCAAGATAAACTCTCCCGAACAGGAGCGAAACAACCGCATCATTAACTCATCGGTAGCCTACATGGCATCGCTGGCTACGGTGTATATTTCGTTTTTTTTAGTTACGGCCTTATTCGCCAAACAGCAAAAACTGTTTTACAAACTTTTTTTCTTTAAGGTTGAATTCACACAAAATTATACCCTTTGGGAAATTCCACCCGTATTAAAAACCTTCTCCTCCGGTCCCATTTTTTGTGTTGTGATGGGGACGATAGCGCTCATTGTTCAAAAATTTTATCGAAAAAGACCCGGTATTTTAAAACTATTCTGGCTATGGCTGGGGGTTAATTATCTCAACTTTTTTTGTGCGCAGATGATTTTAATGCCCATAAAGGCCAATTCGCAAGGTATTAATGCATCCTATTTAGGCATTGTAGCCGACTATATGTATTTCGAGGATTTTGGGAAGATGATTTTCTCAGTAATTGCCGCTATCATACTTGTTTTTATAGGCTCAATAGTGGCCAAACCTTTTATTCAGCTTACCAACAGCACCCAGAACATACATAAAAACGAAAACAAATTAATTTACCTCTTCCAAATGGTGTTTATACCTTGGTTGATTTGTTCGGCAGTATCGCTTATTTATTTTTCAGATGGTTCCTTTATTCTTAATCTAACTTTGGTATTAACCATGTTTATGGTCATCATATCTATTTTTATAAATGCGATGAAAAGCCGTATGATTATGATTTACAAAATGCCCGAAACCGGCGAAATCGAGAATAAATTCCTTATTGTGCTTTCCTCGGTTCTGATATTCATGAAAATATTTCTGAATAACGGAATACGATTTTAGAAAACTTTAGCGACGCGAATAATTCGGGGCTTCGCGGGTAATGCTTACATCGTGAGGATGGCTTTCGCGTACACCGGCAGCCGTTATGCGAATAAATTTACGGGTTTGCAGCTCGGCAATAGTACGCGAACCGCAGTAACCCATGCCCGCTCTAAGTCCACCAATCATCTGATACAATACTTCCTGCAACAAACCTTTAAACGGAACCTGACCCACAATTCCTTCGGGCACCAGTTTTTTAATATCGTCTTCGGCATCCTGAAAATATCGGTCTTTCGATCCGGTTTGCATGGCTTCGATAGAGCCCATACCACGGTACGATTTAAACTTTCTGCCTTCGTAAAGAATGGTTTCGCCGGGCGACTCTTCAGTTCCGGCAAAAAGCGAACCCGCCATAATGCTAGATGCACCGCCTGCCAGAGCCTTAACAATATCGCCTGAAAAGCGGATACCACCATCGGCAATTACGGGCACACCCGTTCCTTTTAGAGCATGAGCCACATCTACTACCGCGGTAAATTGAGGCACCCCTACTCCGGCAATAACACGTGTGGTGCAAATTGAACCCGGCCCAATACCCACTTTCACCGCATCGGCACCTGCCTCAGCCAGCATCAATGCCGCATCAGCTGTAGCAATATTCCCCACCACCACTTGTAAATCAGGCCATTTTTCTTTTACGGCTTTCAACATTTTTACCACTCCGGCCGAATGACCGTGTGCTGTATCAATCACAATGGCATCTACCCCGGCCTTATGTAAAGCAGCTACACGGTCGAGCGTATCAGCTGTTACTCCCACAGCAGCAGCTACACGCAAGCGGCCATAATCGTCTTTACATGCATTGGGGCGTAGCTTGTTTTTAATAATGTCTTTATAGGTAATTAATCCCACCAACTTAAAATCGGCATCTACCACAGGTAGTTTTTCGATTTTATAGTCCTGCAAAATTTCTTCAGCCTTGGTAAGATTGGTCTCGGTGGTAGTAATCAGATGTTCGGAGGTCATTACTTCCTTAACCGGTTTATCCATGTGCTTTTCGAATCGTAAATCACGGTTGGTTATAATACCTACCAAAGTTCGATTTCCGTCCACCACCGGTATACCGCCAATACGATTTTCCTTCATAAGCTGCAGTGCATCCGCTACTACTGCCTGTTCCGATAAGACTACGGGATCAATAATCATCCCGCTCTCAGAGCGCTTTACTTTCTTAACCTCTGCAGCCTGTGCCGCAATGCTCATATTTTTATGCAACACACCAATGCCCCCCTCCTGAGCAATGGCAATAGCCATGGCCGACTCTGTAACGGTATCCATGGCGGCCGTTACAATGGGCACATTTAACTTAATTTTACGGGTAAAATGCGAAGAGATGTCCGTTTCGCGAGGGAGTACCTCCGAATAAGCGGGTATGAGCAGAACATCGTCGTAGGTGAGGCCTTCTGAAATTTGAAGCATGGCAACCGGGGATCGGGCTTAGTCCCGAATTGCACGCAAATATAGCCTACTTCTTTCCAGCTACCAACTCTATCAAATCTTTTTCCTGTAACCAGCGGTTGGCCAAAGCATTGAGCTCTTCTGGTGTAATTTGATTTATCGTGCGTCGATAATCTTCATAGTATGAATTACTGCCTCCCATAAATGCAATGGTTTTAAAACGATCCATTTGTTCAAAGGGGCCGTCGAAGCTCTTCAAAAGCTGGCCGTTAAGATAATTTTTAACCAAATTAAGCTCCTCTTCGGTGATAGGCTCATTGCGTAATCGGGCCATTTCGATATAAATCTCTTTTAAGGCATTTTGAGTTACATCGGTACCTACCTCGGTGGAAATATAAAACCATCCATCAGAGCGATAGGCCATTAAACCAGCACCAATGCCGTAGGTGTAGCCTTTATCTTCACGTATATTGCTCATTAATCGTGAGCCAAAATAACCGCCCAAAACGGTGCACAATACCTTCATTCCAAAAAAGTCGGGATGGCTTCGAGTAAACATCCTTCTGCCAATGCGAATAGCCGATTGCAAGGCATCTTCTTTTTCAATCCAGTATTTTGCTGATGGAGCGGCTTGAGAGCCGCTACTTGTCTCGGGATTAAAGAAATTAGCCTTCACTTCAACTTCCGAAAGCGACTTGAGGGTGCAATCTAGTACTTCGGAGTCAATATAACCGCTCAACATAATATGGCAACGCTCGATACGGAAGTGTTGGCGTGCAAATTCTTTGATATGCTCCAGGCTAATACTGGCAAAACTTTCCGATTCGGTAATATTTCCATAAGGACTGTCTTGGAAAATCGCTTTTTGAAAACCTCGCGAAGCCAGAAAACTCACCTTTTGAATATTCACCTTAAATTTTTGCTCATATTGTTGAAGCAGCTGTGTGTATTCTTTTTGAGGAAAAACCGAATCTTGAATTAACTCCAGAACTATGGGAAGCGTTTGTTTGTAATAGCGTTTTAAGGTATAAAGCGTAACGAAGGCAAAATCTTTATCGACATCCAGTTCAAGAAATGCACCGTAGCGATCGATGGCTTCGGAAATCTGGGCCGAGTTTCGTTTTGAGGTCCCTTCCTGCAGCAAAGAGCTGCAAATAGTAGCCGCTAGAGGATTTGTATGGTTAATGGCACCCGCATGAAAAACAAATTCGAGCCGTACCACCTCCTGCGAGCCTGAGTTAAGGTGCCAAATTTTAATTCCATTGTGGAGCTCAACACATTCGGGTTGGCCAAAATGAGCTTCATCGAGAGGTAAAGAAAGAGGCGGCTCAGTGCGGTTTAATAATGCGGTCATTGCTTCTGTGCGTAATGAAGGGTGGAACAATTTTCGTTGCGGAACAGTGTATCTGCCTCTGTTTTAATATCGACGGCTGTAACCGCACGAATGGCATCTGCCTCTTTATTGATGAGTTCGGCATCGCCCATGAGCTCGGCATACGCTAGATTCATTGCTTTATTTAGACTGCTCATTTCGCCGAAGACAAGCGTGGATTCAGCCTTGTTTTTAACTTTTTCGAGCTCTGCATCGGTGATGCCATCTTGACAAATGCGGGCAATTTCTTCCTGCAGCGCATGATCGGCATCGTCCAACGACACTCCGTTTTTCAATTTTCCTGTAAACACAAATAAGCCGGGATCCAAACTTCCCGTTACATAGGCATTAACATCGGTAAATAATTCGTTTTCTTTTACCAGGTTCTGATATAAACGCGACGAACTGCCTCTGCCCAAAACATCCGAAAGTAGATCTTGCGCTGTATAGCGTTTATCGGCGCGGCCTGCCATGTGAAATACTTTATAAATGCTATCGGCAGGTACATCGCGTTCGACCCGTAAAAAGCGCGCCTCGGTTTGTTCGGGCTCAACGGGTAGCATACGCTTGGTTTTAACACCAGAAGGGATGGGCGCAAACCATTTATCGCACCATTCATATACCTGTTCAACATTCACGTTTCCGGCTACTACCAAAATGGCATTCGAAGGACAATAAAATCGATTAAAAAATGAACGTACATCGTCCATTTTAGCCTCTTCGATGTGGGCCAATTCTTTGCCAATAGTAGCCCACTTATAGGGATGTACCTTGTATGCCAAAGGACGAAGCAATAGCCATTCATCACCATATGGCTGATTTAAATAGCGTTGTTTGAATTCTTCAATCACTACATTTCGTTGTACCTCAAGTGATTTATCGGAGAAAGCCAGACTGAGCATACGGTCCGACTCCAGCCAGAAACCGGTTTCAAGATTTGCAGCAGGCAAATTGAGGTAATAATTGGTAATATCGTTGGTGGTGAAGGCATTATTATCGCCTCCTACCCGTTGCAGGGGAGTGTCGTAACTAGGAATATTCACCGATCCTCCAAACATAAGATGTTCGAAAAGATGAGCAAAGCCAGTTTTATCGGTATCTTCATCACGTGCACCCACGTCATAAAGAATGTTCATACAAGCAAACGGCGTGGAGCGGTCAACATGCACCAAAACTCTTAATCCGTTGCTGAGCAATCGGCGTTCAAATTCAATCATGGCCCAAAGGTAGCTCGATAATTTATCTGAGTAGCGATAATTTTTCAACCATGAAGTTAATTTCTAAAGCACCAGTGATGTATGATTGTTATCTTGAATTTGTACTTTTAAACTTTTAAATTCCCCTGTAAAAAGAGATCTCACCCTATGAAAGAAACCGTTGAACGTGCGTGGAACGACCGCGAATTGCTTAAGGAAATTGCTACTCAATTATGCATCAGAGAGGTTATTGAAAAGCTTAACAACGGAAAATTAAGGGTGGCCGAACCCAGTGACTCGGGTTGGACGGTACATGAATGGATTAAGAAAGCTGTAATTCTGTATTTCCCCATTCAACAAATGCAAACCATCGAATTGGGGCCCTTCGAGTTTTACGATAAAATGCAGCTTAAAACCGGGTATGCCGAGGCAGGTGTTCGCGTAGTGCCTCATGCGGTGGCTCGATACGGAGCTTTTTTGGCGTCGGGTGTTATTATGATGCCATCATACGTAAATATTGGAGCTTATGTAGATTCGGGAACCATGGTTGATACCTGGGCCACGGTAGGTAGCTGTGCACAAATTGGAAAAAACGTTCATTTAAGTGGAGGCGTTGGCATTGGCGGTGTACTCGAGCCGGTGCAGGCCAGCCCGGTGATTGTAGAAGACAACTGTTTTATTGGTTCACGCTGTATTATTGTAGAAGGTGTGCGCATTGGAAAAGAGGCCGTATTGGGGGCCAATGTAGTATTAACTGCCAGCACACGCATTATTGATGTTAGCGGAAACGAACCCGTAGAATATAAAGGTTATGTACCCGAACGATCGGTGGTAATTCCGGGAAGCTTACCCAAATCGTTTCCGGCCGGAACTTACCAAGTACCCTGCGCACTAATCATCGGAAAAAGGAAGGAAAGCACCGACCTCAAAACATCACTCAACGATACCTTACGTGAATTCCAAATAGCTGTTTAAGTTTGATATTATTATGAATAAAACCATTCTTCCGCCACTCATTATTTCGTTAGGAATAATAGTAGGCACTTGGATTCTGGCTTCGCATTATGTAAAATCGAAAAGAACGCCCGGAGCAGTATCTGTAACCGGTTTGGCAACACGTGATTTTGACTCCGACCTCATCGTTTGGTCGGCCGGATTTTCCAGAAGAGCCAGCGAATTGCAAGAGGCGTTTAATGCCTTAAAGCAGGATCAATTAAAAATCAAATCCTACATCGAGTCAAAAGGAGTACCCGCTGCCGAAATTGTCTTCAGCGCCGTTAATATCGATAAAGAATACGAAACCACTCAACATGCCGATGGTTCTCAATCGAGCACATTTAGCGGCTATAAACTCAGTCAAACGGTTCAAATTGAATCGAAAAAAATTGATATTATCGAACAACTTTCACGAGAAGTTACCGAATTAATCAACGAAGGCATTGAGCTGTATTCTACCGAACCCCGATATTACTACACCAAACTGGCCGATCTTAAAGTTGATTTACTCGCTGCTGCGGCCAAAGATGCACGCATTCGTGCCGAAAAAATTGCCGAAAATGCAGGTGCGGGTTTAGGAAAAATGGAAACCGGCGATATGGGCATCTTTCAAATTACCGGTCAAAACAGCAATGAGGATTATTCTTGGGGCGGCACTTTTAATACCTCATCACGTAAGAAAACAGCTTCTATCACAGTAAGGGTCAACTTTACAATTGATTGATGAAGAAACTGCAGAAGATTTTAATCATCCAAACGGCCCACACCGGTGATGTGGTGCTGGCTACCGGATTGATTGAATCGATAAAAGCGCAAGTTCCAGATGCGCAGATTGATTTCTTGTTGCGTAAAGGCAACGAAAGCCTACTATTTGAAAACCCGCAGCTAAACGCTGTTCTCATCTGGGACAAGAAAAAAGATAAATACCGCGGCTTGGTTCAATTACTTTTCACCATCCGTAAGCAGGCCTACGACGCCGTAATTAATTGCCAGCGTTTTGCCGCCTCGGGACTTTTATGCGGAGGCTCAGCAGCGCAGTATCGAATTGGATTTATAAATAATCCATTATCGTTTTTATTTAGTCACCGCATTGAACACAAAATTGAGCCAGGTGTGCACGAAACCGACCGAAACCATGCACTTTTGAACGTTTTAGGCATACGGTATAAGCATCAGCCCCGCTTGTATCCTCCAAATCCAAAGATTGAAACTAAAAAGCCGTTCATTGTTATTGCCCCTGCATCAGTGTGGTTTACCAAACAATGGCCCGAACATAAATGGAAGGAATTCATCCAAGCCGTAAAACAGCATTATTTTGTATACATAATAGGAAGTGATGCCGAATTTGAATTAGGCGAGCGCCTGCGTGCACAAAGCGAAGACAGGGTATTTAATCTTTGCGGAAAAATATCGCTAATTGAAGCGGCGGGCGTAATAAAACACTCCCTCATGCTATTTTGCAATGATTCGGCACCCTTGCACATGGCATCGGCGGTAGGCATACCAACGGGTGCCGTATTTTGCAGCACGATTCCCGATTTTGGATTTGGGCCTTTATCCGAAGGCTCAGCAGTTGTAGAAAGTCCTGAAGAATTATCCTGCAGACCGTGCGGTTTGCACGGACACAAAAGCTGTCCCAAAGGACATTTTAAATGTGCCGAAAACATTTCGGTGCAGCAGCTTATGGATATTCTGCCATCCGCTAAGTAAAAAGGCTATTTTTGCAGCCGCTTTGAGAACCGTTCATCTACACGCTCCCATATTTAAACTGCTGGCCGAAGTTGCCGCCAAAGAAGGAATTAATGCCTATGTTATTGGAGGTTTTGTTCGCGACATGATCATTGAGCGTAGCGAACGAAAAGATATTGACATTGTGGTGGAAGGGAGCGGAATTGACTTTGCACATGCGGTAGCAAAACGGATTGGTGACGCTGTACATGTGGCCTTTTTCAAAAATTTTGGCACCGCCATGATTAAGTATGGCGATTTGGAACTCGAATTTGTAGGAGCAAGAAAAGAGTCGTATCAAAGAGATTCGCGAAAGCCCATTGTTGAAAACGGTAGTCTTGAAGAGGATCAGGCACGCCGCGATTTTACTATCAATGCACTGGCCATTTCGCTCAATCCATTAAGCGACACCATCATTGATCCCTTCGGTGGCTTGGCCGATCTAGAAAAGAAAATCCTCCGAACACCACTTGCCCCCGACCAAACTTATAGCGACGATCCTTTACGCATGATGCGTGCGATACGGTTTGCCAGCCAGCTTGGATTTACTATTGACGAGGCATCACTGGCCTCGATTAAACGTAATAAGGAGCGAATTCACATCGTTTCCCAAGAACGCATTACCGACGAATTGAATAAGATTATTCAGAGCGCAGTGCCCTCTGTGGGTTTTAAACTCTTGTTTGACTGTGGTTTGCTCGATATTATATTCCCAGAATTTACCAAGTTATATGGAGTTGAATATTCGGGAGGAAAGGGCCATAAAGATAATTTCTATCATACGCTTCAGGTACTCGACAATTTAAGCGCAAATACACAAAACCTATGGCTCAGATGGGCGGCTATTTTGCACGATATCGCCAAACCTGCTACCAAGCGCTTTGATCCTGTTAACGGCTGGACCTTTCATGGCCACGAAGATAAAGGGGCACGCATGGTACCTGATATTTTCAGAAAATTGAAGCTGCCGCTTAACGAAAAAATGAAATACGTTCAGAAGCTCGTTTTGCTGCATCTACGTCCTATTGTTTTGAGTAAAAATGAAGTAAGCGACTCTGCCGTGAGGCGCCTTTTATTTGAAGCCGGCGAAGATATTGATGATTTAATGCTCTTGTGCCAGGCCGATATTACCTCAAAAAATAAAGAAAAGGTAAAGCGATATTTGGCTAACTTTGAATTGGTAAAAACGAAACTTAAAGAAATAGAAGAAAAAGACCGCGTTAGAAACTGGCAACCTCCGGTGAGCGGCGAAGACATTATGATTAGTTTTGGAATAGCTCCGGGTAAAGAAATTGGATTGATTAAAACCGCTATACGCGAAGCTATTTTAGACGGGGATGTTCCCAACGAATTTGAACCGGCCTATACCTTTATGATTCAAGAAGGAAATAAAATGGGATTAACCCTCGTAAACCGCTTACATTCATCCACCTCCAGCGATTCAACAAACCTATGAGTATCCTGCGTTTTAGAATAACATTTGACGACTACGACGATATCCAGAGAGATATTGATTTTAAGGCCGACCAAACCTTTGCCGACCTTTATAACGAACTTTTAAAATCGGTTGGGTTCGACCAGAAACACAAAGGTACCTTTTGGATTGCCGATCACAACTGGCGAAAAGGGGCGCTAATTGGCGAAATAACGGGAGAGGCAGAATCGGTATTGCGTAAAACAGAATTGGTGGAACATATTGACGATCCGCATCAAAAGTTTCTTTTTTCTTACGATGAAAATGTAGGCTGGAACTTTAATATCGAATTGATTCGAGTGATGGCCAATGGCGAATACAAGGCCGTTTATCCAAAAATTTCGGCTCAAAGTGGTATACCACCGGTTCAATATAAGGAAACACTAATTATACCCACACGTGAACGCAGCGAGAGCGATGGTCGTGGACGTAAACCACGTATTAAGGATGAAGACGAGGATGAACTCAGCAAGCTTTTGGCTTCGATGGCCGGCGACGACGAGGAATTGGACGACGTAAGCCCTGATGCTGAACTGGGCGAAGAACCCGGCGAAACCGCTGAAATTGAAATTCCTGCCGATATAGATCTGGAAACCGACACAGAAATTGCCAAATTGGCCGAAGAATTTAACAATACCATCGAAACCGGTGGAGATGACACATCGAATGAGGACGATGATGACGGATACGGCGGGTATGGCGACGATGATGATGAATACGGCAATAATGATGACGATGACGAGTATGGCAGCGGCCGTAGAGGTGGTGGTTACGGGGGCGATTACGACGAATAAAAATGAAACCCTTACTGGTTGTTGTATGCGGACCAACAGCTTCGGGTAAGACGGAATTGGCCGTCCGGCTGGCTGAAGCATGGGAATGCGAAGTAGTTTCGGCCGATTCGCGCCAGATATACCGTGAACTTCCTATTGGTAGCGCCGCACCCAGTGATGCCGAGTTACTTCGGGTAAAGCATCATTTGATAGGATCGGTGAGCATTCATGAACATTATAATGCCGGCAGATTTGAAAGCGATGCCCAAAATATTCTTATCCAATTATTCCAGCAAAACCCCATACAAATTTTAGTGGGCGGCACCGGCCTTTATATTAAAGCACTTGCAGAGGGACTGGATGATTTGCCGCAGGTACCCGTTGAAATTCGGGAGTATTATTCTCAAAAACTCGAATCCAAGGGTATTAGTGAACTACAAAACGAACTCAAACAACGTGATTCAGTGTATGCACTCGAGGTGGATTTGGCAAATAAAGCAAGGCTAATTCGCGCACTCGAACTCATTGAAACAACCGGAATCCCCTACTCTCTGTTGCGCAAAGGGGCCATAAAAAAGTTGCCCTTCGATGTATGTTATGTGATGCCCGAATGGAATCGGGAAGTGTTGTATCGGCGTATTAATGAGCGTGCCGAAAAAATGCTGGCAAACGGTTGGATTGAAGAAGCTCGTAATCTACTAGAACATCGAAATTTAAAAGCACTTCAAACACTTGGCTATCCCGAAATATTTGAAATGCTCGATGGAACCATCGATCGTACCGAATGTCTGAAAAAAATACAGCAGGCTACACGCAGATATGCTAAGCGTCAGCTAACATGGTTTAGAAACCAGACTCAATGTATACTTACGAAAGCTATTATTTCAGATTTAGAGCTAAAGACGCTCATAAATACCATCGCAACACACAGACTTTAATTAGGCTTCACCCTCGGCAGCGGCAGGATTTGCGGCGGGTTGCTTGCGGATGGTTTTAATGTATTGATCAATCATAAACAAGCCCTTACCATCATCGCCCACCAGTTCTATTTTATCAATAATAGATTTCATGAGCACCTCTTCTTCGTATTGCTCCGAAACATACCACTGAATAAAATTGAGGGTCGAAAAATCTTTTTGGCGGGTGCACAAGTCCACCATTTCGTTTACCGATTCAGTAACCTGTGTTTCGCTTTTGTACACCAAACGGTATACATCTGCCAAATTATTAATCTTAATGTTTTGCTTCTTTATTTCGGGAGCCACTGCAAATCCGCCAGAATTATTGATGTAGTGGAATAAACGCAACATATGCATGCGTTCTTCGTCAGACTGCTGATATAAGAAAGCAGCAGAACCTTCGAATCCTTTTGTGTCGCACCATGAGGCCAGCGATAAATAAAGGAATGAGGCGGTTCCTTCAATAGCAATTTGCTCGTTGAGCGCTTTTTCTATTTCTTTTTTAAGCATAATGAGTTTTTAACTTAACAACGCCTTGCGCAAAAGGTTGCGTTTAAGCGCATCTTCAATTTCCTGCGCCCGAGGGAGCAGAATTTCTGACTCAACCCTTCCGTGCGTTAATAAATCTATTTCAAAAAGGCGCAATTCGTAAAAAAGAGAGGAAACCTGAACTTTGTGATGATGAGCTTCGGTATAATTATTTAAACGCCGGCGTATTTCACCCAATTCATGCTCTACATCGTGGTGTTCATCCTTAAATTTCGAAATGGAATTCATCTCCAATAATTTGTACACTTCAAAAGTTTGAACACTTTTTTCTTCTCTGGCACGAATTAAACGCAATACATAAGGAAAGAGCTGCCGCTCCTCTATGCAAATGTGAGCGAGCATATCCCGCTTGTAATCCTCAAAATAATCTTTGAGCAAATACAACTGCATATCAAACCGCCCATAGTGATCAATAAGCATTTCAATGAAATGTTCAATGCGTGGCAAACGTGATTTGATGTAGTAAATATGCGTTTTTATCAAGTACTCAATAATGGACTGCAGGGGCATCTGGCCCAATTCTCGGGCCGGAAAATACTTATTGTCTGAAAAGGCCTTGAGCATTTCCAGCAACAACGGGAGGTTTACTTCATATTCCTCCGAGGCTTTTTCGAGTGAGAGCGTCCAATGGGCATAAGGAATACCAAAGCGATCAATTACCGAGGCCAGCAAGGGGTTATCCTGCACCAGCTCTAGTATAATTCGACCTTTATGAATGGTTTCTACAGCCACTTAATTTCTCAATGAATTGATAAAAGCTAAGTTAAAAATAATTCGGCATGAAATGCAAGTAAAATACTTGCGCTTCACGATTGAAAAATTTCAATCAGCAGCAAATAAAGTTACCTGCAATCCATCCAGTGCAGTAATAGTTTGAGGAAAAACGGCATTCGCCTCTGCCTCAAGCAAAGAGGTTTCGCGATAGCGCGATGAAAAATGTCCTATAATTAAGTTTTTAACTCCAGCCTTCTTTGCTACAGTGGCGGCTTCGAAAGCAGTAGTATGAAACGTTTCGACCGCCCGTTGTTTTAACTCGTGCAAAAAAGTGGCTTCATGATACAACCAAGTGGAGCCGCCGATGGCTTGTATAACCGATTCACATGGAGCCGTATCGGAACAATAGGCATAGCTTAAAACGGTCGTATTGGGCTTAACTAGCAACGAATTAGGTATAACAGAGCCTGAAGGTGTAGCGTAATCGCCACCCGATTTTATTTTTTTGAACGCGGACACCGGAATGTTGTAACGTTCAACCATCTCCATGTTAAGGTTCGCATTCTTAGGTTTTTGCACAAACTGATAACCATAACAAGGAATACCGTGTTTTAATGGGAAAGTAAACACCTCAAAGCCATCAATTTCGGTTATTTTTTGCTTACCGTTGCAATCTACAGCATGCATGTGTAACGGAAACTGCAGATGGGTTTCGGACATTCGAAACTGCATTTCGAGCAATTCAAACAATGCCTCAGGCGCGTAAAGATGCAATGCGTGCTTGCGCCCCAAAAGATGCATCGACGAAATGAGTCCGGGCAGCCCCAGATAATGGTCGCCGTGCAAATGCGAAATAAAAATGGAATGAATGCGCGAACTTTTTACTTTGTACTTAAGCAATTGCATTTGCGTACCCTCGCCACAATCAATAAGCACCGAAAATTGTTCGAACTGCAGCACTTGAGCTGTAGGATTTCTATACGGTGTGGGAGTTGCCGATCCGCAGCCTAAAATGTGAAGAATGGGTGCCTGCAAAATAAGGATTGAATAAAAAAGCCTGCACAAGGCAGGCTTTAATTATAATTTGATGATGTGCTATTTTTCTGAAATCACCATACGACGGGTAACTTCTGATTTACCGTCGGTAATTGTATAAAAATATACCCCTGCATTTAAGTTTTCGCCGTTGAAGTTAACCGTATTTTCACCTTTGAAAGCTTGGATATCTTGGCTATGCACCACTTTGCCAACCATGTTAATTACCTTAAGCGTTACTTTTTTGCTGGCATCAGCGGTAAAACGTATAGTGGTATTTTTTGAGAACGGGTTAGGCACATTACCTTTGATAGCCATTGGTGCAACAAGTTCGGCAACACTGGCCGATGCACATTCAGTATCAGTGGCAGGACGAACGCGGATTTTATACCCACTCACAGGAATTGCGGTAATACCTGGCAATGCAGTTAATTCAGAAAGCCATACATTATTTACTATTGTATTGGCTAATGGGTTATCCGTATTGGCAATCTTTGCATCAACAACTACTATTAAAGGGATGTCAATACCGCCCGGATTGGCATCGGCCAAAGCTTGTACATTGGCCTGATTCGCCAAAATACTCACACAACCTTGAACCGGAGTAAAATTAGGCGAGGCCCCACCATTAGTCCAGATAGCCTGATTGGGAATATAACTGAACCCAGTTGGAAGACCCTGAACTTCGTTAATGCGGAACGACTGAATGTATGCATTAACGTTTAAGTTTTGTCCTGCCAAAGAAATGGCCACTGCCGTATCAGTTAAAGTTTTAATGTCAATAACCGCGTTAAATCCGCTAGCAACGTTTGGACATGCATAAGGAAGATTAGTAGTAGTATCGGGCCATACTCCGAATGAACTATCGGCATAAGCCGGATTTGGCGTGCACTGCGCATAAGCTGCAATGCTAAGGCTGCTGAAAAGAACTGCTGAAAGTAGTTGTTTGAACATAGTATAAGGTAGATTTGAATTATTCGTTTTTATCAAGATCGCGCTCTATGGCCACCATAAAAAGGTAGTCAACGGCTTCAGAGACGGTAGGCACCGAATGCAAAACCGAATCAAGCTGCGAGATGGTAATGAGTTTTTTAACGGTAGGTTGCACTCCAACAAGAATGAGCATGCCATTTGAATTTTTACATAAACGGTTACCGATTAAAACCGACGACAGCCCTGAAGAATCGCAATACTTGGTTTGCTCTAGGTTTAAGATAATGTTGTTCACGCCTTCTCCATTAAGCAGGGTTAACTCTGCTTTGAGCTCGGGTGCCAACAATGAATCGAGACGTTCTGCGTCAACACGCAATACGGTGTAGTGTTCTGTTTTTTCTTTGGTAAAGTTCATACCTTGTAAACTTTGTTCAAACCTACGCAAAAACTCATTAACCTACAAATACAATATTACACCGCATCCGAAAGATTTCGACCTGCCAGAAGATACAACACGGCCATACGCACCGCAACTCCATATTCCACCTGATCTAAAATTACCGAATGCTTCCCGTCGGCCAATTCCGAACTTATTTCAACGCCCCTATTGATGGGCCCTGGATGCATAATGAGCGGTACCGAATCGAGGCGCTCAAGCATTTGAGCATTTAATTGAAACAGACGCGTATATTCTTGAATGGATGGGAAATATCGGGTATCCTGCCGTTCGAGCTGGATGCGAAGCATATTCACTGCGTCGCAGTTTTTCAATGCAGTTTCAAGGTGGGTTTCGACCCTTACGCCAAGCGTATGC
This sequence comes from Bacteroidia bacterium, assembly GCA_046302715.1. GTDB lineage: Bacteria > Bacteroidota > Bacteroidia > M30B66 > M30B66 > CAMCXT01. The sequence goes on along the minus strand of JBKCHQ010000290.1, from coordinate 7,126 downwards.
AAATAACGTGGAATTAAGGTAGGCGGGCCACAGACGCTAACTTTTGCCCCCATTTTTTGCAAGCAAAAAATATTGGATAATGCCACCCTTGAATGCAGAATATCGCCCACAATGAGCACACGCTTATCTTGAAGAGTACCCAGCTTTTTAGATATGGTGTAAGCGTCGAGGAGGGCCTGTGTAGGATGTTCGTGGGCGCCGTCGCCAGCATTTACAATGATAGAATTTACCCGCTCCGATAAAAAATGTGCTGCTCCTGCTTGAGGATGGCGCATTACCACCATATCTACCTTCATGGCCAAAATATTATTGACCGTATCCACCAGCGTTTCTCCCTTTGAGACGGAAGATGAAGATGCAGTAAAGTTTAGCACATCGGCAGAGAGACGTTTTTCGGCCAGCTCAAACGATATGCGGGTTCGGGTAGAGTTTTCGAAAAACAAATTCACAATGGTGATGTCTCTTAGCGAGGGCACCTTTTTAATGGGGCGATTAATTACATCGAGAAAAGTGTCTGCCGTTTGCAGAATCAATTCAATATCACGCTTGCTGAGGTATTTGATGCCTAATAAATGACGTACTCCGAGCATTAGTCGATTTTATGTTTAGTGTGTAACACCACCTCTGCGGCATTCTGTGGTTCGTTCCAATTTAATCGTATGCTTTCGTTAAAAACAGTATCTACCTGTATCCCCCAGTAATCTGGGGAAACAGGAATTTCTCTACTCCATCGCCGATCTACCAATACCATTAACTCGATACGTGAAGGTCGGCCAAATTGCTGTATGGCGTCAAGCGCGGCACGCACACTTCTGCCGGTGTACATAACGTCATCAATTAAAATAACTTTTTTACCCTCGGTTATAAAATCAATGCGGGTTGAACTGGGAATTAAATTTTTTTGGCGGAAATCATCCCTAAAAAATGTAATATCGAGCTCGCCATAAACAAGTACTTTACCCAATTCCTGCTCTAAAAAAGCTTTTATGGTTCGGGCCAAAAGTACTCCTCTAGGTTGAAGGCCAATGAGTACTGTATCCTCAAAATCATCATGATTCTCAATTAACTCAAAAGCCAGCCGTGCCTTTACCAGCGTAAAAACGTCTTCGGATAGTACGGTGCGTGTTGAACCCATTTATAAGGCAAAGATAAGGAATGAAACGAAGCATAAAAAAAGCGCCCTGGAAATTCCAAGGCGCTTTAACTCATCGTAATAAATTATCAAGTTATTCGTCCTTTTTCTTCGGAGCTGCTTTCTTTTTTTCTTTCTGCTCCTGTTCTTCCATTTCGGATTTTAGGTTTGAAAGAACACTTAAGTCGCCCAAAGTTGATTTTTCAAGGTTGTCTTTGATTTTCTTAACGGCCTTTTTCGTATCGTTCTCGGCATTTTCTTTACCGCCTTTATCACCAGGCTTTTCAGCCTCATGCGTACGGGCGTGAGAAACGATAATCTTCTTGCTGTCCTTAGAAAACTCAATTACTTTGAAATCGAGAACGTCTTCAACTTTTGCATTAGTTCCATCCTCTTTAATGAGATGTTTGCTAGGTGCAAAGCCCTCCACGCCATATGGCAAAGAAACTACAGCTCCCTTATCATTAACGCTTATTACTGTCCCCTGATGAACGGCACCTTCATTGAAGATGGTCTCAAACACATCCCATGGATTTTCTTCAAGCTGCTTATGACCTAAACTTAAGCGGCGGTTTTCGCGATCAGAATCAAGTACTACCACTTCAATAGTTTCACCTACTTTGGTAAATTCACTAGGGTGCTTAATCTTTTTATTCCAGCTTAAATCTGAAATATGAATTAAGCCGTCAACACCTTCTTCAAGTTCTACGAATACACCAAAATTGGTAAAGTTTCTAACCTTGGCTGTATGCTTAGAATTAACGGGATATTTAGATTCAATCTCAGACCAAGGATCTGGCATAAGCTGCTTAATGCCCAATGACATTTTGCGCTCCTCGCGATCGATGCTTAACACTAAACACTCCACGTCTTCTCCAACCTTAAGGAAATCTTGAGCTGAACGCAGATGCTGAGACCAGGACATTTCAGAAACATGCACCAAGCCTTCGAAGCCAGGCTCAATTTCGATAAATGCACCGTAGTCTGCAATAACCACCACTTTACCTTTTACCTTATCACCTACTTGCAGGTTAGAATCTACTTTATCCCATGGATGCGGGGTAAGTTGTTTCAAACCTAAGGCAATGCGTTTTTTACCTTCGTCGAAATCTAGAATAACCACCTGGATTTTCTCATCGAGTTTCACCACCTCTTCAGGATGGTTGATACGGCCCCAGCTAAGGTCGGTAATGTGAATTAAACCATCAACTCCGCCAAGGTCGATGAATACCCCATATGAAGTGATATTTTTAACCACCCCTTCGAGTACCTGACCTTTTTCAAGTTTAGAAATAATCTCTGTTTTTTGCGCCTCAAGCTCTTCTTCGATAAGCGCTTTGTGCGACACTACAACGTTTTTGAATTCTTTATTGATTTTCACCACTTTGAATTCCATCGACTTGCCCACATACACATCATAATCGCGGATAGGCTTTACATCAATTTGCGATCCCGGAAGGAAGGCTTCGATGCCAAATACATCTACAATTAATCCGCCTTTTGTGCGGCACTTCACATATCCTTTAATGATTTCATCACTTTCAAGGGCTTCATTAACACGATCCCAAGATTTGAGTGAACGTGCTCTTTTGTGCGACAATAAGAGCTGACCACCGCGATCTTCCTTGCTTTCGATATACACTTCGAGGGTATCGCCTACCTTAATTTCAGTGTTGTACCTCAATTCAGAAAGCGGCACGATACCATCGGATTTATAACCGATGTTTACTACAGCGTCTTTGCTGGTGAGGGCAACGATAGTTCCCATAACCACTTCGTGTTCCGTGATAGAACTGAGCGATTTTTCGTAAAGCGTTTCCATTTTGGAGCGCTCCTCGCTGCTGTAGGTTGATGATTTTTTACCCACCGAATTCCAGTCAAAATCGTTGACTGATGCTGCACTGCGGGTTTTTACGGGTTTTTGTTCTGCAACCGTTTCGGTTGCGATGATTTCAGGAGTTTCCTGATTTGAATCTGACATTACGTCAATAATTAAAATTGTTAAACATGATGTGCCAGGCACACTCCTTGACTTTCAAGGGGCTGCAAATTTAACAAAATATTTTACCGAAAAAACTCCTTATTAGGAATTTATATTTTCTGCAAATGAGTGCTTTAGCTTGGAAGCTATTTCTTCCATAAACCACATCGGGGTCGATGTTGCCCCACAGATGCCAATACGGTCAGTATTTTCAAACCAGTCATGTTGCACATCAGTCCACTCAGAAACAAAATACGTTCGTGGATTTACCGCCTTACAAACATCAAATAACACTTTACCGTTGGAACTTTTCTTACCGCTCACAAAAAGCACCAGATCATTTGATGCTGCAAAGTCACGCAACTGAGGCTCACGATTTGACACTTGCCTGCATAAGGTATCGTTCGATTCCAGCAATTCGCTATCGGCACCGCCCGCTTCAAGAATACGTCGCTCAATCTCAGCCTTCATTTTTTTGAAGCCCTCGGTAGGTTGGGTAGTTTGCGAGAAAAATTGTATCGGACGGCTATAATCCAGCCGATCTAAATCTGACAACGCATCTACAATAATGGCACTTCCGTTAGTTTGCCCCACTAAACCATTCACCTCGGCATGCCCTTCTTTTCCATACACTACAATCTGCCCTTCTCCAATATGGTTAAAACCGGTGCGGATTCGGTTTTGAAGCTTAAGAACTACGGGGCATGAAGCATCAATGAGTTCTATATTATTTTCAATAGCTGTTTTGTATGTTTCGGGGGGTTCCCCATGTGCTCGAATCAGCACTTTGGTATCTCTCAGATTTTTGAATTCATCATGATTGATAATTTTCAGCCCTTTGGCCTGTAAACGTTCCACCTCCATATTGTTATGAACAATATCGCCCAAACAGTATAAACTCCCCGACTGTTCCAACTCATCCTCGGCCATCTGAATCGCAAAAACGACGCCGAAGCAAAAGCCGGAATTGACATCAATAGTCACTTCCATGCTACAAATGTAAAAAAATTAATTCCGATAGAAAATTCAACTATAAAACTCCAGTTTTCTTTCTTTGAATCAACTGTATAGCCAGATTGTAGACATATTCGAGCTGTTGCTCTCTGCTTAAATGCGAATTATCGAGAATAATAGCATCCTTTGCTTTTCGCAGGGGGCTTTCTACACGGGTCATATCCTCGGTATCTCTGGCCAATAAATTCGCTTTAACCACCTCAATAGGTGTAGGAATATTTTTCAAAACCAGCTCATCAAACCTTCTCCGGGCACGAATGTCGGGTTCTGCGGTCATAAATATTTTTAGTTCTGCGTCAGGAAACACATCGGTGCCAATATCACGACCGTCCATTGCCACGCCTTTACCTTTTCCCATTTCCTGCTGCAGGCGTACCATTTTTCTGCGTACCTCGGCAACAGCACTCACCTGACTTACCCAATCATTAACATCCATTTGGCGAATGTAGTTTTCAACGTTTTCTCCATTCAATAATATTTCCGAAACTCGTGTTTCTGGATTAAAAACAAACTGAATATCAAGGGTGTCGAGTGTTTCAATTAATCCTTCTACATCGAGTTGTTTTCCGTTAATCAGTCCGTTTCGTAATGCATATAATGTAACAGCCCGGTACATTGCACCGGTATCTACATAATTATACGACAAACGTTCGGCAAGCGCGCGCGCGATGGTTGATTTACCACAAGAAGAATAGCCGTCGATAGCTATGGTTATTTTACGGGCACTCATTATAATTATTTGCGGGTATAAAACTCAGAAAGTTTAAATGCAAGAGTAATTTGATTGGGAGAGCCGGCCAAATGGTATGCGGAGCGGGAATAAGCGCAAGAAAATTTGTACACCTTAAAGGCGAGCCCCCAAGAAATACCCACCGTTCCCAAACGACCGGCCACCTTCATTTCCTGACGCCGCTGGTAGTTATACCCTACTCTAAAGGCAAATCCTTTGGCAATTTGAAACTCGGCAGCTGCAATAGCATGTCGCATCACCTTATTGGCAAAGGATATCTTATTCACAATGGTATCTCCTGAAAGAGGATCAACGGTTTGTTCCGGAATTGAGGGATCGCGATAGGTTAAATCGGGTTGTTGCAAGTTATGTGCAGTAAGCGAAAGACGCAGCGGAACATGTTTAAGCCTACCCGAAATTCCGGCAGTAAATTCAAAAGGCAGCGGTTCGCGATTGCCTTGTGTGTAAGAGCTTATTTGCCAACCAAAATTACGCATTACTACTCCCGCCTCAAATAATTTTGACTTGCTGCGGTAAGAAGCTCCAAAATCGGTAGCTATGCCCCAGGAAGTATAATTTTCCAAACTGGAGAAGATGGTTTTTAAATTAACTCCCACTGAAAAAAGAGAATCCATTTGGCGACCAATTCCGGTAGTCAGGCAATATTCACCCGCAGAAAACTGACCGTTTACAGCACCCGTATTATCGGTTCGGTCGAAAGTTCCGTAATCTACAAATTGAACACCTCCGTGTAACGTACCAATTTTATTCAAACTATAAGCATACGCGGCATATCCGTAATTGACTCCACCAAAATAATCGCTAAAGCTAAGCATCATATTATTGTGCATGGTTGGATTGAGCAATCCCGGGTTCATATATGCCATCCCCACATCATCGTCGCGCAAGGATACCTGTCTGCCTCCAAACGCCAACAGTCTTGACGAAACCGGAAGATTTAAAAAACGATAAATATTTTGCCCGCCAATTTGGGCCCAGCCATTTAGCTCCAATAAAATAAAAATGGCAAGGAGAACTTTTTTCACGGGGTAAATGTATAAAAATGTGATGGAGAATGTACGTTTAGTTGGACTGTTTTGCAGGTTCACGATTTTAACAGGCAAAAGAATTATGTAAGTTTGTAGCCATCACAGCAACCCTAAAATCGTTTTTAAAGACTCAGACTTTTAAATAACTTATATGACTGCATTGATATTCCCCGGACAAGGTGCCCAATTCTCCGGGATGGGCAAAGAACTTTACGAACAAAACGAACAGGCTAAAGCTCTATTTGAAAAGGCAAATTCTGTTTTGGGGTTTCGGATAACAGACATAATGTTTAACGGAACAGAAGAAGACCTACGGCAAACAAAAGTAACACAGCCCGCAGTATTTCTTCACTCTGTAATCAGCGCTTTATGTAATGTAGCAAACCAGCCCGATATGGTAGCCGGACACTCACTCGGCGAGTTTTCAGCACTGGTAGTTAACAAGTGCCTGAGCTTTGAGGCAGGGTTAAGCCTTGTTTATAAACGCGCTTTGGCAATGCAAGATGCCTGCGAGCAAAATCCGGGAACCATGGCGGCCATTTTAGGACTTGAAGATGCACGGGTTGAGGAAATTTGTACGGGAATAACTCATGAAACTGTGGTTGCGGCCAATTATAATTGCCCCGGTCAGCTTGTAATATCGGGCAGTATTGATGGAATACATGCAGCCTGCGATCTTCTAAAAGGTGCAGGAGCAAAAAGAGCATTGCCCCTTCAAGTAGGCGGAGCATTTCACTCGCCTTTGATGGAACCTGCACGAAAAGCATTGGAAGAAGCAATTGCTAAAACAGAATTTAATGTACCGATTTGCCCGGTTTATCAAAATGTGAACGCCGAGGCGAGCATCGATCCAGCTACAATAAAGGCAAACCTAATTGCACAACTAACGGCACCGGTGCGTTGGACCCAATGCGTTCAAAACATGCATAGGGATGGAGCCTCAGTATTTATGGAGTGTGGGCCTGGCAAGGTTTTACAGGGCCTCGTAAAAAAAATAGCGCCAGAATGCATTGCTGAGAGCTGCTGAACATAAGCTAAACTGCTTAATTGGGATCAGTAACAAAATCTGTGGGGAAAGTTACTTTTGTGGGGAATAGAATTCCATTCACGAGTCGTTACATACCAGTATTAGCTTTTCGGTACTCATAATCTAGTTTTACAAGATTCCAAAATTAACCTATTGTGCGGTTTTTATGGGCAAGGATTGATAATTTTAAAAT
>JBKCHQ010000289.1:0-10080 GCA_046302715.1 Bacteroidia bacterium | reverse complement strand
CTCCAGCAGTGAAGAAATCGAAAAAGTAATGGACCGCCTCTTTCTGGAATTAAAATCACACGAGACAGATACTGCCATCAATCAGGATCAGGCAAAATTTAAAATCAGAACCGGAATCCATAAATTAAGATCGCTTGGCTTCGAGCAAAGTGCGGCTTATTACGAAAACGAACTTAATGCATTTGTAAAAAAAGAAAAATCGGGGCAGGTTGTGGCGATTATCTTTGGCATTATTTGTTTAATCGGATTAATACTTATTGCCTTCGGAAAATTTTAACCTATTTATTTACAGTTATTTAATAATCGCTTGCGATTAATTCTGCTCGTCTTTTTCTGCCATCCTAAACACCGCTGCCGCAACAACTGCCAAGCCAAGAAACCCCAGCGCTAAAACATGTACAGCCCCAGCGCCAATACTCCAAGCCAACACCCGACCAAGCATCAAAAGTGCGGCAATCAATACAAATACAAGCCACAATCGAGGATTTTTTAAACGCTCCGTGGCGCGAACCGTTTCATTAAATCGCTTCCAGGCAACTCCATTATCGGCATTGGTCCAAAATGCCACTAACAACCATGCAGTACAGGTAATGATGCCGCATACCAATACTTCACAAAGGTATGCACTGAGCTGTAAATAATCAGCCAACTGCGCTGTTACTTTTTGAAAAGCAATCCAGCGTGCCTGAGCCAATTCATACGCATTGCCAATAATTAAGGCACTTATCATAGCGGTTAGCTGCACCGCGGCGGTAATTCTATTCCAATACCAGCGAAGCAAAAATACCGGCCCAACGCCCGATGTAATAACCAGCAGATACTTCGCAATAACCAATAATCCATCGGTGTTTATGCTCCAAAATAAGACTGCTATCAAAAACACAATCATACCCAATAAATTCTCCCATTTAAATCGCTTAAACAGACCTATACCGCTAAGCAATTGTCCGCTCCATAGCTGTAGATTCTTCATCACCGACAAAAAGGAGAAAAACAAGAAACCAAGTATAACGCTTCTTAATACCATGGGTTGTTCAAAAATGAAATGCCCAAGAATATCTTCACCCTTGAGCACTGCCTTCGTGGATTGAACCGACGAAGCTGCCTTAATTCCCAATAAGTAAATAAATACCTGCGAAACAAGGAGAAAGAAAATTAACAGTAGAAACTGACGTAAATTGCCCTTTTCGCGAGCATACAATAATTTTTGCCCTTCCATATCGGGAAAATCATATATACCCGTCAGTATCCAATGTAATCCAAAAATCATCAATCCATGCATACCCGAATTAGGGAATAAATCCTGTTGCACTCTCAGCTGATTACCTATTGAATAATTATCCTGAACGAAAATCCAGTAACCTCCGATTCCAAGCAACACAGCAAAGCTTAAAATACCTGTAAGGGCATCAGCACTAAAACGGCGCGACATGGTATTGAGTCCGGTGGTGAACAATAGAATGATGCCCAATAGCAAAATCACTGCTTGCTTGCTCAATCCTGCGCCCATGCCAAATAACATGGCAAACGAATGCAGATTAAGCGTCGCAATAAGCGGAATAATAATTAATCCCAAAAAAACGGCTCTATATTTATAGAGAATATCAGCCCATTTTCCCGAATACCGAAACAGATGAAAGCCATTTTCAATCTCGGCCGGAATGCGTTTCCACAAGGGTGCGATAAATACCAGTCCAAAAGCAAATCCGATCGATGCTGCCCAAAATATCCATAAATCGCTCAGACGGCCTTCGTATACAAATTGCGCAATAATTGGTGCTTCATATAAAACAGGCAGGTTTACCAAAAGCGATAATCCCAGCAGATTTTTATTGATACTGGCCCACCTCCCACGGAAAGATTCCAACATTTAGAACGTATACGGATTAATATTAAATAGCTATAAAGATAGAATTATCGAATAGAATAAGATTATGCGATGAGGAGCAAACAATAAATTATTTACCACATTGTCTTTACCAATTGAAGCCTGTAGAAGAAAATAATTCTTGGAAAATATGTCGATTTGTAGTTACTTTGTAATTACAAAATATAGACAATGAACATAGCAGTTATATCCATTGGAAATTCCAAGGGCATACGATTAGGAAAAGCAATTCTCGAAAAATACAATATCCAAGACTCGGTTGAACTCGTTCTAGAGAAAGGATACATCATAATAAAACCGGCAAGTACACCAAGAAAAGGTTGGGAAAAAGCATTTAAAAAAATGCATGAAAATGGTGACGATCGCTTATTGTTGAACGAATTTTTCGACGACGAAAATCTCGAAGAATGGAATTAAGCCAGTATCAAGTTGTGTTGGTTAATTTAGACCCTACACAAGGTAGCGAAATCAAAAAAACACGACCTTGTTTAATTATTTCGCCCAACGAAATGAACCAATACTTGCAGACCATTGTAGTTGCGCCAATGACAACTAGCTCAAGACCATATCCGACAAGGGTAGAGGTTAAACATAATAAAACAAAAGGATGGGTAGTTCTGGATCAAATTAGATGCGTAGATAGAACACGTATTGTAAAAACATACGAACATCTCACTGAAAAAGAAATAGCACGCGTTAAATCAGTAATTCAGGAAACGTATGTTGATTAATTGCTGGAATATACTAACCAGAAATTTCACTATTTAGGGCACACTAAAAAATACTTAATGTATTTATTTTAATTGATTTAGCTTTATAATTTCCGTAAAAATTAACATTTAGAACCTAAATAATTTCATTAGCCAGCAATACAACATCTGCTTCTTTATCCGAGGATTGCAGTATTCAATATACTGCTCCGCCTTGTCGCCTCGCATCTGCTGCATCTATCTGGCGATGTGGTCTGACTTTTTCGGATTACCCTATTTAAAACCATTAACTAAAAATCCTTCCCCGTTTCATCGCCTTTTTCCGCTCCGGCGAAACCACATGCGCCTTTAAAATACGTGAGGCTTCTTTTTTAGCCTCCTGCGATTTAAGTATGTTCCAGAGAATTTCTCCTGCTTTAGCGCCGCTCACTTTCGTATCGACTATTGGCAGTGGATAATCAATTCCGCGACGAAAACAATACATGCGTTCTTCGAGTGGGGTGAGTAAATGTGGTTGATGAATTAGGCCCGTAGGCAAAGCGGCCAGCTCGGGCAGCCATTTGCGAATAAAAACAGCCTCCGAATCGTGTTCCAAACTTTGCTTGATGGGTTCGTAAATGCGAATCGTATGCAATCCTGTTGTGGCGGCTTGCATCTGGAATTGGGGAAAATGAATGCCCGGCTCAAAATCGAGAAATTGCGCTCCCAGCCATTCTGCCCCCAGCTGCCAGGGCTGCCACAGGTGATGTGTTAAAAACGAAACCACCATAGCCCGCATCCTGAAATTAAGATAACCTGTCGCCGCCACGCAGCGCATGCAGGCATCAACCAGCGGATAGCCCGTTAATCCATCTTTCCAGGCCTGTACCCAAGGTAGATTCACATCATTACGAACCCTATTAAACGCCGTGTTCTGGTTTTCAAATTCCATGCGACCGTCGGTTTCAAACTTTTGAACGAAATGCGCCTGCCATTTCAAACGAGTAACAAACTGCTGTAAATCGCGCCGACTACCTTCTGCAACTTCCTGAGCTTTCCTCCAGATTTCGGGGATGCTCAAATTCCCCCAGGCAATGTAGGCCGATAACCTGCTGCAATGATAACGTGCGGCTTCGGGTTTCGAAACATTTTTGAAATAGCCACGATGACGATCTTCAAGAAAGGAATCCCAATAGTGCAGTGCAAAGTTTCGTCCCCCCGGCTGAACTACACTTTTCTGAGGTGAAAGTGTTTGGATGTGTTGGAGCGGAAACTGATGCAGCACCTCGTTCGTAATAAATGAAGCGCGTGCTAGGTCGGTTTGGAATCTTTCTCCCCTCACCTGCTGCTCCCATTCCCTGCTCCAGTCTTGCCGTGCTTCGCTGCCACGTTTAATGCCTGTGCGTGGAAACTCCTGCCACAAAATTCCTCTTTCACGCAGCAAGCGCATTACACGCTTATCACGCTCGAATGTATCGCGCGTACCACTTTCTCGGTAAGATAGCACCTCACTAATGTTCAAGGTTTCGCTAAGTTGTGCGAAGATTTCTTCAGCCTTGCCTTCTGCGGCAAGCACTGAGGTATTAAAAGGATATAACTGAGAATTAAGATTGTAGATACTTTCGAGCTGGAAACGCAAATGGCGTTCTGAATGTAAATTGGATTGACGCATAAAGTCATCGTAAACCCACAACAAAATAATGTTCCGGCCCGAATTAATAGCGTTCAACAACGGAGCATGATCGTCAAGCCGTAAATCTCGTTTAAACCAAACCACGCAAACATTATCCATAAATCAATGAACGCTAACTGTTTTAATTTGTTTGAAAGGAGCTCGCATGCCGCCATTTTATTGTTAGTTTTTAGCCCTTATTTATTAATAATTCACGATAAAAAGTGCCTTGATTAAAGGCTAATGAATTTGTTGGTCGCCATGCCTATCTTTACGAACCAATAAATGGGTGATGAAATATACCGCATTGTTTATTCTTTCATTTTTTTTACCAGTTTTTATTGCCAATTGCACAGATTTACGTTATACAGACTGGGTTTATCGCGATAACATAAAAACTGTATTGCTTTCAATAAACGGCACCGAGGGAACGCCCGCGGCCATTGAGCTGGGCAGTGCAGAACAACTCCATCTTCAATTTGATGATTTAGAAGCCTCCCAAAAACAGCTGTATTACAGTTTCGTGCATTGCAATGCCGACTGGACTCCTTCGGGAATCATGCCAACACGCGCAGTGCAAGGCCTGCAACAAGATTTAGTTCAGGATTTTCGCTATTCCTTTAACACCTTCGTGCAATACCTCCACTATGATTTGGTGTTCCCTAACGATAACATGAAGTTCCTTATTTCAGGCAATTACCTCCTTAAAGTATATGAGGACAACGACCCTGATAATTTGGTGCTTACCCGACGTTTTGTAGTGTACAGCAAAAAAGTGCCTGTTGGAGCAAACGTTAGGCGACCGGCCTTAATGGAATTGCGTGAAACCCATCAGGAAATTGACGCGGTTGCCGATATTTCAAAAATGACGCTGGTAAACGCGCCATCAGCAACGCGCCTCATCATGCTTCAAAACCAGCGATGGGATAATGCTCTTTCCGTTAAACCGTTTTCATTTAACCAAACGCAGATTAATTACAACCACGACGATGGCAGCAATTGTTTTGAAGGACTTAACGAATTTCGCTGGGCCGACATCCGTTCGCTTCGAATGAACTCAGACCGCGTGCGGCGCATTAACCGCGATAGTACCCCTGTGGAAGTTATCTTGCTGAACGACCCCATGCGTACGTTTTCCGAATATCAATTGCTGTCTGAAGCCAATGGGCGCTTTTTTATCAGAAATACCGAGGGAAACGAACCTACGCTTGACGCCGACTATGCTTGGGTAGAGTTTAGATTGCCTATGGAAACAACATTAAAAGATAAAGAGATATATCTCATGGGAGCATTCTCCGATTGGGCTCAAAAACCCGAATTCAAACTCAGCTATAAATACACATCTAAAATGTACACGGCCCGCATCTTACTTAAGCAAGGAATTTACAACTACTTGTACGAAATATGCGATACCTATACCCAAAAAACAGAGCGTTCGACCTTGGAAGGAAGTCATTTTAATGCAGAGAATGATTATACACTTCTCTTTTATTACAGGGCATACACGAATGACTTTGATGAATTGCTCGGCTATCAAAGGATAAATTCTCTAGGGAGATAGAAAAAATTGAAATCGCCCAAAAATCGATGTAAGAAAATTGGAGTTAGGTGCAAATTTTATCAGAATCAGACACGACACATCTCCAAATATCAATACTATCAAGGGTTTCAGAATATGCAAATTTGTTTCGAATAGTGTTTTGTCCATAACATTGCATCAACAAATAACCACACTATGAAAACACAAGTTACCTCAGGAATTAAAGTAAGCATCGATACCAAGTATCAAGAACTTTACTCAGACCCTTCAAAGATGTATTACTTGTTTACGTACAAAATTCGCATCGAAAATACTAGCGAGTACGACGTTCAGCTTCAAAGAAGATACTGGAACATTTACGACTCAATTGCAGAACGCCGTGAGGTAGAAGGTGCCGGAGTGGTGGGTCAGCAACCGGTATTGCGTCCGGGCGATGTTTACGAATACGAATCGGCTTGCAACCTTAAATCGGAGTTCGGCAAGATGGAAGGCAACTACACTTTTGAACGTTTAGCCGATGGCGAAAAATTTAAAGTGTTCGTTCCCGAATTCAGAATGGTGGTTCCTTGTCGCCTCAACTAGTTGCCCTAAACATAATTAGCCAAACACTAGTAATTTTCAGGCTTATGGTATATATGGCAGTAGAAACAGAAAAGCAACGTCCAAACTCGCCACATCAAGTTAAAACTGAACACATTTTGGCTTACCTTGAGGGATACAATGCAGGGGCTTAAGTTTACAAGCATACCATTTAAACAAAATTTTCAAAAAATAATTTTAAAAAAAACAGTACCACTTTCAATTTTAATCTGCACACTAGTTGCATTCACCAGTTGTGCATCAAGTAAAAAATATCGTTGCAAAGGATTGAGCTATACAGGCATTAAATCCAAACATCATGCTTTTAGTTGCACATCCTCGGTGGAGCTCCCAACAGATTTAGGCACACCATTCGAAGCATGCTTCAAATAATATAATCCCCAATTGCAGAATAAACAGGAGCGTGTTTCGCAATACGTTTTCTGTAAATGCATCAGGGCTTGTGTTTCGCCGGCATTTACGCTGCGAATTCCAAAATCTTCCCAGCGCTTAATAAGTCCATTTTCTTCAGGTGGCAACTGTTCCAGCCAAGAAATAACCTTATGCGCCAACGCATCATTCCCGCTAAAACGGGCATACGAAAAAGTAATCGGCACAATAGAATTTATCACAATACGAATTTGCGTATCACGACTCAACCCAGCACCCAACAACTTGCTTGGTTTGTCGGGCCTGTAATGGCACTCCCAATAAGCACTTGCTTTTACGTCAAATAATTGAAGTAATTCCTCTAAACCGTATTCGCTGCGACTCAATCGCGCTAGCGAAATCCCTGTTGTCCATAACGCAGCAAACTGGGCCAGCCTGCGTTCAGGAAAATTAGCCGGCCGCATACGGCTATACTTCCATACCGATGGTAATAAGCTACTCAGCCTATAAGCCTTTTTCAAAAAAGTGTACTCCTGAAACAACTCCCTTATATAGATGTCGTTATGATCTTCAGTAATCAATCCACTTTGCCCAAGAAAGAGTGCTTCGAGCTGAAAACAATTGTGCCGGTGCTTCTCGATGAGACCCACAGGTAAGGTTCTACCCATCCATTCAAAACCAAAAGCATTTACCGGTGCTCCAAAGCCACGAGCAATGGCTAAGTAAAAAGCTTCCTCCCAATTATTGGCCGTGAACTTAAGTACCTCCGACACCCAGTCAATGCGCGATTCGAGCCGTTCAACCAACATGCGCGAAAGCCAATTGTGCCGCCAAGGTTCGGGGGGCTTGGCATACGACGAACAGGCAACAGATGTATTTTGTTTGCTCATCTTTAACCAGGTTTCCAACATGTGTTTATCAACATATGGCTCCATTATTAGGGTGGGGAGCTCTTGATTTGAACGAATTAATACCGATTTATCTGCATTCCAAACGGCATGCAACACCACATTTCCATAAGCGGCATCATGCTGATGCCCATGCTTGTACCAGTCGCTTGCATTTATGTGAATTTAAACAATGCCCGCCCAGGTAATGCCGTTAACACTTATGCGTGCATGGCTAAAATCGGGGCCCGAGTCATGATTATGCTGCCCGGGAAATTCCACACACAATGTTTCCCCTCCGGCCAACTGCAAATTTTGGGTATTCCATAATTGAAACTTCCATATAAAATGCAAAAGGCTTTCGGGAAACATTTGCGCTGTATCTGAATTTCAAAAGTAGAACCACCCCGTAAAAAGTCTTTTGCGTTAAATGCAAAGGAAGTGCGTCTGTCGCATAAAATTGCAAGAATTTGATTTTATAACACTTACAACAAAAACAGATGGATTCCCAAAAACACTAAACTTTCTTAAGTTTGCACATATTTTAATCCAAAGAAAAAAAGTATGAATTACGACTTAATCGTTATTGGCAGCGGTCCCGGCGGATATGTAGCAGCAATTAGAGCGGCTCAATTGGGCATGAAAGTAGCCATTGTTGAACGCGAAGAACTGGGCGGTATATGTCTCAATTGGGGCTGCATCCCTACAAAAGCATTACTTAAAAGTGCCAATGTTTTTGAATATCTCAAACATGCATCCGACTATGGAATTAAAGTATCCGGTGCCGAAGCCGATTTTGATGCTATGGTAAAACGCAGTCGTGGTGTTGCCGATGGCATGAGTAAGGGCATTCAATTCTTAATGAAAAAAAATAAGATCGACACCATTCTGGGAAATGCAAAGCTCAGAAAAGATAAGCAGGTAGAGGTGAAAGCCGCAGACGGAAAAACCACTGCATACTCCGCAAAACATGTTATCATCGCCACCGGTGCCCGAAGCCGCGAATTGCCTAACTTAAAACAAGACGGCAAACGAATTATTGGATACCGCGAAGCCATGACCTTAACCACGCAACCTAAAACCATGGTGGTAGTAGGCTCCGGAGCTATTGGGGTTGAATTTGCCTACTTCTACAATGCCATCGGAACCAAAGTAACGGTGGTCGAATACCTTCCGAATATTGTTCCAGTAGAAGACGAAGAAGTGAGCAAACAATTAGAACGAAGCTTCAAAAAATCAGGTATAGAAATCCTTACCAATAGCAGCGTGGAGTCGGTTGATAGTTCGGGAAGCACACTTAAAGTGCATATTAAAACCTCTAAAGGCAATCAGATTATTGATTGCGACACCGTATTATCAGCTGCGGGCGTTGTAGCCAATATTGAAAATATCGGTCTTGAAGAACTGGGTATTAAAACCGACAAAGGCAAGATCATCGTTGATGCATATTATCAAACCAATGTTCAAGGTATTTATGCTATTGGGGATGTGGTGCCTGGTCCGGCACTCGCACACGTAGCCTCGGCCGAAGGAATTATTTGTGTTGAGAAGATTGCAGGGCATCATCCCGAACCTATGAATTATGGGAATATTCCGGGATGTACCTACAGCAACCCCGAAATAGCTTCGGTGGGTATGACCGAGAAAGCAGCCCGTGAAGCAGGTTACGAGATCAAGATCGGTAAATTTCCATTTTCGGCATCTGGTAAGGCTTCTGCGGCGGGAGCTAAAGACGGATTTGTCAAAGTGATTTTTGACGCTAAATACGGCGAATGGCTGGGTTGCCACATGATTGGCGCCAATGTTACCGAGATGATTGCCGAGGCCGTGGCCGCTAGAAAACTGGAAACTACCGGACACGAAATCATCAAAACTGTGCATCCGCATCCAACTATGTCTGAGGCTATTATGGAAGCTACAGCCGCAGCGTACGGAGAGGTCATCCACCTTTAATAAAGGAACATGTGCGGCATTTCCGGAACTATTGCATTCACCGACGAAGGCAAAAAACGATTAGCCGGAGCCAAGCAATCGGTTGAGTTACTCAAAAAAAGAGGGCCCGACGGACATGGCATTTACACCAGCGATACTGTAGCATTAGCCCATGCACGTCTATCCATTATTGATACCAGCAATAATGGATCACAACCTTTTATTGATGCATCGGGAAGGTATGTTCTCGTTTTTAATGGTGAATTTTTCAATTTTAAATCGCACCGCGACACACTAAAAAAGGAGGGCATTACTTTTAAGTCTGAGAGTGATACCGAAGTGCTCCTGTATCTGTTTATTCGAGATGGAATAGCCTGTTTGGATGAAATAAACGGATTTTTTTCGTTTGCCTTTCACGATACGTTAACAAACCAAACATGGATTGTGCGTGACAGGTATGGCGAAAAGCCTCTGGTTTATTCTCAAGATAGGGAAGGATTAAG
>JBKCHQ010000288.1:0-15831 GCA_046302715.1 Bacteroidia bacterium | reverse complement strand
GCACAAAATAGTACACGCTATTAAATTTTGTACTTTGGCAGCAATGAGGTACTACATAATTGCGGGAGAAGCTTCGGGAGATTTGCATGCATCCAATTTAGTGAAGCATTTAAAGATATTGGATCAACAGGATGTGTTTCGTGGATGGGGCGGCGATAAAATGGAGAAAAATGGAGTGGAATTGGTAAAGCATTACCGCGATTTGGCATTTATGGGATTTACCGAAGTTCTGCTAAACCTGAAAACTATATTAAATAATCTTAAATACTGTAAAAAGGATATTCTCGAATGGAAGCCTGATGTATTAATTTTAGTGGATTATCCCGGGTTCAACCTTCGTATTGCATCATTTGTACATCAAAAAGAAATTAAAGTTTTTTATTACATATCACCGCAAATCTGGGCCTGGAAACAAAGCCGAGTGCATCAGATTAAACGAGATGTGGATGCTATGTTTGTTATACTGCCTTTCGAACAGGAGTTTTATCGAAGATTTGGGATGGAAGTATATTTTGAAGGGCATCCGCTGGCCGATGCGCTCAACGAGGATGCAATATACTCGGCAGTCGAAAATACCAGAGGAAGTAAAAAACATATTGCCCTTTTGCCTGGCAGTCGTAAACAGGAAATACAAATCATGCTGCCTGAGATGATAAAAGCAGTAAAAATGAATCCTGACTGGGAAGCCAGTATAGCTGGTGTTAGTAGCCTTGGGATTGAATTCTACCAGCAAATAATTGGCAAAGAAGCCATTCGCATCGAATTTAACAAAACCTACGAATTGCTTCGAAAATCTGATGCGGCATTAGTAACCAGCGGCACAGCTACACTCGAAGCTGGTTTAATTGGCATACCTACGGTGGTTTGCTATAAAGGCGGTAGAATTTCGTATTACATTGCACGCCAACTCATCAAGGTTAAGTATATCTCCTTGGTCAATCTAATGCTCAACCGTGAAGCGGTGCCTGAATTGATTCAGCATAAGATGAATGCACGAGACCTGCATCACGAATTAGATACCCTGCTAAACGATTCGCAGCGCAGAACCAAGATGAAACAAGATCTTGAGGAACTGAAATTCCAGTGTG
Organism: Bacteroidia bacterium; assembly: GCA_046302715.1. Classification (GTDB taxonomy): domain Bacteria; phylum Bacteroidota; class Bacteroidia; order M30B66; family M30B66; genus CAMCXT01. Next base: position 14,743 of record JBKCHQ010000288.1, on the reverse strand, counting down.
GTGCATCAGGCGCCTCGGCTCGTGTAGCACAAAAGATGGTGGAGCTGCTGAGGAATTAAAAAACTAGCTTCGGGAGTTTTGGAGTATACAAATAAGTGTGAAATTCAGGATGAGATTATTGCCTCGAATTTCTTTGCACTTAAGCCCTCTATGTGCTAATTTCGCGGCACAGTAAATAATAGATTTAACACCTCATAATTGAATTATATGGCTTTTGACATTGAGATGATTCGCAGCGTTTATGCACGTTTTGAAGAACGTGTGGGCGCCGCCCGAAAGGTTACCGGCAAGCCGCTTACACTGTCGGAAAAAATTTTATATGCCCATCTTTGGGATAACCCCGCCAATACATCTTTTGAGCGTGGTAAAGATTATGTAGATTTTGCTCCAGATCGTGTTGCCATGCAAGATGCTACGGCACAAATGGCACTTCTGCAATTTATGCAAGCCGGCAGACCTAAAGTTGCCGTTCCATCATCGGTGCATTGCGACCATCTCATCACGGCCCAAACCGGATCGACTCAAGATTTAAACACAGCGGTTACTTCCAATAAGGAAGTGTATGATTTTCTGGCTTCTATTTCGAACAAATACGGCATCGGTTTTTGGAAGCCTGGTGCAGGTATTATTCATCAAGTGGTACTCGAAAACTATGCATTCCCTGGCGGAATGATGATTGGCACTGATTCCCACACGGTAAACGCTGGTGGTTTGGGAATGATTGCCATTGGTGTGGGTGGTGCCGATGCCTGCGACGTAATGGCGGGGCTTGCCTGGGAATTAAAATGGCCTAAACTAATTGGGGTTAAGCTAACCGGTAAATTAAGCGGTTGGACTTCACCCAAAGACGTAATTTTAAAAGTGGCCGGTATCCTTACTGTTAAAGGAGGAACGGGAGCCATCGTTGAATATTTCGGGGAAGGTGCCACATCTATGAGCTGCACCGGAAAAGGAACTATTTGCAACATGGGCGCCGAAATTGGAGCCACAACTTCAACCTTTGGTTACGACGATTCGATGGAGCGTTATTTGCGCTCTACGGGGAGAGCAGAAGTGGCCGATTTGGCCAACGGCATCCGCCAGCATCTTACTGCCGATCCCGAAGTGTATGCCAATCCTGAAGCCTATTTTGATCAGGTAATCGAAATTAATTTGAGCGAACTTGAGCCGCATCTCAATGGACCATTTACGCCCGATTTAGCCACGCCCATCTCGAAAATGAAAGAAGTGGCTGCAGCCAACGGCTGGCCAACTAAAGTGGAGGTGGGTTTAATTGGCTCCTGCACCAATTCTTCGTATGAAGACATCAGTCGCTCGGTATCGCTGGCACGACAGGCGGCCGAAAAGAAACTTACTCCTAAGGCAGAATTTACGATTACTCCAGGTTCGGAGCAGGTACGTTACACCATTGAACGTGACGGCTTCCTTGGTGTATTTGATGCCATTGGCGCGAAGGTTTTTGCTAACGCCTGCGGTCCATGCATCGGTATGTGGAACCGTATGGGAGCCGAAAAGCAGGAGAAAAACACTATCGTACATTCGTTTAACCGAAACTTTGCCAAACGTGCCGACGGCAATCCAAATACTTATGCATTTGTAGGCTCGCCCGAATTGGTAACCGCCTTGGCTATTGCCGGCGATCTTACCTTTAATCCGCTTACCGATACCTTAATAAATTCTGAAGGACTTGCAGTAAAACTTGATGAGCCTAAGGGAGATGAACTTCCAGCTCGTGGTTTTGCCGTTGAAGATGCAGGATACCAGGCCCCTGCTGCGGATGGATCATCGGTTCAGGTTATTGTATCACCAACAAGCGATCGCTTACAACTGCTCGACTCGTTCCCTGCATGGGAAGGTACCGACATAAAAGGTTTGAATTTGCTCATCAAGGCCAAAGGTAAATGTACCACCGATCATATTTCGATGGCAGGACCTTGGCTTAAGTATCGCGGTCATTTGGACAATATCTCGAATAACTTATTGATTGGGGCGGTAAATGCTTTTAATGACAAAACCGACTCTGTTAAAAATCAACTTAGCAGCGAATATGGCCCTGTACCGGCAACACAACGGGCCTATAAGGCGGCAGGTATTGGCTCGGTGGTAGTGGGCGATGAAAACTATGGTGAAGGTTCGAGCCGTGAACATGCTGCTATGGAACCCCGTCATTTAGGAGTGCGTGCTGTATTAGTGAAGAGCTTTGCCCGCATACACGAAACCAACCTCAAAAAACAGGGAATGTTGGCACTTACTTTTGCAAATAAGGCCGACTACGACAAAATTCAAGAAGACGACACCATTGACATTTTAGGACTTACTACATTTGCACCCAATACCCCTTTGAGTATGGTGCTGCATCATAAAGATGGCAGTAGCGATACCATTCAGGTAAACCACAGCTACAACGAGCAACAGATTGAATGGTTTAAGGCAGGCGCCGCTTTAAATATAATTAAAGCCGGAGTAGCAGGATAAGCCCAAAAGGAAGATTAATTTAATGCCGAGGATGACAAAATATCCTCGGTTTTTTTTTGAAATAAATTTAACTAGTGAAATTTAGCGATAGCTGAGGCGTTTTAATAATCGAATATGCGAAATAACACCGCCCCAATAACTTGTATGATTGGGCTCAATGTGATTTTTCTTTAAAATGCTATACACTACCTTGTTAATTTGAGGATAATAAATATGATGTACATGTGGGAATAGATGATGAGCAATATGATTATTGAATCCACCTAATATAAAATTGGCCATTTTGCTAAATGGATGCATATCGTTTGAGCTTTTAACTTGATTCATCAACCACGAAGTATTAATGTAACCTTTTTTATCGGCGGTTGGATATTCAGTCTTTTCGACATGATGCGTCATAAAAAATGTAAATATTATAAAAAGAGACTGCGTGGCATGCATAAGAAAAAATCCTAAAAGCACTATATACCAATTTTGATAGGAAAAAAGCAAAGGCAGGCCGAGAATAAAAAACAAATACAAAACCTTTTGAGCCCAAAAAGAAAGATGGTACAAAAATTTCTTTTTATCAGAATATTCATCTTTTGAAAAAAGGATTAAAAAATCTTTGATAAATACCCAAAAAAGCGTGTAGGTAGTATATAAAAACGGAGCATAAATGTGTTGGTATTTATGAAACCACTCGTATTTACTAGTAGGAATTACGCGAATAAGTTTTGTGATTTTTAAATCAGGATCATACCCATCCACATTAGGGGCATAATGGTGAGCATTTATGTGCCTTTTCTTCCAAGCCTCAGCATGCGCGCCAAGCATAGCATATATTATCACAAAACACAGATTATTCAGTTTTTTATTTTTGAAGACCGTATTATGAGCAAAATCATGCGAAAAATTGAATGCAAAAAGAATTGCCGAAAACCCATATAAAACAAATACCATGATAAAATAAAATGGATTTTTTATCCAAAATATAAGCGAATATGTTAATGCTGAAAATGTAAAATAAACAAAAAATTTAACACTCAATGTGAGTATGAAATTTGTCTTATTTGCATTAATTAAGCCTTCTATTTGTTGGTAAATCAATTTAAGCAGTTGACTATCCTGTTCAATATAGATATGTTTATCACGCAAAAGAAAACGGTTTAAGAGTTTGCGGTGTTCCCATAGCTTTTAAAAATCTGAAATGCGCAGCTAGTGATTTGCCATAAGACATCTCCATATATTTAATTCCATGTTTTTGAGCTAAATCTCGAAAAATGGGTAAAATTTCTAAATAATGTACATGGCAAATATTGGGCAGTAAGTGATGTAAAGCATGTGCATTAAATCCCCCCAATGTCCAGTTAAAAAATTTACTGTTTGCATTGTAATCTACAGAGGTACACATTTGCAACTTTGGCCAGCTCATATTGAGTTTATGCTGAGCGTCGGGAATGGGATGTTCAACCAAATCAGACAGATGAGAAACACCTAAAACTGCAACAAATATGATAGAAACCATAAAATGATTTAACAGAAAAGCAAGCAGGACCGTTTGCCAGCCAAAAGGCAAGAAATATATGGGAATAATAATCATATAACCAATATAAAGGAGCTTATATATTACAAGCTTAAACACCTCTATTTTAGGAATTTCTACCTTTATCGTTCGACTTGAAAAATTAAAAATCATTAAGGTTTCACGAAAGAAGAACCAGTTCAACGAATAAAAAAGATAAAGAAATGGTGCATAAATAAATTGATAACGATGAAACCATTTCAATGGTTGACTTTTCGTCATACGAAACAATGGATTATTGAGAACATCAATATCACTGCCTTCAATGTTCGTATACAAATGATGTGATTCGTTATGATTTTTACCCCATACATAAGCATTGTTTCCCTGCAGATTAAAGCTAATGGAGAATAAAACTTTGTTCCAAAATTTACTTTTAACGGCAACACCATGAGCAGCATCATGTGAAACGTTAAAGGCGGTAAGAAGCACCGAAAGTCCCATTAATAAATAAAAAATGTAAAATTCCAGACTTGAGGAACTTGATATCATCAGGCAATAAAACAAAATATCGAGACTGAAATACAGAATTATTTTGAACAACATAGTAGCATTACCCGTTTTACTGCATGCTTTCGCAATAAAATATGCATCTATTTTTTCATTTAATTCCTTGTAAAAGGCTGAACCTTCATCCTTTGAAAACTTTAATTTATTCATAACCCAAAATTGAATAATCGCTTCATCGAAGCTTATTAAAGCTACAAAAAACAAATAGTACACGCAACATTAAATTCTTAATGTATTTGTTTGTTTAGGAATTCAACTAAAACTATCGAACTATCGCGAACTTCTGAACTTTGGAATAGTTATCACCCGAAAGACGCAAAAAGTAAAGTCCGCTGTTGAGACTTGAGGTTGAAGCGCTCCAGGTAGTTCCTTGAAATGATGAACGCTGCACTACCCTACCCTTGATGTCGATAATTTCAATAACCGATAACTTTGGTTCACATTGGTAATTGTTCATAGTAAAACCAATATGATCGGCATTTTGCGTAAAACTAATTTCGGGCTCACATTTCTCCAATTTAGTTGCAGAAAGCAGTACATCCAGATCGCTGGCCCAAATTCCACGCCCGAATGTGGAAACGAATATTTTGTTAGCCGCTTCATTAATTTCGATATCAGAAACAATTACGTTGGGCAGCCCAAAACTTTCATCAACCCATAAACTCGAACCGTTTCGAAGTATAAATATTCCCGCATCGGTGGCTGCGAGCAAATCGTTTGTGCCGGGCAAAAACTTAAGCATATTAACGGGGACATCGGGTAAATTATAGGATATATTTTGCCAACTTTGTCCCGAATTTGAACTTCTAAACACTTTTAATCCGGGCGAGAATGCTGCAATCGAAAGCACCACTGTTGAGTTATTGAGTGGACTAATTGCCAGCGATGAATAGAAAAGAGAATCCGGTAGCCCATTGGTAACATTTTGCCAGGTTTGCGTTCCGTTAATGGAGCGATATACCCGAGATGGAATATCCTGAAGGTAATTCAATCGTTTAGTAACATAAACAATATCGCAATTATCGGGTGCCACGGCAATAGAAGTAAGCGGAGTTGAGGCTCCTCCGATGCTGCCTGGCACTTCCCAGAACATCCCTTCATCGTAACTTACTGACACATTCTCGAAACCAATATATAAGCTATTGGGTGCAACTGGACATTGCTCAATGGGCGTAGTCCAATCGCCTGATTCATTATTTACGTTAGCATTTGAGCCCTGCACGTCGCTGATACCACCGTCTGAGGTCCAGTAAATATTACCAAATTGACTTGATCCCAAGGCTATTCCAGGAACTTGTTCGCTCATCCAATTATCCATTCCGTCGCCACCAAAAACAGCATACCAGTCGGTACCCGAAAAATAAGAAGTGGCATTATCCTGTGCTCCTGCCAACAGCTGATAATATTGCTGTTTGTCTGAGGATAGGCGATAAAACGAAGTTACCTGCATACCGTTTCCAATGTTTTCCCATTGACTGGGCCATGGATTGCCGTTTTGGGCGCTCTCCCAGGTTTGACTTTCTATTAGATTGGTGCGGTAAATGCTTCCGTCGTTACATAAATAAAATTCGTTGGTGATGGGGTGTTGCGTAAGATAATGCATATCGGCATGCACAGTGGGTCCGTAGTAAAGGGTCCAATGGCTGGCCGGATTAAAGGTTTCACCGCCATCTTCCGACATCCAAAGATTAACGCCTCCTGCATACACCTTTTGAGGGTTATCATTGTCAATGTGTAGCACCAAATCGTAGGTACCTTGTCCGCCCGTACCATTGCCTTCGAAGGCTTCCAAAATATTAAGCCCAGGGTAATTAAAATTCCAGCTGTTGCCTCCATCGGTGCTCTTGTAAAAGCCATAAAGACCACTTTGTGTATTTACAGTAATAGCCTGAATAATATTTGGATTGCTCGCTGATATTGCCAGTTTTATGCGTTGCACTTCTCCAGTTGGTGGAATACCGGTATTGAGTTCGGTCCAGGTTGAACCAAAATCATCGGAACGGTAGATAGCCGCATAGCCTTGATTCGCGTTATAAAGCCATCCACCTGCTGCATAGAGTGTGTTGCCCTGAGTGGGATGCGGAATGAGATCCCAGTAGAAATTATCCGCAATTTGCTCCCAAGTACTGCCCGCATCGGTTGATTTATACATGCCACTAACGCCGCAGGCTACGAGTTCGTTGGTGTTGGAGGGATTTATAAGAATGCGGCGAATAAGCGAAGCATCACCCTCCTGAAGTGTAAAACCTAAGCCCGTAGGGTTCCAAGAAGCGCCTCCATCGGTAGATTTATATACCCCCAAACCATAGTGCGGATAACGCTTACGATTGTCTAAATCGAGACCAATGCCCACATATTCGAAATCGCAGAGTGATATATAAATTTCTTGCGGATTGTTTGGATTGATGCAGATATCGCTAATTCGGGTGATGGGCAAATCGTCGGTAAGCGGCGTCCAAGTTTGGCCTCCATTAGTGGTTTTCCACAATCCGCCTTGTGCTATGCCAGCATAGAGCACTTGCGCATTAAGCGGATCGAATCCAATACAATTAACACGGCCGATACCGTTTTCGAGATAGCCGGTAAAGTTGGCAGGTATAACATCTGGTCCCACAGGAAACCAATTGGCATTAAAACTTTTACTCAAGTTGTTTTGCGAATTTCTGCGGCTCATATATCGAAACATATCAGCAGCATCGCCAGGATTTCCCTTTCCGTTGGCATGCATGCTGAGTTCGTGCTCCCAACGTTTGAGGTACTTCCAATGCTTTACTTCCTTTAGCGAAGCCGTATCGGTATACTGTTTTAATGCATCCTGCAAGCGAGGCAGGCTTATGGGGCCATCACTCAGATTGTAGTTAAAATTTTGAGCATCAAGGCCTATGTTTATGAAGGCATAGAGCGCTACAAAACATAAAATATATTTTTTCATAGCAATTGAATTTAGGGGGCTTTGGGCTTTTCCTTAAAAGGTGCAATTAAATCTTCCACCTTGGTAATAATTTCGCGAGCCTTTACAATAACTTCTTGGCCCTCAATGGAAGGCTTTAATGGATAATTTGTTCGGATAAAAATTTGAATACCGAGTCGATCTTCAAGCAACTTAACTTGCTGACTCACGGTGCTTTGGTCGGCAAAACACAGTTCTGCCGCTTTTGAAAAACTTCCGGTATCGGCAACAGCTATTACGTATTGAAGTTGGCGGAGGGTTACGAGCATGATGGTACAAATATACAGGCAAAGCATATAAAACTTGCAGCAAACTTTCTTAGCTTATCTGCATTGGATGTATCGATAATTATAAATGTTTTTCCCCTTCCTATTGCTTTAACATAAATGCCAGTGGGCCAGTAGGCTTTATTAAATGTTTAATGCGAGACCAGGGTATGGTAATATCTGGTTTATCAGCAGTAGACGGCGGCAACTGATTATCGCAGTTAGAAAACATATTTCCGAAATCAATTTGAAGTCCTTCTTTGGAAATTGCAAAATTTTCGCACAACAAAGAAAATTCAACATTGAAACCACTAAAGTAATTATCCGACCCATATTTATTTTCAAGTTCTTGTTTAGCTATATTCGTTAATGAACTTTGATAGTTGGAAACAAGAATGTTTTCTAATTTTAGTCTTTGCCCTGAGCGTAAATCAATATTTATGAATTCAACAAAGTACTCATCCCATAAGACTCTTAGTTGCATAGATCTTTTACGAACTGATAAAGTCAGAATGTTATTTTCATTATATACAGTTCCAAATTTTATTTCTACTGTTTCAGGAATTAAATAGGTTTGTAAAGCATCTGCCTCAGCATCAGGATCAGGATCGGGAATAAAATAATATTGCTTAAATAATTCGAAAAGCGAATTTTCTGTTAAGTTATACTTTTTATCCTCCTCCAAATCTGCACAATAAACTTGAAGAAGCTCGGCTTTAATTCTTGAATTAATATCTGGATTAAGTTTAGAAATTATGGGAAAATCAATACTAATATCGGCAATATTTGATCGTTTTCCCGAAATGCAAAGCGTATCAATTTCAATATTATTGGTTTTACCAATGGTTTTATTTTTAAGAGAACTCTGAGAATATCCGAACAAGTTCGTACCAATGAAAACAATGAATAAAATAATGTTATTAGTCATATTCTGTATTTTATTTTAAGACTTAAATTATTAAGTAATCCGCAAATATAAAGGCGTAATTTTAATAAACGATAATTATCAAACATCTCCCTCCACCGAAAAATCGGTTTTTGCCGCTTCGGCCTGTATGCCTTTATGATTAAGCCATCCGGCAAACACATCGCTAAACCCATGAGTAAGAATTACACGTTCGGCACGGCTCTGAAGCACCGCTTCATTGAGTGCGTCCCAATCGGCGTGATCGGATAGTGCAAAGCCACGGTCGGCAGCCTGCCGCCGGCGATTGCCTCGTACATGTGCCCAACCCGATGCAATCGCTAATGAGTAAGGCCCAATTTTACGCAAAACCGATTCGGAAAGCGCCATCGGAGGTAAAATAATTAATGCCTTTGACAATAGACTTTTGTCGGTTTTGGCCTCCAGCTTGTTATCTGATGGAAGAACGAAGCCCGATGAACGAAGCGCTTCATGGGTAGCGTAAATAGTGGGATGTGAATATACGGGGCCAATGGACCGATCAATGTTACATAAAATACGCTGGGCTTTCCCCAAAGAATAAGCAGAAATAACACTGCATACGTTGTTTTGGGCATTTACCGACCACCAAGAATTGATCTCGCTGAAAATTTCAGCCTGTTTTTTCCAGCGGTAAACCGGCAATCCAAAAGTAGATTCGGAAATAAATACATTACAGGGCACCGGCTCAAACGGGGCTGAAAAACTATCGTTTTCTAACTTATAATCGCCCGTAAAAACCCAAACTTGGCCCTTGTGCTCCACTCTAATTTGGGCCGATCCGATGATGTGACCGGCTGGATGAAAGGAAAATCTCACCCCGTTAATTGTTATTGCCTCTCCATAGTTAAGGCTTTGCAAATTAATTCCCTTTCCCAACCTATGCTTCAAAATAGCTTCACTATCAGAGGGCGCTAGATATTGTCGGTGGCCACTACGGGCGTGATCGCTGTGGGCGTGGCTAATAATGGCCTTTTCAACCGGCCTCCAAGGATCGAGGTAAACGCCGGCCTGCGGGCAATATATCCCTTTAGGAGTAAACCTCAATAAATCCATCTTCCAAAGCTAAATAATTTGTTTCCGATACCGTACATTGCAGCTATGAATAAAATAGAACATATTGGCATCGCAGTTCGCGATAAAAATAAGGCCATAAAGCTTTTCGAACAACTGCTTAACTGCGCTCCTTATAAGACCGAACAGGTAGAAAGTGAAAAAGTTGAAACCGTATTTTATGCTTTGGGTCCCAATAAAATTGAGTTGCTTTTAAGCACCGATTCCGATGGTACAATTGCAAAATTTCTGGATAAGAAAGGAGAAGGATTTCATCACATGGCTATTGCCGTTGACAATATTCACGCTGAGATTGAACGCCTGCAAAAAGCAGGTTTCGAGTTTGTGAATTCTTCTCCTAAAGCCGGCGCAGATAATAAATTGATTTGTTTTTTGCATCCTAAAAGTACGGGAGGTATTTTGGTAGAATTATGCCAAGAAATTGACGAGAGGGCATAAAAAATGGAATGAGAAAATAAACCCGCATCCCTAGAATTAGGGATTGAATTTCAATTTTATTTTATATTAGTGCGGTCATAATCATAAAAAGTCTTTTAAAAATGAAGTACGAAGTCATAGATGCTCAATTGTTTATACAAAACCGAAAGCGTTTCATCAGTAAAATGAAGCCTAACCACATTGCTGTTTTTGTATCGAACGATGAGGTGCCCCGCAGCGCTGATGCTCATTATCTATGGCGTCAAAATCCCGATTTATTTTACCTATGCGGTATTGATCAGGAGCAAACGATGTTACTGCTATATCCCGATTGTCCTAACCCTAAACAACGTGAGATATTATTTCTTCGAAAAACCAACGAGACCATTGCTGTTTGGGAAGGGCATAAATACACTAAAGAAGAGGGAAAGGCAGCTTCGTGTATCGAAAACATTATGTGGACCGAAAGCTTCGACCAAGTTTTACATGTGCTAAGCACTTACGCCGAAGGTTTTTACCTAAATATGAACGATCATGACCGTGCCTATACCCAGGTGCCTTACAAGGAGCATCGGTTTTCGCTTGAGATGCGCGATAAATATCCGCTACACAAAATAGAACGCAGTGCACCCATCATGCACCACCTTAGGTCTATAAAATCGCACTGGGAAGTAGAACTTATGCGCAAAGCATGTGGAATAACTGAAAAGGCATTTCGTCGTGTGTTAGAATTTGTGAAACCCGGAGTTTGGGAGCATGAAGTTGAAGCGGAAATAATACATGAATTCTTAATTAACCGAGCCACCGGTCATGCCTATCATCCCATTATTGCATCGGGAGCCTCTGCCTGCGTTTTGCATTATATAGAAAATAACAAGCAATGTAAAGACGGCGATTTACTATTAATGGATTTTGGAAGCGAATATGCCAATTACAATTCAGATTTAACACGATGCATTCCGGTTAACGGTAAATTTAGCCCCCGCCAAAAAGATGTGTATAATGCGGTGTTGAATGTGATGAAATATGCGCAATCCATGCTGGTGCCCGGTACCAGTTACGAAGACTATGTGCGCGAAGTAGGTCTGGCCATGGAGCAGGAACTTATTAAATTAAACTTGCTCAAAGAATCAGATGTTAAGGCTCAATCGGAAGACAATCCACTTTACAAAAAATACTTCATGCATGGCACATCGCATTATTTAGGGCTTGATGTGCACGATGTGGGACATAGATATGCACGGTTTGATGCCGGTATGATTTTTACCTGCGAACCGGGCATTTACATCCCTGAAGAGGGAATAGGTATACGCCTGGAGAACAACATCCTCATAACCGAAACAGGCAATATTGATTTGATGGCATCTATTCCGCTCGAAGCCGACGAAATTGAAGATTTGATGAGCCGAAGGAAGGCGGGGGTGCATTGAGGGCAAAGGAGGTACGCAACAAGTTTGCAAAACAACAACTTCAAGGTTTCATTTAAGTACTTCTTTTTTTGAATGAAAGCGGATTTCTCAGTATTTAATTGCTGGAAACATTTATAATTCAATTATCTTTATATATTAAATTTAATCTCCTTTTTCGCTTTGCAAATCGGAGACAATTGTAAATACCCCTAAAATCGAGACTGGTTAAAATTTGGAATAAATCTTAATTTTAATCAACGATGAAAAAGACCAAATTCACAGAAACGCAGATTGTAAAAGCAATCAAAGAGGCAGAGAATGGCAGGCCAGTGTCAGAAATAAGCCGAGAACTGGGTATAAACCCTCAGACATTCTATAACTGGAAGAAAAAGTATTCAGGAATGGATGGGGATCAACTCAAGCGTCTTAAGGAGCTAGAAGAAGAAAATTTAAAGCTTAAAACGATGTATGCCGACGCAGCTCTTGATATTAAAATGCTCAAGGATGTATTGTCAAAAAAGTGGTAAAGTCTGGTGATCGTAAAAATGCTGTAGCTTACCTCAATAAATCATATAAGGTAAGTATTACCAGAGCTTGTGCAACTTTAGGCATGCCCAAATCAGTATTTTATTATAGTTCTGTCAAGGATGATTCAGCGGTAATTGATAAACTTAATCAACTAGTAGAAGTTAAGTCTAGGCGAGGCTCTCCCTATCTTTTTAATAGAATTCGTAATGAAGGACTTCGCTGGAATAAAAAGCGCGTAAAACGGGTTTACAACCTTCTTAAACTCAATATTAGGCGCAAACATAAGCGCAGGCTGCCTGAGCGCCTTAGGGGGGCGCTAGCGGCGCCTGCGAGAATTAATCAATGCTGGAGTATGGATTTTATGCATGATACCCTTATGAACGGTAGAAAGGTTAGAATTCTGAATGTAATTTATGATTATAACAGACAAGCATTAAGCGTGAACGTTGACTATTCCCATTCAGGATTAAGCGTTTCAAGGGTGTTGGCGCAATTAATTGAAATTAATGGAAAGCCCGAACAGATTAGATGCGATAACGGACCAGAATTCCTATCAATTGCATTAACTGAATTCTGCACGACTAAAAACATTGCCCTCAATTATATACAACCAGGAAAACCTACTCAAAATGCCTATATCGAACGCTTTAACCGAACATTCAGAGAAGATATTCTTGATGCTTACTTGTTTGAAAACATACGTCAATTAAGAGATCTTTCTCAGAACTGGTTAGAAGACTACAATCTAAATCATCCACATCAATCTTTAAAAAGACTCAGCCCATTGAAATATGTCAAGGAATTTCAACATATTTGAAAATCCAATTTATAACCAGTTCGGAAAAAGGGGTACTTACACAATCTGTGTAAATTGCTGGTCACTAAAATTTAGGGGTTTCATCTTATAAAAGGTTTTGTTGTTATTACCTCTAAGATGGGAACCCTTACTTATTTTTCATACACACTTTTTCTAGACAGTAACTAAATGGTAACTCTTTCTTATTTTTCAATAATACTTTTTGGGGTAGTATCTCGAAAAATCGGGTCAATACTTATGATATTAGCATCAATCTATTTGGAAACCTATTCCCCATTGTAATTCATAAGGAATGGCAACATTTAAATCCCACTTTTTACTATGGTACCTTTTATAATCAGTACTCCCGGTAAAAACAGGAGAAGGTTGATAATGATACCCATACAAAGCATCAAATACAATATAATCGCCAATAACAAATTTATAGCCTAACCCAAAACCCACCAACCATGTGTAGGTAGTTTTATCAATATATTTGCCGAGTTCAACCGATTTAGGAGTATCTGGTTTAACAACTCCGTAACCTGCCTTAACTTGCAAAAACCAACGGCTATTTCTCTGTTCATCATAAGTTTTTGCGGCCTTTCGCATATAAAGCCGTTCAAAATATTCAACATTTAATCCATGATAGGTATTATTAAATATTTTTGTCCTAATTCCACATGAAAATGGACTAGGATCATTGTTTTCAAATGGATTACATTCCATAAACAATTGAAGCGTACCAGGAGAATTATATCCACCTGTAAATGTGGTTAATTGAGCAAATGTATTTGCAGTTAATGTTAATAAAAGCAGTAAAAAAAATATTTTTTTCATGTTAACACCATATTATTTTCTGAAAAACGAATCAAATACCAATTTAAAAGATAATCACTAATATCTATAATTAAGTTTATAGATCAAATCATCCAAAATTACATTTTGCTTTAAATCTGAAGGCAAATTGTTGTCTCGAGCATCTTGAGCTAGAGAATTAGCATTATAAAAGTCTTCCTTGCGTGCAAGTTCCCGAACCCTTTCAATTTTCTCATCAAGTTCTTTAAGAGTCAAATTAACGCCGTTCTTGAAGTCATATTCATAACTATCTTGCTGAGAAGTATATGTTATTGTTTTAACGAGAAGGCCCTCGAAATAATAACTGTATTTCCACTGATTATTATCGGTTATTTCTAATGACCACATAATCGTTCTTCCTTTGAAGCATTTTTGAATTCCTCCTAAACGACCATTTTTATACGTAATTTCTTCTTGATCAACAATTTCTAAAGAATTTATTTTCTCGTAGCTATACTGAAAGCTTTCTCGTCCGCGAAATCTAATATCATTACTCGGATTAGTAACTATAGCTCTAATATAACTATCGATGTTACTATTGTTAAATATACGAACTGTACCAGTAACGTTTTTCTGTTTGTCTAAAATAAACCAAAATAAATTACTGTATCCTTTATAAAGAGAGGGAAAATCCTCATTGACTTTTCTAAGAAAATTTTCCTGATCCGAAACCGATTTGTGCCTCTCAATTAATTCAAATAATAAATTACAAATATTTGGAACACGCTCGGCAGTTTTGGGAAGTTCCTTTAAAAAGTTAGAAGGAATTTCTTCTTGAATAGTTTTATATCTCTTCCACATTGAAGAATACTCGGAATAAATATTTTTATCCTGATTTTTAATGTAGGTTGTAATTAATAGTTTATCTATGTTTTCGCTAAAATTTCTTTTTTTACTTTCTAAGTCATCTGAACTTAAATACTTTGAATATTTCATTAAATATTCTTTAACAT
>JBKCHQ010000287.1:0-27790 GCA_046302715.1 Bacteroidia bacterium | reverse complement strand
GAGCCAAGGTCTCTTTTTGTTCCTTAGCTGTTTTAAAGCGATTGATGTAATCCACCGTACACGGCAAATTTTGAAGGCGCTCCGAAAAGGTGCGATAATGCTGCAGCGCTAAAATGGTTGTGGGCACTAAAACAGCAACTTGTTTACTATCGTTAACGGCTTTAAATGCTGCCCGAATTGCCACTTCGGTTTTTCCAAATCCCACATCACCGCATACCAATCGGTCCATCGGAATGGGCTTTTCCATATCACGCTTCACATCGCGTGTAGCTTTAAACTGGTCGGGCGTATCTTCATAAATAAACGAAGCTTCCAATTCGTTTTGCAGGTAGGTGTCGGGCGAAAACTCAAAGCCGTGCTTGCTTTTGCGCTCGGCATACAGCTTAATTAAATCGCGGGCAATGTCTTTAACACGGCTCTTGGTTTTTTGCTTAAGTGCCGACCAAGCATTGCTGCCCAGCTTGTTGAGTTTAGGCTCAGTACCCTCCTTGCCGGTAAATTTCGAGATGCGGTGCAGCGAATGTATGCTCACATAAAGAATATCGTTATCGCGATACACTAAGCGAATGGCTTCCTGCTGCTTGCCGTTTACGTCAATTTTTTCAAGTCCAGCATATTTTCCTACTCCATGATCCACGTGAGTTACAAAATCGCCCGGCTGCAATCCGTTAAGCTCTTTTAGACTTAGTGCTTCCTTATTCGAAAAACCATCACGAAGTTTATAGCGATGGTAACGATCAAAGAGCTGATGGTCGGTAAAACAGGCAATTTTAAGGTTCCGGTCAATAAAGCCTGCATGAAGCGATATGTTGATAGGTGTAAAACTAACCGTATGCTCCAGATCTTCGAAGATGGAATATATTCGTTCTATCTGACGTGCATTATCTGAAACAATAATATTTTTATAGCCCTCTTTCGCTTGCTTTTGTAGGGTTTGGGTAATGAGTTTAAAATTCTTCGAAAATGCGGGTTGGGGTGCACTTTCAACCAATACTTCAAGTTCTGGTTTAAAATAATTGCGGCTACCCGTTTCGATGAGGGTATGCGCAGTCAGTAAATCGAGAGTTTCGCTTTCTGAACAAAACAGCGCTTCGGGGGGCAATTGCACACTCGATGCACCGTGTTGTGCAAAATGTTCCATCGCTTTTTCGTAATCGAGACGGATGCGCTCTAAAAATGCTTGTGTTTCACGAATCCAAACAAAGCTGTTTTGGGGTATAAAAGATAAAAAAGAGGCCCTCTTTTCTTTGAGCAGCTTACCTTGAACATCGGGCACTAAACGAACATTATCGAGGTTTTTAAGGGAGAGCTGACTCACCAGATCGAACGAACGAACCGAATCTACCTCGTCGCCAAAAAACTCAATGCGGATGGGTTGTTCATGCGAAAACGAAAACACATCCAAAATTCCGCCACGAATCGAAAATTGGCCGGGTTGGGTAACAAAATCTTCGCGCTCAAAATCGTATTCGTACAAAAAATCGCTTACAAACTCGATGGATAACTTATCGCCCTTTTTAAGCGTGAACGTATTACGACTTAATGTATCGTGTGTTACCACACGCTCCAAAAGAGCTTCGGGATACGTGACGATGCTGATAGGCTTTTCGCCCGTAACATTAAGTCGATTAAGCACTTCGGTGCGCATTTGACGCGCCTGTGGATCGAATGTATCGGGATCGTACACTTTTTTAGAAGCTGCCGGAAAAAACAATACAGTATGATTCGGTAATAATACTTCAAGATCGTTGGTAAAATAGGCAGCCAGTTCGCGATCGGGCAAAATATGCAGCATGGGCTGCTTGAGCCTCATACGCAATGCTGCAACAAGCAAACTTTCAAGCGAACCCGAGACACCTTTCAGATGTAGTTTACGTTGGTTGCTTTGCGCAATTTTTACTGCAGCGGGATGTTCCTCAAAAAGGGATAATAATTCTGAAGCGGTCAAAACACAGAGTAAAAGTTAAATCATTCAGGCTTTTCCGGTGTTCTGAAACTGCGGTTGTAAATCAATATCGCTGTATTGCTTCAAATAATCCATAGCTTCGGTGACCATTGAAGAGGAACCAACAAATAAAGGGCATCGCTGATGGATGTCGGTGGCCTCAATGTCCAAAATATCCTTATAGCCATCTGTAGCCTTTCCCCCGGCCTGTTCCATTATCATGGCCATGGGATTGCATTCGTACATCAATCTGAGTTTGCCTTTTGGCGATGAAAGCGTGGTAGGATAAATATAAATGCCGCCTTTAATTAAATTTCGGTGAAAATCGCTCACCAACGAACCAATGTAACGTAAGGTGTAGGGTTTTTTATTGGCCTTATCATCAATCTGCAAACTTTTGATGTATCGCTTAACACCCTCTGGAAAATGAACAAAATTGCCTTGGTTTACCGAATAAATATTTCCGCTTTGCGGGATACGCATATCGGGATGCGACAGGCAAAACTCGCCAATGGAGGGGTCGAGCGTAAACCCATTCACTCCATTGCCGGTGGTATATACCAACATGGTAGATGAACCATAAACAATATATCCGGCGGCCACTTGATCGGAACCATATTGCAAAAAATCGTCCACCGTGGCAGGACCGTTTTTTGTTTTGCGACGATAAATTGAAAAAATGGTTCCTACCGAAACATTAACATCAATATTCGATGAGCCATCGAGCGGATCAATGGCCACAATGTATTTGCCCGAAGAAGCATTTCCGTCGAAAAGGATGATATCGTCATTTTCTTCAGAGGCAACACCAGCGCATTCCTGCCCGGTAGCCAGGGCCGCCAAAAATTGTTCGTTTGCAAAAACATCCAGCTTTTTCTGCGACTCCCCCTGAACATTATCTGATCCAGCCTCACCCAAAATGTTTACCAGACCAGCCTTGTTAACTTCTCGGTTTACAATCTTGGCAGCGATACTAATGTCGCTAAGCAAACTTGATAATTCTCCTTTGGCATAAGGAAAATCGGCTTGTTTTTCGATAATAAATTCCCCGAGGGTGACAACGTTACGGCGCGGTCTGTTCATGCGACAGTTTAGTTTGGGTTAACAAAAATATAAAAAAGAACTCGATAATAGCATCTCAATAATTTGAGAGCTGGCCATAGACACGATGAAGTGTTTTCAACATCATGTGCATAATTAAAGTTCAAAAGCTGCGTTGTTTTGTTAATTTTGTAAACATCCTAATGCTTTAGGTGAAAAACTTGATATGGATAACTATCATTTCGACGATTCAATAATGCCTATGATTAGTCGCTACGAGGAGATGCTTCGCTTAAATGAAGCATACTATTTTGAGCGGCACGATTTAGAAGATATAGTAGATTTTTACATCAGCGAAAACAAGCACCAGCAGGCACTTTCAGCCATACGATTTGCTTCGGGGCAGTATCCTGACAATTCCTTTTTTACGCTTCGAAAGGCTCAATTAATGGCAGCATCAGGCAAACACGACCGTGCGCTTGATTTGCTCGATCGTGTGTGTGTATTGGAACCCTTAAATACCGAAGTATTCCTTACGCGAGGCAGCGTGTATTCGATGCAAGGCAAACCCGCCGAAGCCATACGTTCGTATAAAGAGGTGCTTAAAATTGACAGAAAATTTGAAGACATCTATCTCTTTATAGCCTTCGAATTTCAAAATATGGGCGAATATGGTAAAGCTGCACGCTATTTAAGGCGTGCACTGCACCTTAATCCCGAAAACGAAGCCGCATTGCACGAAATGTCGCTTTGTTTTGAACTGAGCGGTAAAATGCGAGGTGGGATTAAATTTTTTAACGATTTTTTAGATAATCATCCGTATTCAAAAGCTGCTTGGTACTCGCTTGGTCAAATGTACACCAAACTCCGCCGCCACAAGCTGGCCTTGGAGGCCTTTGATTTTTCAGTTACTGTTGATGAGCAATTTGCCTCAGGATGGTTTGCGCGAGCCAATTCCCTATCTATACTAGAACGGTATTCCGAAGCTGTTGACGATTATAAAAAATGCTTGGAACTCGACGGCCCCGATCCTAACTGCTATTTGTTTTTGGCAGAGAGCCTCGAGAACATGGACGATTACGAACAGGCGCTTTTGTACTATTCCTTAGCCCTCAAACACGACGAATCGCTGGCTGATGCATGGATTGGAAAAGGAGTGGTTTTAGACGCATTAAATCGCACTCAAGAAGGTATTCAGTTTGTTAAAACGGGAATCAATTTAGAGCCCGATCGGGGCACATTTTGGTTTATCCTCGGCGATATGCAGCTTAAACTTAATGCGTATGATTTGGCCGAAGAGAGCTATTTAAAAGTTTTGGAACTCGAGCCCGATAATAAAGATATATGGGTTTTCCTGAGCAATCTGCAACTTGAGTTGCAACATACACAAGATGCACTCGAAACCATTGATTTGGGATTAACCTACCACCCCAAAGAAGCCCGCCTGCTCATGCAGAAAGCTGAAGTATTGATGCACAAAGGATTAGAAAAAGAAGCATTGGTTTTTGCTCAATTGGCCTTTACGGCCGATGGACAATTGTTTATAAAAATTAAGGATGAGTTGCCAAGATTAAGCGCTAATGCAGAAATTCGCCAGCTCAATCAATGGTATGGCAATTAACTTGAATTTTAACCTTCCACATATTCCCGAACGTCCCGAAAAGCCCCGTCAAACGGGTGTTACCATGATGATGGACAAAGGGCTTAGTTTAACACAGGCACAACATTTTATTGATGCCGCGGCTCCGTTTACAGACTTGATTAAGCTTGGGTTTGGTACCTCGCTCGTGAGTCAAGATTTACACAAGAAAATAGCATTATATAAAAAAGCAGGATTGCAAGTGTATCTTGGAGGAACGCTTTTCGAAGCCTTTGTGGTTCGTGGTATGTTTGACGAATACGTTGCATTTGCCAACGATTTGGGGCTCGATACCGCCGAAGTATCAGACGGTTCTATAGTGCTGGCCCACAAGCAAAAGTGTCGCTATATTGAGAAGCTCGCAAAAACATTCACCGTGTTGTCGGAAGTCGGTTCGAAAGAAGCCGGAATCCTTATTGCTCCGGCCAAATGGATCAACATGATGAAGGCAGAGCTCGAAGCAGGTTCATGGAAAGTTATTGCAGAGGCTCGTGAGAGCGGAAACGTGGGTATTTACCGCCCAAATGGCTCGGCTCATGTTATGTTGGTAAATCGTATTCTCAATAAAATACCGGGCGATCGCATCCTATGGGAAGCTCCATTAAAATCTCAGCAAGCTTGGTTCATTAAGCAAATGGGCGCCAATGTAAATTTGGGGAATATTGGTCACGACGATGTTATTCCACTTGAAACATTACGACTTGGCCTTCGGGGCGACACCTTCTTTCAATATTTGCCCGATGAACTTCAAAAGCTAAAACAAACTGCAGAGGAATAATCAATAATGCATTCTAAAATTTGGAATTGCATCCTTTTAAACAAATTTTAACGTTTTGGATCATAGATATTTGCCTAAGTCTATCGTAATGATTACATGAGGCAATTAATCAAAGTTCTAATCCCATATGGCCCATTTTTATTTGTTAGGAAAATCGCTCAAGCATACATTTTCGCCCGAATATTTTAATAGAAAATTTAATCGAGAAGGTCTGACTCACCACACGTATAATATTCTCGAACTTGAAGATCTTAGTTTGTTTCCCGATTGGATTAAACAACAGTCAAATGTTGGTGGGTTTAACGTTACCATACCGTATAAATGCGACATTATCCCATATCTTGATGCGTTATCGGGTGTTGCCCAGAAAATTGGGGTAGTAAATACCATTGAGGTTATTCCAATAAATGAAGGAAACTTCAAGCTAATAGGACATAATACCGATGTTTATGGCTTTGAGCGTGAAATTAGGCCCTTGCTAAAACCCTGGATGGAACGCGCACTCATTTTGGGTGATGGAGCTAGTGCAAGCACTGTAAAGTATGTATTGGAACACATTGGCTTAGAATGTCAGATGCTAAGTCGAAAAAATACGCCCGAAACACTTAGCTGGAGCGAAGTCAATTCGTATGTTTTAAAACATCATCATCTTATAGTTAATACCACGCCTATTGGGCAGTTTCCGAATGTTGACGAGCTTCCCGAGCTGCCCTTGTATGCTTTAACTGAGCAACATTTGGTATTTGATCTGATTTATAATCCCGAGCGCACCTTGCTGCTTCAAAAAGCCCATCAGCATGGTGCTCAAATACAGAACGGATTTGGAATGCTGCAACAGCAAGCCGAAAAAAGCTGGCAAATATGGTCGGCATCAACGCTGTAAATGTTATTTTTGAGGCATTATGGGCTTTATCAGAACGTGCTTATTAATAATCTTGGGGGTGAACACCTTGGCGTCGTTTGCGCAACCTTATTATGTGAGACTAAAATCGGTTGATGGTGAATTTCTCCCCGATTACATTGAAAAGGTGATGGATGTTCAAAAATCAGATACCTGTAAAATTGAGCGTATCCAAATATTCAGAGAATGGGGTAAAGCCCTTGATTCAACTGAGTGGAAATATTGCATTAAGGATAATTTAATTCAAATTAGTCGCAATAACAACCTCGTACATTCATTTGTCCTTAAAGAAGGAGAAAGCGATGGAAGATTGAGCCTTGTAAAAGCAAAATTGATTATTCAATTTGTTAAGGATTCAGTGAATAATGCGCGATCGTATTGGCTTATTTCGGATAAGATAGATAAGCGTTACACGTTAAAATACGATGCAATTAAACAGCAGATTATTGCTTCAACCGAACCGTTTTCGCAGCGGTATTTAATGTCGGGATTTATCTTCGATGAAATACCTGAAGCACTCAGCGGAAAGCCTTTATTAGGATTTAATGAGGCATTATTTAAGCCGGGCGACAGCCTTCAGGTGCGCTATTTTTCAGCAGTACAAGGGTCTGAGGGTTCCAATAAAATGCTTCAATTAAACACCTATCACGTAACATCATTTGATGAAGCCGCTGAATTTCCAACCTGGAATATTGCGTCAGAAATATATGATGCCGTAAAAGAAATTACCATACAGCAAGATACCATCGTAGTTACAAAATTGCCCGACGGTTTGATGCTGGGCAATAATATGGCATTGCCCTACAATTTTTTAAAAGAGGGCCTGTATCGAAACGATCCGCGCGAAGAAATTTGGCGCCTACACCTATTACCTCTTATTGATGTTGAGAAACCTAACATTGAGCTTTTTTACGACACTACGATTTCAATAGGAAATAAATCTTTAATCGCATACCAATATTGGAATTCGGTGCTCCCCTATCGCTTAAGTTGGATGGCCGATTTTCCCCTGCCTGTGCAAGAATTTGAAGGTATTCGGGCTGAACCAGTATTTGTAAAAGTAAATGGCGATACGTATGGAAAAAGTATAAAGCGAAATTCGGCTACTCTCCCAGAGCTAAAGTATTTTAACGAAGAGAAAACGTCGCTTTTTTTTCAATTTCATGTGGCTAAAAAGGGCAGCTATAGAATTCGGCTATTTGATGCTGCACAACAAGAGGTAAATCTGGAGAAAAAAGATTTTAAACTTAAAGGTGGCGTTGAAACCATAAGCATTGCCGCTCCCAACAAACAACCTGACTCCAACTATCTCGTTAAATGGTATGCAATATATGGCGATAAGGAAGTTTTGTTAAAAGAGTTTGTTTTTCACAGCCGATACTTCAATTAATAACAGAACCATTTAGAAGCGTATTGCGTATCTAAAAAAAAGATGAATTATGTTAAAATTAAAGTTATGGCTGTTTTTACTGGCTTCGGGGCTTTCTGCCTTTGGACAAAACAACACCTTTATATCTTCAAGCGATCATAAACGAAAACAACCCTTAAAAGAAGCGTTAAACGATGGTGCGGGTGGTGTTTCAATCGAAATCAAACTCGATAAAAACGGAAACTGGAGTTCAAGTCTCGATTGGGAAAATCTATATTTAAAACCCTTGAAGCAACACTTTTCAAATAACGCAACTCCTGCACTAAAAGAAGTTGTGCCCTTCATTTTATTGCTTTATGTTAAAGGCGATAGTACAAAAACCCTCGATGCCTTAAACAAATCACTGGCACCGTACACTTCTTTATTAACTCAAATTACTGCATCCAAAACGGATTATAAACCCATTTCAATTTGGGTTCGCGGCGATATTCCTTTTTACGAAGCGACCTACACTTCAGAACCTAGGTACTTTTTCCCTGTGCAACCTTTATTAAATAGCCCTCATTCAAACACCAAAATTAAAGGCGCATACATTGATTTCGACGAACATTACAAATGGAACGGCAAAGAATTCATGCCCAACATGCAATATCATGCACTGCAAACAGCTATTAAGGCGGCCAAAAAACAAGGTTTAATAATTTTGGCCGAGGATTGTCCAGAAACAGATAATGCCTGGACTATATTAAAAAATTCAGGAATTGATTATTTTATCGTCAGCGATTTCGATAAATATCAACAGCATTTAAAAAACAGATAATTAGCGATCGCAAAAACGACGGCCTGGCCCCGTTGATCCGGTGAAGGTACTTCCGTCGGTATTTTCAAGCTCATCGCCGCAAATCTCGCCCATATCCAACGTATCTACGGTAGCATTTGCGGTATCCGTTTGTTCAATAAAACAGTTGGCACATTCGTCTTTTTTACAAGAAGGATACACCCAAATCAATAAACCAAAGGCAAGGAGGGGTAGAATTTTACGAGTCATAACTCCATAAGTTTTGAGGCGTTAAATTACTAAAATCTACTTATGAAATGCAATTCATCGTATTCAAAAAAGAAGGTTAATCTTGATTTAAAAAACGTCATTTAGCATCAAGCACAATTCGTCCTACCTTAAATTGAATACGTCCCTGAAAAATGCCGCGCCTGTTTTTAAAAGCGTAAATAACAGCTTGCTGGTCTGAAATTTTACACGATTTCCGAAAACTCACTTTATGGTCGCGCTTTCGGTCTAACACCTCAAGCGCTTCTTTTTTAAAATTCCCCTCGGGATCCACCAAAATCACGACCGGAAAAGTAGATCTTGAAAACTGCGTTCCGATGATGTGCTCAAAACTATTCTCCTCAATATTGCGAATATTGTCGTTGGTAAATATGTAAAGACTATCATTATACACCATTGAGAAAAAACCATTGTAATACCCGTAATCGTTGGTCGAAACCTGTTGCTTGGGAATTACGGCTTGCCATAAAATTTCGCCTTTCGGCGATATATTCATTATGAGAATGTCATTGTTGTGGTAATAGTACGTAGTAGTAAATGTTCCGTTTGGCCCCCGAGATGTGTACACCTCGAGATACTCCTCTTCAAACAAGACATAATTGCCTCCATCGCGTTTAGCATGAACCGCCTTTAATTCAATATTGGCACGCAGCTCCTGATTGCGTCGGCGTTTTGACTCGCTGTTGTTGAGCTGATGAATTAATTCTTTGGGAAAATCTTCTCTATTAAGTGAATTTACCAATCCCGAAACATAATCAAACCTATAAAAAAATGTACCTTTTAGTGATTGATTGCGTCGATCGTCGCTGTATGTTCCTACGCAGTAGGCATTGTATTGCTCATCAAAACGCAGATTAATATCTCGTATATACACCCCGTCAAGCTGCATATCGTAAGTTTTAAATTCAGAAGCTGCCGAATCTACGGTGATTAATTTATAGGAATATGGTGGAGCGTTGTCGTCACGTTCTTTTTTGGGCGTATCAATTCTCACCAATGAAACAAGTGTTCCTTTTGGGGTGAGATAGTAATCATACACAGCAAAATCGCGGTTTTTATAAGGAAAATTGAGTTCACTACTTTGAACTGGATCTAAATCTCGATTCCATGCTTTAAGGTAGCATCGATCTTGTTCGTCGCCCCGAAGTTTGGGCTGGTGAAACAGGTAAATTTTTGAAGAATCTTGTGATAGCCCAAAATAATGGAGGTTTGACGTGCGTTTTTCCTCAATTTTATCCAATTCAATCATTGCCGAAAGTGGACTTCCGTTTAAGGAGAATGCTTGCGCATAAAACATTTTCTCTGGCTTTACATACCGATAATAAATGAGCACTACGCGATCTTCGAAAAGAAACGCTTTCTCAAAAAGATAAATGCGCGATTTTTCAGATTCGCGACGCTTGCGCACTTCGTCCCATGTATAGGCTTTAGATTTTCCACCAGCTTTTACTTTTGGGCCTAATGGCAATTCGTGAAAAACACCGGGGGTTAAATCATCATCGCTGTATGCCACCAAATATGGAATACGATCTTCCACCATTACCGAGTAGTATTTGCCACCGGCAAAACCGAGTATTTCTCCCCCTTGATCAGCAGATTTTACATATTCGCTCCATCGCAGATCGGCCTGTGCATGTGCACAGAAGTGCGCTGCCAAGCTGAGAAAAAAGAAAATAAAAATACGTCTCATTGAAAAGCTGCAATTTAAACGCATTTTTTCTCTGCTCCTATGAATAAAATTAATTGATGATAAATTTATTGTATTGATTATATGGTAATTAAAAAAATTATTCTAACATGGTTGAACGCCGCTAAAAAGTGAGCATACGGGGGATAAAATCCAGCGTACGTATGAACCTCATTCTAAAAAAAATTAATACCGATGCCCGCAACTGGCAAATAATTTTTCTGGGCAGCTTTCTGCTATTCGGCATTTGGCAACTTAACTGGAGCGACGAAATGATTCGTTTTCCGATATATCTCATAAGCTGTTTGCTTACACAGGGTATCGCTATATATTTTCTAAAACAGCCGCTGCATTCAATCAAAAGTGCCCTCATCACAACTTTAGGCTTAACACTTTTATTAAAAACCAATCATGAAATGTATGCCGCTATAGCGGGAATATTAGCGGTTGGTTCAAAATTTATTTTCAGGTATAAATCCAAACATTTTTTTAATCCTGCCAATTTTGGAATCATCGCCACATTGGTGTTATTCAACACCACATGGACGGCGCCCGGTCAGTGGGGAAGTTCAGCATTAATGTTTCTCATGATTGGCTCTGCGGGTTTGTTAGTGGTGTTGAGGGCGCAACGTTCCGACACGGGTTTCATGTTTATGGGTACCTACTTGTTGCTAGACATTGCACGCATCATCATATACCAAAAATGGGAATGGGATGTACTGTTACATAAATATTGTAACGGATCGCTAATACTCTTTACCTTTTTTATGATAACCGATCCCAAATCAACTCCCAATCACTCCATGGCCCGATTAATCTGGGCGGCTTCCGTGGCAGCACTTACCTTTTACTTACAATCGTTTGTGCAGGTTTATACGGCTCCTATCTGGGCTTTATTTATTCTTTCTCCGTTCACTCTAATTTTTGACTATATGTTTACAGCTCCCAAATTCGACTGGTTGGCAGGCCGGGTAAAAAAAGCAAGTCTAATTGCTCCTGCACTTTTACTAACGTTTTCTATTTTATATCCAATCCAACCGGTTAAGGCATTCTGCGGCTTTTACGTGGCCAAGGCCGATGCGAAGCTCTTTAACAAAACATCGCAGGTAATTTTGGTTCGAGATGGACAAAAATCAATCATTACCATGAGCAGCGATTTTCAGGGTAATGTGCGCGATTTTGCCATGGTGGTGCCGGTACCGGTGGTGCTTCAGCGACATCAGATACGCATTGCAGATGCCACGCTTTTTAAAACACTCGACGAATATTCGGGACCTAGACTGGTGGAATATTATGATGAAAATCCCTGTTTCCAATATCTTTATGAAGATGCATTACCGAGCATGAGTATGCGCGGTGCTTCTGAAGCTGTAGAAATGGAAACCACTAAAAAAAGTGCAACACGAAATAAGGTTAAAATTGAAGCACGCTATAGTGTGGGCGAATATGACATTCTCCTGCTTTCGGCCAAAGAATCGGGTGGATTGCAGCGCTGGCTCAACGAGAATGGATATAAAATTCCCGAGAATGCCAACGAAGTATTGGAACCCTACATTAAAAGCAATATGAAGTTTTTTGTGGTGAAGGTCAATTTAAACGAGCAGGAAAAGCTTGGATTTAATGAATTACGCCCCATCCAAATTGAATTTGATTCGCCTAAATTTATGTTGCCCCTTCGTTTGGGTATGGCCAATGCAGATGGCGATCAGGACATGATTGTTTATGCTTTTTCAAAAAACGGACGCGTAGAGTGTACCAATTATCAAACTACCAAAATACCCACAGATCGCAATGTTCCACTTGATGTAGCCAGTAATTTCGGTGCTTTTTACAAAGCCTTGTTTAATCGCACCTGGTCACGCCAAAAAGACGCTGTATTTCTTGAATATGCATGGAATGTAACTCCCTCCTGGGGCGGTATGAAATGTGATCCTTGCGTTGGACCTCCCCCCTTAACAGCCGATTTAACCAGTGCCGGTGTTGCGTGGGTAAATCAAAATATAGGCGAGCAGGTTTACTTTACGCGACTCCATGTGCGCTATGGACGAAAATATTTTCCACAGGACTTGCTCTTTCAGGAAACACCGAATCGCGAAAATTTTCAGGGCCGTTATATCATCACCCATCCTGCAGTAGGCGATTTAAGCTGCCGCGAAGGTCAGGAATACATTTATCAGCTTCTAAAAAAGCGCCAACGTGAAGTACAAAATTTAGCCAGCCTTACAGGTTGGACCACAAAGAAATATACGCAGTACTTGGCAGAATATCAATCGCAGCTAACCGATCGTGACTTAAAGAAAAACTTTAATGTTCCTATGTTACCATTATCTTCGGACGATAATGATGATAAAACTGACAAAGGAAAAAAAACAATCTTCACCCTCTTATTAATTGTTTTGGTGTTGTTCATTATATATCACCTTAGTCCAAAAGTTGGCCAAAGCCCCCAGCCCGAAATCATTAAAAAATAAAACCTTTTAGCCTCCGTAAAAACAGCATGTAATGAATGTTCCATGCTGTTTTTACATTTTATTAAATTATCAATTATCAAGTTGTGTAGCGCTAATTTGTTCTAATCTTTATTACTTTTGCCGCACCCAAAAATCGAATACCATGGAATTTAGTGAAAATGAAAATCAGCGAATGATACGCGAGATGATTAAGGATTTTGGCGATCGCCATATCCGCCCCAAAATGATGGAATGGGATGAAACGCAGGAGTTTCCAAGAGCCGTTTTTGAGGAGCTTGGAAAACTTGGATTGATGGGCGTTTTGGTGCCCGAAGATTACGGAGGTTCTGGATTTGGATATTTTGAATATGTAACTGCTATTACCGAGCTCGGTAAAATATGTGGATCTGTAGCCTTATCTATGGCCGCACACAACTCTTTGTGCACAGGCCATATATTGAGTTTTGGAAGCGAAAGTCAGAAGCAAAAGTATTTGCCTAAACTGGCTAGCGGTGAGTGGATTGGGGCTTGGGGCTTAACAGAGGCCAATACAGGCTCAGATGCCATGCGCATGAAATGTGTGGCACAACAGGACGGCGATTATTGGGTTATTAACGGTACAAAGAACTGGATTACCCACGGAATTAGTGGAAATGTAGCCGTAGTGTTGGTACGCACCGGCGAATTACTTGACTCTCGAGGAATCACCGCCTTTATAATTGAACGAGGCACACCCGGATTTATGGCCGGAAAAAAAGAAAACAAGCTAGGAATGCGTGCCTCAGAAACCGCCGAATTAATTTTTGATAACTGCAGGGTGCATAAAGATCAGATATTGGGAAATGTGGGCGATGGTTTTATTCAAGCCATGAAAGTGCTTGATGGTGGGCGTATTTCAATTGCCGCTTTATCGCTTGGCATTGCTAAAGGAGCCATAGAAGCTTCAGTAAAATATTCGAAAGAACGACATCAGTTTGGGCAGCCTATTGCCAATTTTCAGGGTATTAGCTTTAAGCTCGCCGAAATGCGCACACGATACGAAGCTGCTGAACTATTAACCATGCGTGCTGCCGATTTAAAAAATCGCGGCGAAAAAGTAACCCGCGAATCGGCAATGGCAAAATTGTATGCTTCGGAAGTTTGTGTGTGGGCTTCAAACGAAGCAGTTCAAATTCATGGTGGGTATGGGTATACCAAAGATTTTCCGGTGGAAAAATACTACCGCGATTCGAAGTTGTGTACCATTGGCGAAGGCACATCAGAAATCCAGAAACTGGTGATTGCAAAAAGTCTTTTGAGTTAATTTAACATACCATATTGCTAAGGCAGCCTTTTAACGGCTGCCTTTTTTATTTTTGACGTATACAATTTTTTCAAGTGGCCCGCATCATAGCCTTCGATTTTGGAACCAAACGCACAGGAATTGCCGTTACCGATTCGTTGGGAATTATTGCCGGACCGCTCGCTGTTATTGAAGAACCAAAGCTATATGAGTTTATTCGAGACTATTTCTCAAAAAACACCATTAGCATCATTGTAATCGGTAAACCCAAACATTTGAGTGGCGAAGATAGTGGCCCGCTGCAGGCCTTAAATAATTTTACGGCCTTTTTTAAAAATCAATATCCTAAAATTCCTGTAGTGTTTATCGATGAGCGGTTTACCTCTGTTATGGCTCAAAAAACCATACAAGCATCCGGTATAAACAAAAAAGCACGTAGTGATAAAAGTCTTACAGATCGTATTGCTGCCGTCATCATCCTACAGAGTTATCTTGAACAAAAGGAATTCGGCAGATGGCATTAACTCATAAGCATTAGCATAATCTAATCTGCAATTCCTATTTTTGTGAAATGATTTTACCCGTTGTAGCGTATGGAAGTACTGTTTTAAAACAGCTTGCCGCTGAAATACAGTCCGATTATCCTGATCTAAAGTTGCTAATTGATAACATGTTCGAAACCATGTACGCAGCAAACGGAGTGGGGCTTGCAGCACCTCAAGTGGGGCATTCAATTAGATTGTTTATTGTAGATGCCAGTCCATTTGCCGATGAAGAACCCGAACTACAAGGATTTAAAAAAGTGTTCATTAATGCAAAAATCATTGATGAAACGGGCGATAACTGGACCTTCAACGAAGGGTGTTTGAGTATTCCAGGCATTAGAGAAGACATCACTCGAAAAAAGAATATTGTAGTTGAGTTTCTTAATGAAAATTTTGAACCTGAGCGTATTGAATGCGCGGGCTACATGGCCAGAATTATTCAACATGAATATGATCATATTGAAGGAAAACTGTTTACCGACCGTATCAGTTCTTTGCGAAAAACATTGCTGGCAGCTAAGCTTGCTAACATAAGTCGCGGACAGGTTAAAGTAGATTACCGTATGAAATTTCCGATGGCCCGACGCTAATTAAAAGCAATTATTTATCTTGCGTACAAACATCGTTTACTATGAATAAGTTTTTAATATTCTTGCTCTTCGGAACCTTCTGTTTGCTCAGCGCTTGTGGCGATAACAGAACCGAGGCCCTGGAAAAAATTAAGGATGTTGAAAAAAAACTACTGGACGCACAAGGCATGCCTAAGGACGATCAAAGTGCTTATAATTTACAAGTTTTATATGATGATTTTGCCGTACGATTTCCAGAAGACCCCAAAGCACCCGAATACCTTTTTAAAACCGCCGAGATTGGTATGAATATAAAAGGTGGCGGAGAATCGAATGTTAAAGTGCTTGAAAAATTCTTATCCATGTTTCCTAACGATAAAAGGGCGCCCGATGCGCTTTTTCTTTTGGGATATGTTTACGACAACCAAATAAACAATGATGCCAAGGCAAAGGAATACTATACTAGTTTTCTAAAAAAATATCCAAAGCATCCCTATTGTAAAGATGCGGAAATGAGTATTAAAAATTTGGGAAAAACCGATGAGGAACTCATCCGCGAATTTGAAAAAATGAACGCCGATTCGGCACTGAAGAATTCCACTAAAAGCAATCCTTAATCTTCAATACTCCAACGAGCCAACGGCAGCTCTATTTCTTTTGGTGTATATCCATTCAGGAGCATATGCCAAGCGGTTACGCCAATCATAGCGGCATTATCGGTGCAATATGAAAAGGGCGGGATAAAAACGTCGTAACCTTTTTGCCTAAGTAATTCCAGCTGTTTTCGCAGCTCCGAATTGGCCGAAACTCCACCCGCTAAGGCTATGCGCGGTATTCCGCAGTTTTGAGCAGCAGCTTCTAATTTCTTGACCAGAATACTAACGATGGTCTTTTGCACCGATGCCGCTAAATCGGCTTTATTCTCTTCGAGAAAATTTGGATTTTTTTGTTGCTCACGCTGAATTAAATACAAAACTGCAGTTTTTAATCCGCTAAAACTAAACGAAAATCCATCGGCTTTAGGCTCCGGAAATTTAAATGCCCGTGGATTCCCCTTTTGGGCTAAACGATCAATTTCGGGTCCACCGGGATAGGGCAAGCCCAACATTTTGGCTATTTTATCGAAGGCTTCGCCGGCGGCATCGTCAATGGTTTCGCCTAAAATCATCATTTTTAGTGGAGAATCTACCCGAAGTAATTGGGTATGACCACCAGAAACGGTGAGGCAAACGAATGGAAAATCGGGAATACTTTGGCCTTCATCTATGAGATGTGCCAAAACGTGTGCTTTCATATGATGCACCCCAATTGACGGGATGTTTAATCCGCGTGCAAACGCCTGCGCAAATACCGCACCCACCAACAGCGAACCGGGTAAACCGGGGCCACGGGTAAATGCTACCGCATGTAGCTGTTCTTTGCTTATTTTTGCATCATTAAGCGCTGCATGCACAACCGGAATAATCTGCTGCTGATGGGCTCTGGATGCCAATTCAGGAACCACGCCACCCCATTTGCGGTGCACCTCCTGATTGTTGACAACATTGGCAAGCAATTTGTCGCCGTCGAGCACTGCAGCGGCAGTATCATCGCACGAAGATTCAATGGCCAAAATATAAAACGGACGTTCAAGTCCCATAAAAATCAGGAATATTAAAACAGTTCGCAAAATAACAGGTTTTTTTCTGCTCAGCCTCTTTTTATTGCTGCTGTCTGTTTTTATTGCCTTACAATTTCCCGTAGTACAAACTTCGCTGGCCAGAGAATTTGCACAGATTGCATCGAAAAATATTGGAGCAAAGGTTGCTATAGACAGAGTGAGCATTCAATTTTTCGATCGTGCTGACTTTTATGGGCTTTATGTCGAAGATCTGCATCACGATACCCTTTTATATCTCGAGAAACTCGAAGCTAATTTTGATAATGTCTATCTCGGTGGTAAACATATCGATTTTGATCGGGTAAAGGCCAGTCACGGAAAATTTAACGTGCGCCAGTTGTGGAACGAAGATGACTTGAATATTCAATTTATATTGGATATTTTAAATCCTCCACGCAGCCCCGAGGAGAAAAAAATTAAACGCGAACCCGAACACATTTTCTTTTGGAAAGCCGAGCTCAACGACGTTGATTTCACCTATGAATACCGAGATAGCCTGCCCAGAAATATTAAGGGCATGGACTATGAACATTTGCAGGTTCGGAATATAAATGCACAGGTAAATCATCTGCTCATTGTTGACGATTCATTGAGCGGAAGCATTAAATCGCTAAGTGCTTATGAAAAGTCAGGATTTGAAGTTAAAAATTTCGAATCTGATTTTATCATTAGTTATAACTTGATGGAATTTAGCCAGTTTAAAATTAAGTCGGCTCAAAGCACAGCCGAAGGTTCGGTTAGGTTTAATTACAGTTCATACCAGGATTTGAGTTATTTCGAAGACTCTGTTTTATTCAATGGAACCATTAAAAAAAGTGCACTATGGCTTGACGAACTTTGGGTTTTTAGTGAGGATTTGAAAGGATTGAATGCCAAGGTATGCCTCGCAGGAAAGTTTAATGGGCAATTAAAAGATTTTAAAGGAAAAAATGTGTTGTTGGAATGGGGAAACAAAAGCAAGCTGGCCGGCGATATTCACTTAACTGGACTGCCGCGCACTAAAAATTTAGGCTACGAACTTCATTTGGAAACACTGCAAACCGATGCCGCCGATATAGAAGCGCTTCCCTCCTATCCATTTGATAAAGGAATAAAAATGAGTGTTCCGAAAGAAATTAAAGCCCTTCAAACCATGATTTTTGAAGGAGATGTAAGCGGAACATTAGACAGCGTTGAAACTGTTGGGAAATTTAGTTCTTCTATGGGCGAATTTACCGCTAATTTAAAATTGGCATACGAAGAAAGATTAAAGGATTATGTTTATCTGGGAACGATAAATTGTACCGACTTGTCGTTGGGAACCATTATCCAGGTAAAGCCACGATTGGGAAGGGTTAGCGGCGAAGTCTTTATAAAAGGACAGAGTTTCGACCGAAATAAAATTGAGGCCTTTATACGTGGTAAGATAGCCAAGATCGAACTTGATGGATATCCCTATTCCAATATAGATGCAAGCGGAACCATTGCCCGTAATGTGTATGATGGTAAGTTCACAATATCAGATCCCAATGTAAATTTAAGTTTTAACGGCTTTGCCGATTTAAGTAAACTCAACTCACGTTTTGATTTTTCGGCTTCGATACAACGCATAAACCTCAATGCCTTGCATTTTGTGAAGCGCGATGACCCCATAGTTATATCGGCTGAAATAAATTCGGAATTTAGCGGAACTACTATCGATAATTTATTTGGCCAAATAGAATGCAGCGAAGCATCTATAGCCTACGGGAAAGAAACGTATTACATCGACGATTTTCTGCTCGAAGCCGAAGGATCTGCCTACGAAAGAAAAATTAACCTATATAGCAATTTACTCGATGCTCGAATTAAAGGCGCTTTTAAACTTGAAGAATTACCCGAGGGTATTACTGATTTGTTGAGTAAATATTTACCTTCATATACCCTGCTAAAATCATCCACTAAAGCTGCTGATTTTATCCAAAATTTTGTGTTCGATATCCAAATTAAAGATATTGATGTTCTGCAAAAATTATACTTTCCTTTTTTAGATATCGAAAAAGGATCGCATATATCAGGTAAACTTGATACACAAAGAGAATTTATTCAAATTAATGCCGAAATCCCTGAAATAACAGTCTCGGGTATTCGGATTAAAACGATGGATATAAATTCCACTGCCGATAATCGTAACATTGGCTTTAAATGTAGCGCACGTAAGGTAGAATTAAATGACAGCATTTTCTTTAATCATGTTAGCCTTAACTCCGAAGCCATCCGAGACAGTATGGATGTACATTTGTTATGGGCGTCAAGGCGAAATTTGGAAAAAGCAGATGCCCAGCTTAATACCCGATTAAATTTTTATGGCGATACCATCAGTGCACATTTGTTGCCTTCTATTTTACTGATAAAAGATACGCTCTGGCAAGTGAACGACGATAATAAGTTGATATTCAGCAAAAATAAGCTTGATGTTAAAAACTTATTTTTTGTGCATAACCAAGAATTTATTCGTGCCAATGGAACCATTAGTCAAAATCCAAAAGATGAAATAGATTTGATTTTGGATAATTTCAGACTCGAAAATTTAAATCCATTTATTCCTGAAGAAGATATATCCATTGGTGGATATACCAAGGGAATTGTAACCGTATCAAATGTACTTGAAAAGCCTTTATTAAGTGCTGATCTCGAATTAAACAAGATTAAAGTAAATAATGATTTAATTGGCGACGGCAAGCTCCGATCAAAATGGGATCCTGAAAAAAACAGCATCGAAGTTAACGGGTTTATCGGAACCGCAGAAATTAAAAAAGTAGACTTTAATGGATTTATTTATCCCGATAAAACCGATGATGTGTTTGATCTTTCCTGTAGTTTAAAAAATTTACGAATTGATATTCTCAAACCTTATGTATCCGATATTTTTTCGGATATAACCGGATTGCTCGATGGTAAGATAAAAGTTACCGGAAGCCCTGCAAAACCTGTGTTAGATGGCGAATTATCGTTTGATAAACGTACCTTCGTTGTTGTTGATGTTTTAAATACTAAATATCAGGTATTGGATAAAGTAATTTTGAAGAAAAATATCATTCAATCCAAAACCCTGCAGCTCAGAGATAAATTTCAAAACGAGGCTCGTTGCGATTTAAAAATAACGCACGATTATTTTAAAGATTGGAAGTTGGACATTAAAATTGACTTTCAGAATATGCAGGCGCTCAATACTAATGAAAGCCAGAATAGTTCATTTTTCGGAACAGCATTCGGAACAGGAAGCTTTAGAGCGTATGGTCCGGTCGATAATATTGTAATGGATATTAAGGCTCGAACCGAAAAAGGCACTGTATTTAATCTCCCGCTCTCGGGAACATCAGATGTAAACCAATACGATTTTGTTACGTTTAGATCGGCCAATAAAACGAATGCAGCAGCACCCCCAAAAAAGGTATCTAACGATAATGCCAGTGGCTATGCCCTCAACTTCGACCTTGAAGTTACACCTGATGCTGAAATGCGATTGTTGTTCGACCCCAAAGTGGGAGATATCTTAACCGGTAATGGAACATCAAATCTTCGTTTGGAATACAATGAGAATGGCGATTTTAATGTGTTTGGCGACTACAATATAGACAAAGGAGAATACCTATTTACCCTGCAAAATGTGATAAACAAAAAGTTTATTGTGCAAAAAGGGGGGAAAATCAGTTTTGGTGGCGATCCTTATAATGCCGATATAAATTTAACAGCTACATACAGGGTGCGAACGCCTCTATATCAATTGGTAAAAAATATAGATTCCAGCGCCACGGTAAAGCGTCCTATTGACGTTGATGCCATGATGATGCTCTCTGACAAGCTGATGCAACCGCAAGTAAACTTCGACATTCTGCTGCCCAACTCAGATGAAGCTACCCGAAACCTATTAAAATCTCAAATTGTTAATGAAGACGATTTAAATAGGCAAGTATTTTCATTGTTGGTGTTCAGAACATTCCTGCCCAATCAGAGCGGTGTGGCCAATGCATCGGCCATTTCCAATGTTGGCAGCAACGTTTCGGAGTTATTGAGCAGTCAGCTTACCAATATGTTATCGCAAATTAGTAACGATGTGAATTTGGGAGTGAATTACATGCAGGGCGACGCCACAAGCGCCGATCAAGTAAACGTTAATCTTTCCACACAACTCTTTAACGATCGCGTGGCAATAGATGGCAGCGTAGGAACAGGTAACACCAGTACATCCTCGGTTACCAATACATCTGGAATGGTGGGCGAGTTTAATATTGAAGTTAAAGTTACCGAAGATGGAGCAGTGCGCATCAAAGCCTTTAATCGCTCTAACCAGTATTTGCTCGTCACCAATGACGTACCTTACACGCAAGGTGTAGGTATCTTTTACCGTCGCGAATTTGATGATTGGAAGGAGTTTAAAAGCAGATCAAAGTCAAAAATTGTACAGTAATCCTAATGCCCCTTTAATTACGTAGATTTGTAGCATGCAGCGTTTAATTTCTTTCACAGCATTGGTTTGGATATTACTTCCAATTCTCGGTTTCGCACAACGTAACCGACCTCAAGCCATGCTCAGCTACCACCGCTTTCAGAGTCTGGGAAAAACGCCGTATCTCGAAACTACGCTAACCGTTAAAGGCAATAGCGTGAAATATACCGCAAATGATGCAGGTAAATTTCAGTCGTCGATTGAAGTTTTTATTGCAGTGTACAAAGACGATCGAATTCACTTTGCCGACCGATTTAACTTATTAAGTCCAGAAACAGAAGATTCGATAGGCAGCAAATTCAATTTCCTCCATCAACTTCGCATACCCATCACAAACGGCACCTATGCCCTCGAGCTCAGTATAAATGATAACCATCGAACCCTCGAAAAGGTGACTGCACGCGATACCTTCAGCATCCATTTCGCCCCCGATTCGGTGAGCTTTTCTGATATACAATTGATCGAAAGTGCCGAAAAGTCTGACAAAAATGATATGTTTCACAAGGGAGGATATTTACTTATGCCTTATCTCGCCGACTATTATCCGGCAGAAACTGATAAAATAATTTTTTACACAGAAGTTTATAAAACATTGGACATTCTTGGAGAGGGAAAAAAATATGTTATACAATATTTTGTTGAGGAGGCAGAGAGTGGTAAGAAGCTTGAAAATTTCGGCGGATTTAAAAAGATGGGGTCGGCTGGTGTGAATGCCATGCTGTCGGAATTGGATATCAGCGAACTCAGCACCGGCCAATACCGTTTGGTAGTTGAAGCACGAGATGCTGAGAATACATTACTCGCTAGTAAATCGGCAAACTTTGCACGGTATAATCCATTTACCAGCATAGAACCAGATAAGATAGTATCAATTATTACGGAAGGAAGTTTTGCAGAGCAGTATGCTAATGCAGATAGTCTAGCCGAACACATGCGCTGCATTTCGCCAATTGCCTCGCCGCGAGAAAACAGTTTTGCCGAACGACTCATTCAAGAAAAAAATCTGCAAAACATGAAGCAGTTCTTTTTGGCGTTTTGGAAAAATCGTAGTCCCGAAAATCCGTCAAAGGCCTGGGAAAAATATTATCTGGAAGTGCGAAAAGTGCAATTGGCATTTGGCACATCAATACGCAAAGGGTATATGACGGATCGAGGTCGTGTATACTTGCAATATGGCCCGCCCGATAATCGAACACAAAGCCTTAGAGAGCCCTCGGCCTACCCTTATGAAATCTGGCAATACTATAAAATTAACAATCAAAGCAACCGACGCTTTGTATTTTACAACCCCGATTTAATTACCAACGATTTTGCCCTCATACATTCCGACGCGGTGGGCGAAATTATGAATGACCAGTGGATGTTTTTAGTAATGAAACGCGATACTCAAACGAACGACATTGATGCTATGGATGCAGATCCACATTACGGTAGCCAGTTAAGGCAGAACTTTATGACGCCTCGGTAAGATTTACCTCTAATTAATGAAACGCACAGCGGTAGTCATATTAAATTGGAACGGAGTACACCTACTGAGGCAGTTTCTACCTACCGTAATTAAATTTTCGCCACAGGCAGAAATTATTGTAGCCGACAATGCATCAAGCGACGATTCGGTGGCAATGCTTAAGACTGAATTTCCAGACATACGCATCATTCTAAATAGCGAAAACAAAGGATTTACGGGGGGATATAACGAAGCCCTCAAACATGTAGATGCCGAATTTTATTGCCTATTGAATTCAGATATTGAAGTAACCTCTGATTGGATAGCGCCCATGGAAGCCCTCTTCGACAGTGATCCAGAAATTGCTGCTATTCAACCTAAAATAAGAGCATTTAAACAGCGTAGTCAGTTTGAGTATGCCGGGGCAGGTGGTGGCTTTATTGACCGATTGGGGTTTCCGTTTTGCAGGGGCCGTATATTTGAGACACTTGAAGAAGATACGGGACAATACGACGACCGAACCGAGGTATTTTGGGCATCCGGAGCATGTATGTTTGTACGTGCCAATGTATTTAACGCCTGTAATGGCTTTGATGAATCATTTTTTGCACACATGGAAGAGATTGATTTATGCTGGCGAATGAAAAATCGTGGCTATAAAGTGTTCTACGAGCCAGCTTCGGTAGTATTTCATATTGGTGGTGGCACCTTAGATAAGGGCAACTGGCGAAAAACGTATCTCAACTTTAGAAACAACCTAGAGCTCATTTACAAAAACATTGAAGGAAAATATTTATTACGTTCCCTATTCGTTAGAATGTTGCTTGATGGGGTGGCCGCCTTTAAATTTTTATTCACTAATGGCATTGCCCATTTTTTCGCCATAATACGAGCCCACCTTCACTTTTATCGATATCTGCCTCAAATAAAAAAGAAAAGAGCAAAGCTAAAACTGGAGGAGAAAAACCGAAATAGTGCAGGCGTATATATGGGTTCGGTGGTTGCCGATTATTTTATTCGCAAAAAAAGCAAATACAGCGAATTGTAACCGTGTTGTTATGAAGAAATTGCATACGTATTTCTTCGTTGCCTTGTTGGTGTCATATCAAAAAAAGGCTGAATTATTTTAAGGGTGAAAAAACCGATTCAGTAACATATTTACATCGAAAGTTTACCATAAAAAATCTTTCTTTGTAACTAATGAATTTACGGGTTGGGGTATTTGTTCTTTTTTCTTTAGTGGTCTTCATTAATGCGCTAGAAGCCCAAATGGATACAATCAAGCTTATATCCTACAATGTGTTGCGGTTTCCTGCGGGCAATGCTTTTAAAGCGCCCCTTCTCCGCCCTATTATCAACTATTTGCAACCCGATATTGTGGGATTAAATGAACTCACTAACTCGAATGCGCTGGATTCCCTCAGTAAATATGTTTTCTCCTCCACAAATTTTGAACATGCCCAATGGGTGGAAGAAAGCGAACTTATGGGATGCGTATTTTACCGTAAAGACAAAATAAAACTGGCCAAACAATTCTCGCTCGCTACGGCTCCTCGCCGTACTAATGTTTATACGTTTTATTCTGCCAATCAAGATTTCACCCAACATCCCGATACTGTTTGGCTCACCTGCATGCTGGTGCATTTTAAATCGAGCCAGGGTACATCAAACGAAGATTTACGTGCCCAACAAGCTGCCGACATCCGCATTTACGCCAATAATCGGCCGGCATCAAACAATTACGTACTTATGGGCGACCTCAATCTTTACGGCGCCGACGAACCTGCTTGGACCCATCTAACAGCCGAGGGCAACGCAAAATTTTACGATCCTATAAATCGTGCAGGCAGCTGGTCCAATAACATACTTTACAGCGACATACACACCCAAAGTCCCCGAACAACATCATTCGATTTGGGCGTGACAGGCGGTATGGACGACCGCTTCGATTTTATTCTGTGTACCGAAGCAGTTCTTAACGGTACTTATGGAATGCGAATTATTCCCGAAACCTACCGCGCGGTGGGCAACGATGGTAACCATTTCAACCAATCTATACTTGCTCAACCTGAAAATTTGAGTGTGCCCGATTCGGTGTTAACTGCCTTGCATGATTTTTCAGACCATTTGCCAGTATGCACCGATATTGTTTTTGATCCAAATACGGTCCAAGGTTCAGCACATTTGAATCCTTTGGAAACCTGCTTGATTAGTTTAGATCAATTTTTCCAAAATCCGAAGCAATATTCAAGTATCAGATTCTATACTATCGAAGGCCGAATGCTCATGGATAAAGAACTTTCAGATTTACCTTTAGGAACCATGATATTCGCTGTTGGATACGATAACGACGGAAAGACGATGAAGTGCAATAGCAAATTGCTAATAAGGCAATAAATATTACTTGCCCCATTGTTTGAATTGATGAATAAGCATTGTAGTAGATGAATCGTGCTTACCTTCTGCATCAGGATGCGCCCATTCTTGAAGTATAGAATTGGCCAATTGTTTACCAAGCTCTACCCCCCATTGATCATACGAAAAGATGTTCCATAAAATTCCCTGAACATAGATTTTGTGTTCATAAGCGGCAATAAGGGCTCCGAGATTAAAGGGCGTTTGTTTTTTAAACAACCAGGTTGTACTGGGTTTGTTGCCTTCAAAGATTCGGAATGGCGCATGGAATATAATTTCCTCCTCAGCAAACCCTTTTTGGCGAAGTTCGTTTTCAACCTCTGGCTTGCCTTTACCGTTCATCAAAGCTTCAGTTTGGGCGAAGAAATTTGACATGAGCAATTGGTGATGGCTTCCCGATGGGTTAAGCGACTGAGCATAACCAATAAAATCGGTTGAGATGAATTCTGTGCCTTGATGCAAAAGTTGATAAAAGGCATGCTGGCCGTTCGTACCCGGCTCGCCCCAAATAACTGGACAGGTGCGATAATTAACTTTTTGGCCATTACGATCCACATACTTCCCGTTACTTTCCATTTCGCCCTGCTGCAGATATGCAGCAAAACGATGCATGTACTGATCGTAGGGCAATACCGCATGAGCTTGAGCATTAAAAAACGTAGTGTACCAGTATCCTATTAGGCCCATCAAAACGGGAATATTATTTTCAAAAGGCTCATCCCGAAAGTGTTGATCCATTTGATAGGCACCATCAAGCAGCTCTTCGAATCGCGCATAACCCAAATACAAAGCAATCGATAACCCAATACTGCTCCATAGCGAGAATCGTCCGCCCACCCAATCCCAAAACTCAAACATGTTCTCAGGAGCAATACCAAATTCCTTCACTTTTTGAGCATTGGTTGACACGGCCACAAAATGGCGTGATACTGCATTAGCATCCTTGCTATGTTCAATCAACCAAGCTCGAGCCGTTTGTGCATTTGCCATGGTTTCTTGCGTGGTAAAGGTTTTAGACGCCACAATAAACAAAGTAGTTTCAGGATCGGCCTGTTTCAAGGCTTCGGTAATATGCGTACCGTCAACATTAGATACAAACCTAATGTTCATTCCCTCCACTGCAAAGGGTTTCAGCGCCTCACAAACCATGTATGGCCCTAAATCAGAACCGCCAATTCCAATATTTACAATGGTTTGGATGACTTTGCCGCTGTAACCGGTAAATGTTCCCGAATGTATGCCATCGCAAAAATTCTTCATTTTTAATAATGCCGCGTGCACATCAGGCATCACGTCTTTTCCTGCGGTTAAAACCACATTTCTGCTACGATTACGCAGTGCAGTATGTAGTACGGCACGCTGTTCGGTTTCGTTAATAATTTGTCCGTCGAACTGCGCTTTAATAGCTGATTCCAAGCCACATTCACGAGCCAGGCTGAATAATAGTGCGAGGGTTTCTGAATTCAACCTGTTTTTTGAATAGTCGAACAGGACGTCGTTCCATCTTATAGACATAGCATCAGCTCTCTTTGCATCTTGCTTAAATAAATCAGAAAGATGAACTGCTTTTATCGTCTGATAATGAGCTTCAAGAGCTTTATATGACGCCGTTGAAGTAGGATTAATCCGAGGTAATAACAACATGACTTACAAATGGTTAATTCATTAGTTAGGAATACTACCCGTTTTAAACGAATATAAACGTTTACTAACGAGTAGCTTGTAGGATAAGACTTAACTTAGTCTGGGGAGGAGGTTGGCGGCCCCATCCCCAATTACGCCCTAAAAGCCTTATAAATCTATAATTGGTTATGAAAAACTAGGCTAAACAGACCTGAATTAGGCGATTCGATTCATGCAATTCAAATCATCAAATGCCTGCTCAAGTCGTTTTTTAAATGCATCTTCGCCTTTTCTTAGCCATACACGTGGATCGTAATACTTCTTATTGGGCTTGTCGTCGCCATCTGGGTTTCCGATCTGGCCTTGCAAATAGCCTTTATTGCTTTCGTAATAATCTTTCACGCCTTCCCAAAATGCCCATTGTAAATCGGTATCGATGTTCATTTTAACCGCACCGTAAGATATGGCTTCTCGAATTTCTTCGACCGACGAGCCCGAACCACCGTGAAATACAAAATTAACCGGTTTACTTTCGGTATTGAATTTAGACTGGATGTACTCTTGCGAATTATGCAAAATGATGGGCTGCAACTTTACATTACCGGGTTTATATACACCATGCACGTTTCCAAA
This sequence comes from Bacteroidia bacterium, assembly GCA_046302715.1. Classification (GTDB taxonomy): domain Bacteria; phylum Bacteroidota; class Bacteroidia; order M30B66; family M30B66; genus CAMCXT01. The sequence continues at coordinate 272 of JBKCHQ010000287.1, read as the reverse complement.
TGCAGCTGCAATGGTAAAATCAGGACTCACCTTCATTAATTCCTCGTAAGCATAAGCTACTTCCTCAGGTTGCGTATATAGGTGCTTACTGTCAACATGCGTGTTATCAACACCGTCTTCTTCGCCTCCGGTTACACCTAACTCAATCTCTAAGGTCATGCCCATTTTCGACATCCGCTCGAGATAGCGTTTACAAATTTCGATATTTTCGTGAATGGGCTCTTCGCTCAAATCGAGCATATGACTTGAATACAAAGGCTTTCCATGTGATT
>JBKCHQ010000286.1:0-2665 GCA_046302715.1 Bacteroidia bacterium | reverse complement strand
GTGCGCGTAATTTGTACGGTGTATATGGGCGCCACCGATGTGAAGGCCATCGATTTTCTGAGCCGTTTTTCGAATGTAACGCTCAAAATATCCTACAACACCAAACACGAGCGGCTGCATGCCAAGTCGTACCTGTTTATGCGCAATACAGGCTTTCATACGGGCTATATCGGGTCATCGAATATGAGCCGCTCGGCCCTCACCAACGGGCTCGAGTGGAACATCAAGGTTACGCAACAGGAAATTCCGCACATCATCACCAAATGCCGCAGCACCTTCGAAACGTATTGGAACGATCCCAATTTCGAGTTGTACGATTCTGCAGTGCACCGACCCAAATTGCTCGAGGCACTGAATGCCGGCTTTCGCAAACCCGACGAAGAAAATCCCACCGGTTTTTTCGACATCTCCCCTTTCCCCTATCAAACAGAGATTCTGGACCAGCTTGAATTGAGCCGCAGTCGGGGCGAAATGCTCAACCTTATTGTTGCCGCTACAGGAACCGGTAAAACAGTGATGGCGGCCTTCGATTTTAAGCGATATTTAAAAGCCCATCCACAGGCTCGCTTCCTGTTTGTGGCCCACCGCGAGGAAATTCTCAAGCAAGCCCGATTTACCTTTAGACAGGTGCTTCGAAACAACGATTTTGGATCGCTGTGGTTTGGAGGCCGTGAGCCCGAAGATTACAAACATGCCTTTGTTTCCATCCAAACCCTCAATAACCGCATCGACCGCCTGAGCCTGGCCAAAGACTATTACGATTACATCATCATCGATGAAGTGCATCACAGTGCAGCCAATTCGTATCAAAAACTACTGAATCATTTCGAGCCTAAGATATTGCTGGGTTTAACTGCTACACCTGAGCGGCACGACGGCAATAATATTGCGCAGTATTTTGGGCACAGCATTTCGGCCGAGATACGTTTGCCCGAGGCCTTGAACCGCGGATTACTTTGTACGTTCCAGTACTTTGGTATCAACGACCAGGTCGATATTTCGGGTGTTTCATGGCGTCGTGGCCGATACGACATCGACGAGCTCGAACGCATTTACAGCGAAGATCACCGCCGTGTTGGCGATATTTTACGCAATTGCGACAAATACCTCAAGGATATTCATGAAGTGCGGGCATTGTGCTTTTGTGTGTCGAAAAAACATGCGGTATTTATGGCCGAACAGTTCAACAAGAAGAACTTGAAATCGGCCTATCTCACCTCCGATAATGCTTCAGAGCGAAACAGCATTTTACAGGGCTTTAAGAGCAGGGAATTCAACTATCTTTTTGTGGTCGATATCTTCAACGAGGGAGTTGATATTCCGGAAATCGACACCTTGCTCTTTCTGCGGCCGACTGAGAGTTTAACCATATTCCTGCAGCAGCTCGGTCGGGGCTTGCGCTTGCACGAAGACAAGTCGTGCCTTACGGTGCTCGATTTTGTGGGGCAACAACATGCCGAATACAGCTTTGAGCACAAATTCAGAGGAATGCTCGGCAAAACGCATACACGGGTGAAGGAAGAGATTGAGAACGACTTCCCGCATCTACCCTTGGGTTGCTCCATTACACTGGAACGAACTGCAAAGGAAATCATCCTCAAAAACATTACGCGTGCATACCGGGGCGGTTTACAAACATTGGTAAATGCCATTGTACGCTATAAGTCGGAATACACCTTAAGCACGAGTCTTGAGAATTTCTGCAGCATGACCGAAATTGGCCTGCACAAGATCTATGCGACTAAATTCATGTGGCATCAGTTGCTGCAGCGGGCTAATGGATCTACCACAGAGCCGAACGAATTGGAGAAACGCATTGCCCAGGTGCTTGGTTCTACCTGGCTGAGCACAGACAGCACAAGTTATTTCGAATTTATTCGGCGCTTTATTACCGATAAATCCTGCGACACAAGCAATTTGGAGAACCAACAGTATTTGATGATGCTGTATATCGATGTATTTGATGCTGCGCCTGAAGTAGAAACGTTCGACCAGCTTTTACTGGCCTTAGCGCCCATTACCTCAAACACTAATATATGCGCCGAGATAGTGGAATACCTCGATTACCGCATCAAGCAACTCACAGCCGTTGAGAAAGCCTACAGTGGAAATTTGACCTCGGTGCTGCGTTTGCATGGCCGTTATACACGGAACCAGATTTTGGCAGGACTTTCGGAAAGCACCTTGAACCGCAAGGCCAGCAGCCGTGAAGGCAGTTTTAAGATTGCCCGCGCAAATGCAGAACTGCTGTTTGTTACACTCGATAAAAGCGAAGGCAGCTTTAAGCCCAGCACGATGTACCACGATTATTTCATCAGCGAGGAGCTGTTCCATTGGCAGAGTCAAAACAGCACATCCGAAAACAGCTCAGTTGGTCAATCGTATATCAATCAGGCAAGCCTTAAAAAGGAGATTCTGCTTTTTGTGCGCGAAGCTACCCGCGACGAAAATGGCAACACCATGGCCTTTGTATTTTGCGGGCCGTTGCAGTACATAAAACACGAGGGCAATAAGCCCATGAATGTGACTTGGCGAATGGCTTTTGTACCGCCGGCTGAGTTATTGAATGAAGGAAAGAAAATGGCGGTGGGGTAAGTCTATTATATATTTTTACCGATAAGTATCAGATGATAAATTACTACGAAGAAGTAGCTAAAATTAAGGT
>JBKCHQ010000285.1:0-9441 GCA_046302715.1 Bacteroidia bacterium | reverse complement strand
ACTTCCCATGGAACAGGCTGTATTTAACAGCACGGTTGCTGAAATGCCGAAGGAGTTCCAGCGTTGGGGCGATCCGAACAATGTGCCGGGACAGATGAATGCCTATTATCAAAATCACCTGATGTTTATGGACGATCTGGCCTGCAGACCCGAAAATATGAGAAATCATCTGCAAAGCAGCTTCAATTTGCCACAACAGGTACAGGTGAATTTGGAGGTATATCCAGCTGATGCGGGGCAAATTAGCATCAGTACACTTAAACCCGAAACCTATCCCTGGCAGGGAATTTATTTCGACGGAGTGCCAATTCAGATTGAAGCGCAAGCATTATCGGGCTATGTTTTTTCGCATTGGGAGAGCAACGCCGTTTTAAGCGACACCTTAAATCCATTGTTTAATGATACCCTTTCGCTTACCGAACAAACATTTAAAGCCCATTTTATTTCAACCCTTGGGATGGATAAATTGAATAATGAATTAAGCATATTCCCCAATCCAGCCGATGATTTTGTTACCCTACATGCCGCTGCCGAATGGCTGGGTTCATCTTTTCAAATCATTGATTTATCAGGCAAAAAGGTTCAACATGGTGTCATACATTCCAGCCAAACTACACTTAATCTATCCGACTTAAAGCAGGGTGTTTATTTCCTTAAATTACAGAACGACGCTGCATCCATCGTAAAGATTGTAAAATTGTAATTCGTATTTCGAATTTCGTACATCGTACATCGTATATCATATATCGTATATCCCCTACCCTAACGTCTCCGAAACCTGATAATTATTGCGGTCGCCTGCATTACGCGAAATGAGCTCGCCGAGAAACCCGGCTAAAAAAAGCTGTGTTCCCATAATCATCATCAATAAACCGAAGTAAAAAATTGGCCGCTCGGTCATACGGTAGGCATGATGAAAAATTTTAGCGTAGGTAAGGTATAGGGCAATAAAAAAACCCACCATAAAACTAATGGTGCCTAAAAAGCCAAAAAGATGCATGGGCTTTTTGCCAAAACGCGAAACAAACGTAATGCTGAGTAAATCTAAAAAACCGTTGATAAAGCGCTCCCATCCAAACTTAGTAGTGCCGTATTTGCGTGCACGATGCTGCACCACCTTCTCCCCTATCTTTTTAAAACCGGCCCATTTGGCTAAAACGGGAATGTAACGATGCATCTCGCCATACACCTCTATATTCTTAATTACATCGCTGCGATACGCTTTGAGGCCGCAATTAAAATCGTGCAAATAAATGCCGCTCATTTTACGTGCTGCCCAGTTAAAAAGCTTGGTAGGTAAGGTTTTGGTGATGGGATCGTAACGTTTTTGCTTCCATCCCGAAATTAAATCGTATCCATCCTCACGAATTAGTTTAACCAAATCTGGAATTTCATCGGGACTGTCTTGTAAATCGGCATCCATAGTAATCACCACATCACCTTTAGCTGCTGCAAAACCTACATTTAAAGCGGCCGATTTACCATAATTACGTCTAAATCGAATGCCTCTGAAACACGAATTTTTATCACGAATTTGCTGCACCACCTGCCAACTGCTGTCGGTACTGCCATCGTCAATAAATATTACTTCGTAGGTAAAGTTGTTTTCCTGCATCACGCGCTCAATCCACGCGCTAAGCTCGGGCAGCGATTCGTCTTCGTTATAGAGTGGTATTACAACAGAAATATCAGGCATCAGAGCGTGTCTTTTTCAAAAGTACTGTCAGGCGACTTACGCAAAAATATAGAGGCGATTAAGCTTATAATCAAACCAGTTATTCCAAATTGCAATACCGGTGCATACGCAAAATCCCATGCAGTAGATTTTTCTAGATTTTCAATTAACTCGTCCATCTGTGCCTCGGGTACACGTGCAGTCTCCAGCATTTCGATGGTTTGTAAGATGGTTTCCTCAATAAAGCTAGGATCTATAAAAAGAGTTAGCACCAACATAAAGGCACCATATAAAAAACCGGCCGCCATGGAAGAAATACTTCCCACCTTAACCCCTTCGCCAAAGTTCAACCAGCCGTTCATCTCTTTATCTCTAAAATCGCGAATTACCAAAACCACACCCGCCACAAATAAAGACCCCGTTAAGATGCTAAACACCGACGATACGTATATACCCGCCAAATACTGAATGGTTTGCATCAAAATGAGCAATAAGCCCAAATAGACGCCGTAACGAGATGCTGATTTAAAATAATTAGGAGAATGTGCTTCGCTCATAGTTCAATTTTCGGTGGCCAAATATACGTTTCTTTGTTTAGTTAAATTTTATTTACGACAACCGCAGCTGTGTCCTTGAAAACAACCGGTTTCTTCATGAAATTTAAAGTCGTTGCTGCCATTTTCGTGTTCAAAATAAAAGGGCATGCGTTTGCGCGAGCCCGTTAGCTGTTCTTGAATAGTAAATGCATCATACAACCTTCCGTTTGCCACGGTGTAGCGCAAGCTTTCCAAATTCGTAAGGTCTTCTGCCGGATTTTTATCTAAAATCAGAAAATCGGCCAGCTTGCCTTTTTCCAACGATCCAATTTCATCTTCCATCCCAATATAGTAGGCGCCGTTATAAGTGGCACATCGCAATGCTTCAAAAGCGCTCATGCCCCCCTCGCCCAACATCTTAATCTCCCAATGCGCTCCCAAGCCCTGAATTTGCCCGTGCGAGCCCATGTTCACTTTTACACCTGCATCAGATAATTGTTTGCAGGAATTCGACACCCGAATATGACCGCTTTGGTATTCATCGTCGGGAAGCATGGTGCGGTGCCTGCTGCGCGGATCTACTAAAGCTCTTGGAGTGAAATTAAGCAGACGTTTGTTTTCCCATACCTTCTCGTTCTGATAGTAATAGTATTCGCCATTTACCGAGCCGTAGCTCACAATTAACGTGGGAGTGTAGCCCGTTCCCGAAGCGGACCATAAGCGTTTGACATCGTCGTATATATCATGCACCGGAATGTTATGTTCAATGCCGGTATGTCCGTCGATAATCATACTCATGTTGTGGTAAAAATGACTACCACCTTCGGGCACCACGTTCATTTTTTGTTCGCGGGCCGCCTGAATAACCTGCTGCCTTTGATTACGGCGCGGCTGATTGTAGCTTTTAACCGAAAATGCGCCAAATGCGTTGGTGCGTTTAAGGGCGAAGCGGGCATCGTCCAATCCATTAATCTGCGCCCTGAAATCGCCATCGGCTCCATATAAAATAATACCCGTTGAAAATATACGTGGACCAGTCATGTATCCTGCTTTCACCATTTCGCTTTGCGAAAATACCATTTCGGTATTCGATGAAGGGTCGTGCGTAGTGGTTACGCCAAATGCGAGATTGGCAAAATACTGCCACTGCTGCTGCGGACTTAGTCCATACCGGAACGTGCCCAAATGTGCGTGCACATCTACCAGGCCGGGAATAATGGTCTTACCACTACAATCCATTACTTTGGCCGCTGCAGGAACAGTCACCTTATCGGCCTCACCAATCGCAATAATACGGTTCCCCTCTACCACAATGGTTCCTTTGTTAATCACAGTGGTACCATTCATAGTAATAATTTTGGCATTGCTGTATACAAATATTCCCTCTGGTTTGTCGTGTGCCAGTTTCAATCCAATGTCGCTCTTAATTATAGTGGGCTTAGCCGTATTATCGGCACTTAACAATTGAGTGGCATCCACTGTGTAATATGTGCCTCCGAGAGTCCAGTGTAAAAGTCCACTATTGCTGCTCCAGTGGGGATAAATGCCGGCATCGTCGCTCACCAGTTTTACCGGATAAGCATCGGTACCGTTATTGATATCGAGTGGCTGGCCGTTTCTAATAAACGGACACACATATAATTTAAAAAGCTCTGTAAACGCAAGAGCTTGCTGATCGGGACTTAACACGTAGCGGTTTACGTATTTCGATGTGTAATGCGTGCGTACATCGCTACCATTCAAATCGCAGCTTTTAAATGCCTTTTCGAGTTCACCAAAAAGATAGCCGCCGGTTTGGTAATAAATTCGTTGTCCATCGATGGAGAATTGAGGAAATTCTCCCGAAACATTAAGCGCCTTGGGTATGGGTTGATCAATATTTACCGTATAAAATCCGGGCTCGGCACAATAGGCAAAGCCCTGGTGGTCGTTTCCTTCTTCTTTCAGATATACCAGCGTTTTGCCATCGGGCGAAAATGCGGGCATACGATAAATTCCTTTAGATAAAGCAAGGGTTTTTACGCTATTGTTAATAAGATTAAACAGTCTAATTTGCCCCATGGCGGTATCAGACCAGGCAACAAAGGCCAATAGCTTTCCGTCGGCACTTAGCGCCGGTTCAAATTCGAATTCGGCAGTATTCGTTATGCGAACTGGTTTGCCTGATGGAAGTTGTTTTTTCCATAAATAACCGGCCGCATTGAAAAATAGCGTTTTACCATCGGCCGATGTCACCGCATTGCGAATGGCATTCAAATTAAAACTGTCGGTTGCTGCTTTCTGCTTAAATCTAAGTGCATCAGCAATGGTATGCCGCGCAGTAAGTTTAAACGGAATTTCTTCGGCAGTGCCCGTTTTCACTTCTATCCTGCGAATTTTACCTTGTGCCCATATGTAAATAAACCGGTCGTCGGGGCTCCACGAAAAATTGGTGTACACCCCAAATATGGCCCAGGCTTCTTGCTGGTCTTTACTCAGTTCAGTATATAAAGCACGCTCTTTACCACTTGCTAGCTCGCGAATAAAGAGCACCGACTTGTTGCGCACTCGTTTTACAAAAGCGAGATGTTGGTTACTGTGTGAAAGAACTGGTCTAACCGCACCGCCGGGGCCGGCAGTAACGTTGGTTATGGCACCGGTTTCGCGGTCGAGTTTTTTTATAGCATAAATTAATGAATTGGGATCTTTATTGTATTGAAAATAACCGCCCGGATAAACATCCTCAGAAAAATAGACATACCGTCCATCTTTTGTTATAAATGGTTCCCCGAGATCTTGCTGGTCGTTTTTACGTTTGGTAAGCTGCATTCCACTTCCTCCCTGTGTGGAATACATCCACAATTCGCCGGCACCGGCCGAACGCGTTGAGGTAAAGTGCTTTCGAGCAATTATATAGTTACCATCAGGGGTCCAGATGGCATTGTTGAGTAGACGATAATCTTCTTTCGTAATCTGTCGTGCATTCTGGCCCTGCAGATCCATCACCCAAATATTGTCTGCTCCCCCTGCATCCGAAGTAAAGGAAATTGATTTGCCATCGGGACTAAACCGAGGTTGCACCTCAAACGCCGCTCCCGAACGCAAACAGCGGGCTTCACCTCCACTTGAAGGCATGATATAAACATCTCCCAAAAGATCGAAGACTATTTGCGTTCCATCGGGACTTAAATCCAAATTCATCCATGTACCTTCGGTTAGCTCGAACGAATGACTTTTAGTGGGTCCTGTGGGGGAATTTACATTCCATATGGACTCATCCTTTTTGGAGTCGCTCTTTTTTTTCTGCGCCATGCAAGGCAACACAAAAAGTCCGATCGAAAACACCAGAAAATATGGTTTATTTAACTTCATGTTTTGCGAATAAATTGAGAATTAATTAAGAGAAATAAGGGGCAAGCCGCTTCCAGCAACGTTATAAAATGCCAATGGATACACCGTAGGCTCCATGTATGAATAAAGCGGCATAGACTGTAAAATTTCGTTGAGTTCATCCTCCGAAGCAGCCACTATTGCTGCCCAAACCTTAGTCCGATCAGAGGCCAGCGCATAAGCAAGGATAACACCCTCTGCCATTAATTCATTAATCTGCCTGCGTTGAGCAGGAATAAGCCTTACAAAATCAGAGCTTATTTGATCGGGAAGTTCAAAGTCGATGATATATTGATTCATGAGCCAAATATAAGGTTTTGCCTCTTTGACAAAATTGATAAATAGCGATCGACGAGCTGTAAAATGTTAATCAGGGAAAGAAATGATACCTCGCTGCTGCTTAGCATGATAGAGTTCTGGGGCACATCCGATTTACTCCCTGCTAATCTCCCTTTCATTCGAGCATTGGACTAATTATGAGATTCTATTGAGCAATTGGAATTACTGGTGTGGCATACAGAAATACTGCCCAAATTCAAAAAACAAATTCTTTCATTCAGGCTAGGCGTTTTAATCGTTTATAAACGTATATATACGATTAGGATGGTCAGCAGGAGGTAGCTTCGCGCCGGGAAGGGGGGGATAGGATTCCTACAAAATCTTGCCCTTATTCCAAAATTTACTTTTCCAATGCAATGTTAATTTCGCTTCGTACATATAAAAAAGTAGTAAGGCCTCCTGAGTCTAATATATAATCAAATTGTATTTATAGCTTGAGCACAGTAAACAATCGAGAGTGGCCCTGTTAAATGAAACAGCCAACGTTAGTGATCTACCAATCGTCCTTTTTCTTCACCGGATCGGTTTCGATATAATTTTCAAGACTTTTCACCAAATCCTTAACGTATTCGTCGGTTTGCTTAAGATACAAGGCGAAATTGGGGTCATAATTTTTTGCCGAGGTATCCATCCAACGTTCAATGGGATAATAAGAAGCCTGTTTCCAGCTCATCGAAGTAATTTCGTATTTGAACTTCCCGTCCTTACACATGATGTTTAATTTATAATTCACAACGCCGGCATCCACCATTGGAGCAGGCTCCTTTTTACTGCCCGGATCGGGACGCTTTATCGTAAAACGATACCCTCCTTCAATTTTATAAGCAGTGGCATCTGCATTCTTAATGGCATCAACCGGATTTTTATAAAACGTCTTAAACCAGCGCAGGGCACGGTTGTACAACGTGTCTTTGGTCATTCCTGGCTCATCCACCACATCGGTGTAGGTAACAAGGTTTGTTGCCTCGTCAACCGGCATACGCGGACTGGCTGGAACTTGAGCCTTAAGAGTTGTTATACATGCCATCGATAGCACAGCAGAAAAAATCAATGAGCGTTTCATATCTAAAAATATTTACAGCAAAAATACAAGCGGGCTGGCATGCCCTTCTGGATGTAAGGTATAAGTTTTTTCATAGTTTTTAACAGCACCAAGGTACCATTTGATTCGTTGTGCGATTTTATCCTCATTTTTTTTCAGCTGGCGTTGAAAGCTTACATACAAATAACGCCATACGCTGTATTTATATTGCCGATTTTTCGATTAATCTGAGTGATTAATTCGCCATCAGTAAGGAATTTCTTACCGGTGTAACAGGGCATGTCGATGTGGTTTACACAGGCGAAACTCCAACCACATCTTTGCAGTACACCATTTCGATTAATAAATAAACACATCACACCATGAAAATAGTTTACACTTCAGTTTTAGTTGTAGCTCTTGGCCTGAGCGGTAGGGCACAAAATGACAATGCTCGTGTTACTGCACTTATTGAAAGTTCGAAAATGGAGTACAATGCAGGTACATTCATGACCATGGAATCGGTACGTCATGGGCACATTGCAGGACTGAATGGTGTTGAAGTTAAAGTAGAACAGCCTATATGCGCTGACCAATCGGGCTCGGTATTGATGAAGAACCCCAATAACGAACCGTGGTCGTATAAAGTAATTGATCGGCGAGGGCCCATGATTACACAGGGCGATAATTTAGGAAACCGCCACATTGGCAATTTAAAGGTGGGCGAATATCTCATTCACTTTACCCATGCCAACGGAACCTCGGTTATCGATCAGTTTCAGGTAAAACAAGGAAAAGGTTTCGAGGTTGAAGTGTTAAGCGCAGAAAATTTAGAAACCATACCTGGACAAGAAGTAAACTTTAAGGTAAGTGCTCCGGGTGCGAAAGAAATTAGTTGGGATTTTGGCGATGGATTATATGCATCAGGTTCTGGCGATGCTGCACATAGTTTTCTGTATCCGGGTATTTACTCGGTATTGATGACCGCCAGCAATTTCGATTGTAAAACTGAAAAAACATTTACGGTAACCGTTAGCCCTGCTGCCGGTTTGGCCGAAACAAAAGACTGAGTTTCAATTTGGTTGTTGAAATGATAAAAGCCGCCCCAAAAGGGCGGCTTTTTTATTGGATGGTGGATAAAATTTATCCGTTTTAAACGTTTATAAACGATTTTTAATGGCTATTTGATTCGAAGGCAGTAGCTTCGCGTTGGGCAGGGGGGGATAGGATTCCTACGAAATTCTTAAACCATGAGCAATAAAAACTTGCTAACCTTGCCCGTTAATAATCTCCCAAACCTACCTACTCAAATATAAATTACGCTCTTCGTAAAGCTTTAAAAACACTTCGTCTTGTAGGTTCTCAATAAACTGTATAGCCTCTCCCGTTGATTTCATTTCGGGGCCAAGCTCTTTATTCACCCCCAGAAACTTTTCAAACGAAAACACCGGAATCTTAATCGCATATCCGTTTTTACGGGGATTGATAGTAAAATCTTTCAGCTTTTTAGCACCCAACATTACCTTGGTTGCATAATTTACATAAGGCTCGTCGTAGGCCTTGCAAATAAACGGCACCGTACGCGATGCCCTCGGATTGGCCTCAATCACATACACGATTCCATTTTTAACAGCAAACTGTATATTCAAAAGCCCAACCGTATTCATGGCCAAAGCAATAGTGCGGGTGTGCTGCTCAATCTGCCGAATCACATCATCGCTCATGCTAAAGGGCGGTAAGGTGGCATTCGAATCGCCCGAGTGAATTCCAGCGGGTTCAATGTGCTCCATTATACCAATGATGTGCACGTTTTCGCCATCGCAAATCGAATCGCTTTCGGCCTCCACTGCATTATCGAGGAAGTGATCCAGCAAAACCTTGTTGCCCGGTATATCTTTCAATAAATCCACCACATGATTTTCGAGCTCTTCCTCGTTAATGACAATCTTCATGTTGTGGCCTCCCAACACATAGCTGGGACGCACCAATAGTGGAAAGCCTAATTCACGCGCCAAATCAGAGGCTTGATCGGCATGCTCAATGACCCCGAATTTAGGATACGGTATACCGTACTCCTTCAATAGCGTTGAAAATGAACCGCGATCTTCAGCTAAATCCAAACTTTTATATGACGTCCCGATAATTTTAATACCATAACGATCGAGCTTTTCGGCCAACTTCAATGCAGTTTGTCCACCTAGCTGCACGATAACCCCCTCGGGCTTTTCATGCAAAATGATGTCGTAAATATGCTCCCAGAATACGGGCTCAAAATAGAGCTTATCGGCAATATCAGGATCGGTTGATACCGTTTCGGGATTGCAGTTAATCATTATGGTTTCGTAACCACATTCTTTTGCGGCCAAAACTCCATGCACACAACTATAATCAAACTCAATCCCCTGCCCTATTCGGTTTGGCCCCGAACCCAACACAACAATTTTCTTTCTATCGCTAACAATGCTCTCGTTCTCTTCCTCAAAAGTAGAATAATAATAGGC
>JBKCHQ010000284.1:0-28111 GCA_046302715.1 Bacteroidia bacterium | reverse complement strand
ACACAGACGTGGCCGGCTTGGCCGATCATGTTATTGAAATACCCGAAACCGAGGAAGAACTTACTCCGTTGGTATCGGTAATTCCGCTGCAATTGCTGGCCTATCATATTGCCATTATGCGTGGTTGCAATGTGGATCAACCGCGTAATCTTGCCAAATCGGTAACGTGGTAAAACCACCATATTTAAAATGATTATGGATCAGGAGAAGCCTGATGGCGGTGAATTTAAGATTGGTTCGACCGTTAAAATCAGCTATGTAGATCAAACCCATGCGGCACTCGATCCGAATAAATCGGTATGGGAAGTTATCTCTGGAGGAAATGAAACTATGGAAATTGGCGGACGTTCGCTAAACTCGCGCGCTTATGTGAGCCGGTTTAACTTTAGTGGAGCCGATCAGGGTAAAAAGGTGGGTGTACTTTCGGGTGGTGAGCGAAACCGCCTGCATCTGGCCATGGCCTTAAAAGCCGAAGGCAATGTGTTGCTGCTCGATGAGCCTACAAACGATATCGACGTAAATACGCTTCGTGCTTTAGAGGAGGGATTGGAAAATTTTGCGGGGTGTGCAGTAATTATTTCCCACGACCGTTGGTTTTTAGATCGTGTATGTACGCATATTCTAGCCTTTGAAGGTGATTCGCAGGTATATTATTTTGAAGGAGGCTATTCAGAATACGAAGAGAATAAAAAGAAACGCTTAGGAGATGTTGAGCCTCGGCGTATCCGATATAAAAAATTGGTGTAGGGGATTTGTTTATACGAACAAATAATTTATTTTTGTCGTATAAAGAGTGTAGTTCTCATGCAGCCCGATTCTAAAATAACGTTAAGTTTCGATGCTTCTATCATCGAACAGGCAAAAATCTATGCAGAATCACGAGGCATAAGTCTTAGTCGTCTAACCGAGGTATTGCTAAGGCGCTTGCTTTCGGGTGGTTACACTTCACTCGAAGAATACCCCGTGAGCGATTGGGTAAGCCATGTTTCCGAAGATCAGGCCAAGTACATTAAAACGCCTCCTTCGGGTTCTGAGCTCCGCCACGAAATGCGCAAATCGCGCAAGAAATGAAGATTTTTGTAGATGCCAATATTGTCGTGGCGGTGTTTAACAAAGAATATCCGGCCTACGATAGTTGTGCACGTGTATTAAGTCTGGCTGGTAAATACAATGTAGAACTGGTTTGTTCTACCTTAAGCCTAGGTATTGCTTTTTATTTTGCCGAAAAAAAAAGCGGACGTAAAAAGGCGCATGAAAAAATTTCGATTCTCTGTAAACATATCACCATTTCGCCATGCGGGCCGCAAGAAGTTGAAACGGCCTTAAAGTGCACTGATGTTGATTTTGAAGATGCATTGCAGGAAGCCTCAGCCAAACAAGCAGGTTGCGAAATTATTTTAACGCTTAATGGCAAAGATTTCTGGTTTTCAGAATTGGAACAATACCATCCCGAAGATTTTTTAACGCGAGGTGTTGTTTTTAGGAAATGACGGCTCTAATTGAAATTTATATCGTTAAATATCAGGCGATTTATGCTAATTTTGAAATAAATAAGAACCAGAATAAACCATCCCAATAATTCTTTCGTGTTAAACTTCAGAAATCCTAAAAACCATATCATGAAAAACTTTTTCCTTTCTACGCTTATCTTAATCAGCAGCGTTGCGGCGGTTATGGCGCAGCCTAATTGCACGTTTACTTACACCGCAGACACAACAAATTGTACCTATACGTTTTATGCGCCTGCTGAATTATTTGCTAATCCCACGCAGTACAACATTATTTGGTCCTATGGAAATGGTTCTGGTTTTGGATCGGGGAGTCCTTTTACAGCGGCCTACAATGGCCCAACAACAGATGCTGTGACTATGACGGTTTATATGAATGACTCGAATTTGTTGTGTTACAGCACCCAAATTATTCAAATTTGTGGCGGTGGAAACAATAACCCCGGCTGCACCGTAGTGGCGCAAAACAACGGGGTTTCAAACACCTATGGTTTTTCTGTTCCTGGTGCAAATTACCCCGCCACATGGACGTTTCCTGATGGTACTACCACTTCGGGGTGGAATGCCACCTACACGTTTCCAGGACCGGGCGTGTATCAAGTGTGCGCTAATATTACCGGTGGTGGATTCACCTGCAACGATTGCGAGACTATTTACATTTATGATGATACAACCAATACCAATCCTGGCGGCGGCTGTGATGCAAATTTTTATGCTTCTACTTCAGCCTTAACGGGATACTTTATTCCTTATGGCTTCAACTTCAATACAAATGCAGTAACGGGTACTGCAAATTATTTTTGGGATTTTGGAGATGGTTCAACTTCCACTGAAGTGTATCCTTATCATGTTTACAATCAGGCTGGAATATATAACGTGTGTATGGTGGTTTCGAGCAGCAATACCTGCGCCGATACCGTATGTCAGAATGTGTTTATCCCCGAGAATAATACAATTCCCAACGACACCAGTTGTCAAGCATATTTCGTAATGACCCAGCAGAGCCCGTTTGAAGTAACGGTGGTGAATGCTTCTACTGCTGCTAATGCATTGTATACCTGGACCATATCAGGAAATGGCGTTACGCTTACTGCAGAAGGAGCATATCCAAGTATGACCATTGAAACAACAGGAAGTTATGGGTTGTGTTTAACGATTACTGCCGGCAATTGTACTTCTACCTATTGCGATTCATTGGTAATCGGTACCGATGGAATGATGGGCGGTCGCTTAAGCGATTTAGGCTTTACGATCAACGTAACCAGTCCACAAGCAATTACTGGTTATGATATAACAGGAATTGAAACTTCAACGCTTGATGTTAACATTTATCCCAATCCATCTGAAGACAATTTTGTGATTGCAGGATTAGATAATGGAACCTATTCGATTACCGCAATTGATGGAAAACAACTCGCCGTAGGGCAAATTACTCATGCTAATCAACTTATAGATGCTCGTAATTTGGCCAATGGTGTGTACTTCCTAACGGTATGGAATACTGCCGGAGAACGTGCCATTCAGCGCATTGTAAAACATTAATACATTTCTAAAAATGAGGCCCTCCGTCAAATTCGGAGGGCTTTTTTTATATGAAAAATCCGCCGCTCGAATTATTAATCAAATGCACACAGGACGATCGCCGTGCGCATTTTGATTTGTATTCGTTGTGCTTTAACGACTTATTGGCAATCTGTAGGCGGTACTTTAATAATGAAGATGAGATAAAGTCGGCCTTAAACGAATCGTTTTTAAAGCTGATTATTTCCTTAGAAAGTGCAGTAAAACAATATGAAACGCTGCATTTCTATTCATGGATGCGAAAGATATCCATTAACCATATCATTGATGTGTATCGAAAAAACAAACGCTACAGAGAACAGATTATCAGCACAGAAGATGAGAGTTTGGTAATGGTTTCAGATTTAGATCAAACCATTAATTCCATAGAAAATAAAGAAGCGCTGCATGAGGTAGAACGTGCCATAGGCGAATTGCCCCTCATGAGCCGAACGGTGTTCACCCTTCATGTAATAGATGGATATAAACATGAAGAGATTGGAGCAATGCTAAACATTTCGGCCAATACCTCAAAAGTGCATGTATTTAAAGCCAGAAATCTCCTCAAACGGATGTTGACCGAATTAAACGTTTCACAATGAAAGAAAAAGAGCCATATACTATTGATTCCTTTTGGCCTGAGGCGAGCAGTATGCTCGATCAACATTTTTCACGCAAAAGCGTCATCAAACGCTTACGAATTTTCGTACTCGGCGGTTTGGCTTTGCTGTTAGGTGTTATGGCTTTTGTATTTTGGAGCACGGACCTCATTAATCCATCGGCGCAAAAGAAGGAGAACAACCCTTCAAAAAATGAAACCGAAAAGCTCGTAAATATTGAACGTTCAGCTGCTGCAATTAAATTATCATCTCAAACATCATCATCAGAAACGGAGGGTAGTCTTTCGCAAAACGTGCCTGCAATAGAGGTAATGAATCAAAAAACCTCCAACGATACTAAAAAGGGTAATGGCAATAATAGGAATGTTCAGATGTCAGAACGTCGAGATAAATCAACGTACCCACCCGTTAAAGCTGTTTTTTCGTCGATTCAAAAGAACAACGCAGGAGAGGACTTTTCAGATTCAGAAAAAACTTCAGCCGGTAATTTTGATGGAAATGTACATGCCGATGCCGATCTATTGAAAAACGATTATGCGGAGAAAAAAACGAATGCTACTGAAAACGATAATACAACTAAAATATCTGATGTTGAAGTAGCTCATGCTGAGGTAATAACCCCAATAGAAATTATAAACGCCTACGGCACCGACTCATCCGTATCGAAAAACGACTCGATTACATCAAACACACCGGTGGGAGGCGGCATCGTGCCTGAATTGCGGGAGGTTAAAAAGGCTTCTTGGGAATGGGCTCTTGTACCCTCAGTTGGTTTTTTTAATACGGTAAAACACTTAAATTCATCTACCAGCCAAAGTGCTTATGTAACACGTAGAACGCAAGAAGAAGAGAATACCTTTCGCGAATCATTTCGTATGGGGCTTGAATTGAGCAAAGAACGGTTAACCCTTCAATCGGGCATTTACTATAGCGTTTACGGAGAACGTACGGCATATACCAATTGGTTAATAAGAACAATGCCCGAAATAACTTTCTACAACCAAGTTGTTTACGACACTACTTTATCGCTTGTATCGTATTTGGATATGGGTAATTTCTATGAAATCTCGGTTGCCTCGGTTGATTCATCTCTTCAAACCTTTGCCGATACGACGATGGTAACCACTCAATCAACGGTGGATGCCCTTCCATTCCATGTGCAAAACCGAATCAGTTACATTGAAATACCTTTGGGCTTGCGTTATACAGCCTATCGCAATTCGGTCGTTGATGTGGGTATCGCTGCAGGAGGCAGTTTAGGGTTTCTGTGGCGGAGTAGGGGGTATGTTGTCAATTCTGATCTGGATGAATTCGTGCGATTGGATGCTTCAGCAGGCCTCCAAAAAATTATCGGAAATGCGCGAATTGCGGCAGATGTAAGGTTTAAGTTAAGCGAAAATCTTCAATTAGGAATGCGACCCGAATGGAACACTACGTTAGGTTCGGTATTGCGTCAAAACACCATTCGGCAGAATTACCGAAATTGGGGCATGCTGCTTGAATTGAAAAAAACGTTTTAAGGCTTTATCTCTTTTCGAGGGCATCCAATCGTTTTTGCAGAAGCTCGAAATCTGATTTTAATTGGAGGTTTTCCTTTCGAAGTAATTCAATCTGGCTTTGCAGATTTTTGTTTTCATTATCAAGCTCCTGAACCGATTTTACAATGGGTACTACAAATTCGGAATACCTTAAACCGATAAGCGTCCCCGACTTATCGATACCGCTAAAATTATATCCAACTTTTTGAGCAGAGGCTTCAACCTCTTGAGCAATAAAACCCGAGAACCTTATGTGCTCGACATCGTATTTTTCTTTCCAATCCAAAGAAGAATTAAGCCCAAGTAAATTATCTTGTTTACGGATGTTGTAATTATAACTAACGGGGCGCAGCAAGCGAATGAATGCTAGTCCGGGTATGTTTTCCTCTATATTATCTTTTATTCGTGCATCTGAAAAAGTGGTAAAGGCAACCTGACCTTGAATACTTGTAATACTGGTATTTCCCAGAACTATTTTATTGGAGGCGTCTATTATAGCCGCATTCCCAATCGCTGTTGAATTGCTAACATTTAAGGATGTATTCAAAATATTACTAGCATATCCCACAAAGGTATTTGCCGAGCCGACAGCGTTTAACGATCCGGCGGTGGCTCCTAAGGCCGTATTTGATCCTCCACCCGAATTAGAACTTAGTGCATTTGATCCCACAGCTGTATTATTGTCTGTGGTACTTGCCTGTAAAGCCCCATATCCAATTCCGGTATTATTACTACTGGTAATGGTATTTATCAAAGCCAAATAACCCATAGCCGTATTTTGATTACCACTAAATATATTACGTAATGATTGCGATCCAACCGAAGTATTGAATTCACCGGTACTGATGCTGTACATGCTTTCGTAGCCAAGCCCCACATTGTTAGTCCCAGAACTTATGCTAAAAAGGGATTGATGACCAAGTGCGGTATTTTTGTTTGCACTAAAATTTGCTGCATTTCCGGACATTGACTTGTATCCAATAGCAGTATTTTGATTTCCTGTACCTTGATTAAATAATGCGTTAAAGCCCAATGCTGTGGTGAAGCTATTTATGCTAGTGCCATTATTACTGGCACGATATCCCAGAATTGTATTTCCAGAAACATCAATACGACCCGATTTTTGATTGTTAACCTTAATATTTAAGGGTGAATTATCGGTTGTTCCTAAAAATTCGACTTCTGATCCGGAGAAGGAATTACCATTTAATTGCCATGCGTTACCCGCACTTCCTGGCGCGCCCTGACAGTCAAGTGCGTTCCAAAGCCCATCATTGTTTTTGTCTTCAAGTGCATCTTGTACGCCATCGCCATCCAAATCCCAGCAGTCTAAGCCATCATTTCCGGCAGGCCCTTGAGGTCCCACTGCACCAATTGCGCCTGCTGGTCCTTGAGCGCCAGTGCTTCCTGAAGGTCCCTGAGGTCCAGCATTCCCTTGAGGTCCCTGAGGCCCGGTCAACCCTGTTGGTCCAATAGGCCCTTGTGCGCCTGTTGGTCCTTGTGGACCGGTTAAACCAATAGGACCTTGTGCACCCGTTGCTCCTACGGGTCCCTGAGGCCCCGTATTTCCTTGTGGCCCCTGATTGCCTGCTGGTCCTTGAGCGCCTGTTAATCCCTGTGGCCCAGCAATTCCATCGGCACCGCGACAGTCAAGTGCATCCCAAATTCCGTCATTGTTAATATCCTCCGCAGCATCTTCGCTCCCGTTTCCGTTTAAGTCCCAGCAATTAAGTCCGCCGCCCGGACCGGGTGGGCCTTGCGGACCGGTTAAGCCAACAGGTCCTTGGGGGCCTGTTGCACCCGCTGGTCCTTGTGGCCCGGTTAAACCAATTGTTCCTTGTGCACCCGTTGCTCCTACAGGTCCCTGAGGACCCGTATTTCCCTGTGGCCCAGCAATGCCATCGGCACCGCGACAGTCAAGTGCATCCCAAATTCCATCGTTGTTAATGTCCTCCGCAGCATCTTCGCTCCCGTTTCCATTTAAGTCCCAGCAATTAAGTCCGCCGCCCGGACCGGGGGGGCCTTGTGGACCGGTTAAGCCTACAGGTCCTTGGGGGCCTGTAGCACCCTGAGGACCTTGAGCTCCTGTTTGCCCTTGTGGACCTACATTCCCTTGAGGCCCGGTTAAACCAATAGGACCTTGTGCTCCTCGGCAGTCAAGTGCATCCCAAATTCCGTCATTGTTTATATCCTCATTGTCATCCTGAACCCCATCGCTATCAGTATCCCAGCAATTAATCCCGCTGCTTCCCGATCCGCCACTACCCGAGGTTTGGGCGTAAAATGCATAAGGAACGGAGAGCAGTTCATTCTCTCCTAAATCAGTATAATTAGATCCACCCGTATTATCCACTTCAACCTTTAGATAGTGATTGGCCGTGGACCAATTGATGGCTGAAAAGCTCCCTATTAATGGCGTTCCTGCTCCAATTTTTAAAGTAAACAAACCAAACACATTTGTGGTGGCGACATGACGCTCTTGATAACGCAACTCACCTGGAGCCGTCCCTTCTAATATAGAAATACGTACTGCGATATTTTGGTTTACATAAACTCCTCCGTTAGCATTTCGGGCTATTGCCTGATAATTAATTCCTTGAGGAACTGCATTCTGAGCGCTTGCATCGTGTGCAAAAAACACGCACACCACACCAAGCAGTAAGGCAAAACTCTTTAAAGAACTTATTTTCTGGCTAAGTAAGCCTAAGTCTAAAATCATCGTTACACCAACGAATCAAAATAATTATAGTTTCAAAACTACTGAACTATTAAGTTCGTTTTCTGTATATTACCGAAGGTATCGATAAGTTGAATGCCATAAAATCCAGCTTTAAGCTGGCTTATGGAAACCGTGTTTGAGTTGGTCTCAATTGCTTGCTGCAAAACCAGTTGGCCTTGTAAGTTATAAATTGATACCATTCGCACCTGATCTGCATTTACATTAAGGTGTTGGGATGCAGGGTTGGGATAAAACAATTGTTCGCTTTTTGAGACTTGAGAAATGCTCGTTGGCTCAGGAATACCTACCAATGCTTCATTGGTTTGAATGGCCGGATTCACATCAAAAACAATAGATGCCTCATTGGCAACAAATTGCCCCGGCATAAGCTCCTGAGTGGCCTGAATGCGGTAAACAATCGTTCCGATGCTTTCAGCAAAATTCTCTGATGAATCGGGAAGATTGATTTGGTTGTGAATAAAGCGAATTAATCCGTTGCCGGCATTCACCATTATGGCATTATGGCTTGAAGAAAGCAGTTGTACGGATGTTTCGTCGAAGAACGTTGGAATAGGATTGCTCACTACTACGGTTTGTGCGGGCGCTGTTCCCGTATTTTGGAATTGAATGCGATAGGTGTACCAAAGACGGTTTTCTTCGATTTCCCATTCATAAACGTACTGGTTGGGTGATTCATCCTGCAAAACCTGAATGTGATTTGGGTCGTAAGAGCCGTTTACTATTTGACAAAACTGAGCCTGATTGTTTGATGCATTGCAATCTTCGAAGCCTTCTGCTATAACCTGAAAGCACTTGGATAAACCATCAGTTGCATAACAACTTACAGAATCGTACAGATGGATGGTTTTAAATTCGCCAAACACCAAGGTATCAGAAAAATTCCAAGTGTAAGCGTTACCGTTTTGAGAATTATATGCAGGAACTGTGGAATAAAGATAGATAGAGTCGGGAATTGTGAGCGTAATCGAATAGCTATTTACCGGATAAAGTCCATGATTGGTAATGGAAATAAGTTGATGGTTATCGTTACCGGCACAACGGCGCAGCGGCCCCATTGGCGATACATTTACATGTAAATCGGAGCAGGCCGAATCGGGATGCACGTAAAAATCGAGCATATAATCGGAGCTACCCGCTTCGGTATAGGAAACAGCATGTAGTGCATTTTCGGGACATACAATTGTAGCAAATGGCAAATTGGCCGTTAATCCGTTCATGCCAATCGTATACGAACCCGTATCGGCTTCGAAGCTGTAAATTCCGTTTGCCTGGGTTTGGGTGTACACCATTCCATTGTCACGTATGATAGTTTGTCCGGGTACGGCATAATCTTCTCCATCTACCATACAATTGCCATTAAAATCAGCAAAAACGCGTCCCGACATGATGCAGTTTGGAGCTGAAATCGTATCGGGATCAAAGCGCCAGGCATCATTTTGCGCTTGCCATACGCCCGAATTGTTGCGGCCAGGGACAGCATAGCCCTCAGTACCTGTAGCATTTTGGATTCCTTCGATGGCATAACTTCCTAAACCACCCTGATTGTTGCAGAAAAGTTTATTGGTGATATGCATTTCTATGTTGTTGCTTGTTTCGTGCAACTGCAGCTGACCGGTGTACAAAATCGTTGAACATCCAAATAAGGGAACGTTATTATAATTGATTATAAAAATACGGTTAGGGGCTTCGTTAGCTGTATAATAAGATATTGTTCCATTAACAGATGGATTCAGGTCGCACCAGGTTAGAAAAATAGAATTTACCGGTGCATTGCCTTGCTCTCCGGTCGGGATGCTGTTGGCCACACTGAACTGTGAGAACGAACCGGGTAAATTTCTAAATGTAATATATCCATTAGACGAAATGTGAAGAGAATCGTACTCAGTGCCAAAAAAACGAAATGGAAATCCAATGGCGATTTTAGCAGAATATTGATCATCATTTAAGTCAACAGAAATTCCACCTTGGGTGTAAATGGGTGTAAATGGAATTTGATAGGTTCCGTAAGGTATTTGAGCAATACCGATTAATGCAGAAAAAATTAAGGTGAACAGTAACGTTGATTTCATGTAAATTGGTTTAAAATTATCCTGCAATATATTGATTTTGAAATACAAAACCTATGTAAAAACAAAAAAGCCCCACGAATATCGTAGGGCTTTCAGTATTTTGCATTCGAAATTATTCAGCTACTACTTCAAATTTTACATCGGCTTTGATGTCTTTGTAAATTTTTACGTGTGCCGTATAGGTTCCAATTTGCTTGATGGCTTCTTCGTCGAGACTGATGTTCTTACGATCAATCTCAATTCCGGCCTTACGCAGCGCATCCGCAATTTGGATGGCATTTACCGAACCGAATATTTTACCCGACTCGCCCACTTTAGCACCTACCTGAATGCTCACAGACGCTAATTTGTCAGCTGTGGCGGTAGCTTCGGTGCGCAATTTCTCCTCTTTGTGTGCACGTTGACGAACACTTTCGGCAAGCATTTTACGGTTACCCTCGCTGGCAAGCATTGCAAAGCCTTGGGGAATCAGATAATTACGACCGTACCCTGGACGAACCTTTACGATTTCGTCTTTGTGGCCTAGGTTTTTTACGTCTTGTTTAAGAATTACTTCCATGTTGTTTCCTCCTTAAATTATTTCATTAAATCGGCTACGTATGGCATAAGCGCAATGTGGCGGGCACGTTTAACGGCTTGTGCAACTTTACGTTGAAACTTCAACGAGGTACCGGTTAAGCGGCGGGGAAGAATTTTTCCCTGCTCGTTCACAAACTTTAAAAGGAAGTCTGCGTCTTTGTAGTCGATGTATTTAATACCGCTTTTCTTAAAACGGCAGTATTTCTTTTTCTTAACGTCTACTGTAGGAGGCGTTAAATAACGGATTTCAGATGCTGTTGACATAATCAGAAAAATTAAGCCTGTGCAGGCGATTCGTTTTTGGTTTTTTCAAATCCTTTGTTTCGGCGTTTCTCATTGTAGGCCAAAGAGTTCTTGTCGAGCACAACGGTCATAAACCGTAAAATACGCTCATCACGCTTGAAGGCTACTTCGAGCTTTGAAACAAAATCACCCTGAGCTTTGTACTCCATAAGGTGATAAAAACCCGTAGACTTTTTCTGAATCGGGTAAGCCAGTTTGCGCAATCCCCAGTTCTCTTCGTGAACTAATTTTGCGCCATTTTCGGTAAGTATGGCTTTGAACTTGCCGACCGCTTCCTTCATCTGATCATCAGACAAAACGGGAGTCATAATGAAAACGGTTTCGTACTGTTTTAGCATGGCAAATTTATTTTTTAGGAGCGCAAAGGTATGAATTAATTTAATCCATGCAATTGCGATGCAAATATTTAGCGCAATTAAATCGTCAAGTGCTTAATGCACCACCGATAATTTCTGCACAGCAGCTCCAAAAGGCGTTGTTGCTTTTACAAAGTACATTCCCGCTGGTAGTTGGGCTGCATCAATATAAACGCGCGATTCTCCGCCAGGAACAGTTCCGTCCCATAACTGCTGCACTAAGCTTCCACGCATATCTATTACTTCTATTTTCACCTTCATGGCAGCAGGTGCTTTTAAAGGAATACATGTTATAGCATTCGAAGGATTGGGAAACAACTGAGTTTCGAACACCGCATCAAGTATTTGATTTTTTATGGCCGTAACGCTGCCGGTATCCAATACATCAAATTCATAGAACCCATCTGGAGCCGTAATTGGTCGAACTTGAATTTTACCGCTGTTGGCAATACCTCTAATATAATAATACACCTTTGTTCCTGCAGGCTGCGGCGGAATTTGAGCCACCCACATATCGGCACCATCTGAAGGTGCCATGGCTAGGGTATTGAAGCCCGCCAGTGTATCGGTGGTGTAATACACTTGCGCTGATGCGATTCCGCTACGGTGCTTGATTCGGGCTTCAACCGGATAGGGATTCTGGGTATCGTAAGTGTCTGTCAAACGCTGATGCGAAATCAATAAGGGATCGTTAACTCCAACAGAATGTGTAATGCAGTGAATGGCGCCAGATGCCCCAATAATGGTTCGGCAATCAATGGGAACCACCCGATAGCCGGGCAAATTCTCTTCATAAATACGCACTGCAGTGGTATCGAAAGGACCAAGATAAACCGGAAGTAGCACCGTTTTATTTACAAAAACCGAGTTTGAATAGGTTCTGTAATCAGCGCTAGAATTGTTTGGATAAATGGCTGTTCCGTTTGATGAATAATCAGGAGGTGCAACAATTCGTACCATTTTGTAGGGGGTGCCAAATACCGAGTTAAAATTGTCCAGCACGTAAGCCAGATTAGCCTCTATTTGAGGGCCATCGGCTATCCCGTTGGGGTATTGTGCCCAGAGCAGCGTTTCTTCGTCGAGCAATTTCATGTGCATATCGATGTGATGGATACCATCATAAGGCAGCACCTCCATTTTTATGTACCTGTTAATACCCATGTAGCTTTCCATGATGGCATCAATTTGGGCTTCAGTCTTATCGGTATTTTCATCAAGTATTAAATTTGACGAAAAGGCCGTTCCAAAACCGTCCGACATAAAATTCCCTCCGGTATGCACCAAACGGTTTGGAGCTAAGGTGGTTTGAACCAGATTTAAATCCAGCTCGCGCGCATACCGGCGTGGAATACTATCGTCTTGAACTCGTGTAGGTCGATTGTATTTCCAATCTACCAGAAATAGTGAATCTACATCGTTAAGATAAGCCGTGTTTGCGCCATAATCGCGAATCCACAAAGAATTGCTGGGTTGACTTACCAATTGAACATTGGGGCCAATAATAACATTGTAAGTGTTCATTAATTCATTTGAAGCAGCTGCTATTGAGCTTGAAGTTGGAACATGCACAATTACCTTGCACTCTTCCTGCGCAAAGCGAATAATTTCTGCTAACGTAGCTTTGTAATCACGCCACGTAACTACCAAGGCCTGTATTTCCTCCCACTCGGCAGCGGTGCGGATACTGCCTTGTGGCGGTGTATCGAGTATTAGGCTTTGGCTATTAACCTTAGCGATAAACAAACTCAGAAAACCGAGGGTCAGGAGTCGAACTGCTTTCATACCATTAATTTGGCTCCTAAATTAACAAGATATCATTTTAAATAAGCGCATGAATGACTAAAAAAGAAGAATTCCTAATTGAGCTGCGATTAAGCTGCGAAATATGTTATACCTTTGCGCCATTCTCACTGATTCTTTAGGCGACCATAGCCGTAAAGAAGGAATTCACAAACAATTTTCAGGGGCCGCCCGGCTCTTTCACTGATTCAGTGCGGTTTTGGAATAGGGCATCTCATTACCATCATGTTATTCAACGAACTCAATTTAATTGAACCCATTCTGCGTGCTTTGCAGGATGAAGGTTACGAAAAACCCACTCCCATTCAGGAACAAGCAATACCAATAGTATTACACGGAAATGATTTATTGGGATGTGCCCAAACCGGTACGGGTAAAACTGCGGCATTTTCAATACCTATTTTGCAACTGCTGCACCTACAAAAATGGGATGCAAGGGGACCACGTCCTATTCGATGTCTTATCCTTACTCCTACACGAGAGTTGGCTATTCAAATCGGCGAGAGCATTCAGGCATATGGCCGTCATTTGCCCTTGCAGCATGCCGTTATCTTTGGAGGGGTTGGACAAAAACCACAAACCGATGCTTTGCGTCGTGGAGTCGATATTTTGGTGGCCACACCGGGCCGACTCATCGATTTGATGAATCAGGGATTTGTGAATCTTAAATCGCTCTCGATATTCGTGCTCGATGAGGCCGACCGCATGCTCGATATGGGTTTTGTTCATGATGTGCGCCGTATTCTTACTCGCATTCCCGAGCAGCGTCAGAGCTTGTTTTTTAGTGCTACCATGCCACCCGAAATTCAGAAGCTGGCATCTACCATTCTTAAAAATCCGCTTAAAGTTGAGGTGGCTCCTGTTTCGTCAACAGCCGATACCATTCAGCAGGAAGTGTATTTTGTATCGAAAGACAATAAGCGCAAATTGCTGGATAAGATGCTAAAGCAGCGCATGGGCAGCGAGTCGGTTTTGGTATTTACCCGCACCAAGCATGGTGCCGATCGCGTAGTCAAAGATTTGGTAAAATTGGGCCACACGGCCGAAGCTATCCATGGGAATAAAGCACAAAATGCCCGACAACGTGCATTGGTTAACTTTAAATCGGGCAAGACAAGGGTTCTGGTAGCAACAGATATTGCCGCCCGCGGAATTGATATCGATAACCTGGCTTATGTACTCAATTTTGATTTGCCCAACGTGCCCGAAACCTATGTGCATCGCATTGGCAGAACGGGTCGGGCCGGGCAAAACGGTACCTCATTTTCGTTTTGCATGGAGGAAGAGATTCCCTATTTACGCGATATTCAAAAGTTGATTCGCAAATCCATACCAGTAAGCGAAGTGGATACGTTAACGTTTGCCACACCAGAGCTTGATCGGGGCAAAAAACCTACAGACAACGCACAAGGCGACAAATCAAACAAGACTGCCAAGTCACACTATAACCGACACAGGCGCAACTCACATAGAAACAGAAATCCGCAAAGGGGGGTAGAAAATAAATATCTATAGTGCGCTTTTCTACAAGCATTAATTTACCTGCTTAAATAGGTCCTACTGAAAAATACGTAATAACTTTATTTTTATTGCTTTAAGGCGCGTTAAAGCCAAGTTAAGTGGAAGGGATTGAAATGTAGCTTTATGACTTCCGTGCAGATGTAGGTTTAGAATCTGAATAATTTCCTTAGTCAGAAATACAACATCGGCTTCCTTGTCCGTGTCTCGTAGTATTAAATATACATCTTTGTCTTGTCGCCTAGCATCTGCTGCATTTATCTGGCGATGCTGCTGCACGATCTGAATTTTCAGTAAGCCCTACTTATTCGTTAAAAATATTCATAATCGAATCAATATAACCTTGATCCTCACCTGTTGAATAATCAGCAGAACCAATATCAAGTTTGTCTATTTTGAGGCTTATATTTCCTCCAAACATTCCCCAATAATGTTCAATGGCGAATAGCTGATCACCTATCGGAAAAATAATTCCTTCATTGTTATCGCCGGGGCAACACATAACTTCATACTTAATAAATAAAAGCCTACTTCGTTCGTCAACTGCTATTTGAGTTTTTAGGCCTTGTGGGCCCATAACATTGTATTTGTACAACGAATCAATAGGTTCTTTAGAAAAATCAAGTTCATACACCGTGTAGCCATTGATGTTGGTTTTATTATAATAGTTCGAAATAGCCGTACGCCAACCAAGTTCATTAATGCGTGCTAAGAGTGGACCTATTGTTTTTTCATTAATAATCGTTCTACTGTCAACCTGTAATCTTAATGCACTTATCTGCGCCTCAAGATTATTTTTTATTGAATTACACTCTGTAACTTTTCGTTCTGATTCCGTTAGCTTATAGCTTAAGCTAATATTTTCAGCTTTTGCATCAGAGCGTAACTGTTTTTCTAGACTTAGCGCCCTATTTAAGCTATCTACCCTTGCATTCAGAATTTCAATGCGTTCTTTTTTTGATTGAGCCGATAAATAAGGATTACCGCAATAAAATAGAGTTAGAAGTATTGCGGTTAATTTAATTTTAATCGTTCCATTTTCTAAATACATATTTCTTTTTTTTATGTTTAATAATACTTAAAGGCCCGTTATATGATCTTCCCATAATTTGATTCCAAATTCCAAAAATTCCTTTGGTCCGTTTTTAATTTCTTTATCTGCGGTATATTTTCCACCTAAATATTCTTTACGCCCATTCATATCGCTCACTAATATTTTATTTTCTCCACGTATCGCATATTTCGTGTCGCCTTCATACATGATAATTTTCATAGTGCCCGGACTCATGTCGCTTCTGCAATAGGTTACATACATCACCCATATCTCGGCAATTCCGTTGTTGTTTAAATCAGTAATCTGAAACGTATTTTCTACAAATTTTGCCTGAATGTCTAGAGGACAGTCGTACACAAAATCATTTACACGCATCGTTTGATTATACGTTCCGTTATTTATGGTATAACGATACGCATACAATTCTGCGTTTGAAAACCCATTTTCATCGTTTTTAGAAGTATAGACACCCGTTTCGGTGGTAATTACAATATGTTCACCATTTTTATCTTTATAATTTATCGCTTCTTTAATTTTTCCTTTGAATTTCAATTCAGCGGGAATATCAGCGGTTGAAAATTCCGTCACCTCAATACTCTCATCATTGCTTTTAGCAGGTTGTTTTACGCTATCAGAAGATTGAACAGAAATCGAATCTGCATTTTTTTTTGCTTCAGATACAGGCTGATTTCCACAGCTAAACAGCACAGCTATACATGCCAATTGCGTGTATTGAAATACTTTTTTCATTGCATTGATTTTTTAAAACTTCGAAGATCAAAAATATACATTTATTTTTTATGAAAATCTTTGCCATTAGACCCTATTAAACTCCATTTTTGGATAAACAAAAAAGCCCTGAAAGTTATCTTTCAGGGCTTTTATTTATCTTGAAATTCTCAAAACTAACGCTTTACCAGCGTTTTGTTACCGCCAAATTGAATTCCATGCGCACTGCTTACATTCATATAATAAATTCCGGCTGGCAATTCGCTTAAATCAAGCTTTATTGAAGTTTGTCCTATGCCAATACTTCCTGTTGAACGTAGTAATAACTGGCCACTTACACTGTACACCGATATTTCTATATTATCGTCGGCATCTGAGGTAAAGCGAAGCTCTGTATAATCTGCAGCTGGATTAGGAACTGCCGAAACACTATTGCCTAAATTTTGTCCGCAATTCAGATAAATAGGATCAAAGTATGTTACCTGACCGTTATAGTCGGTTTGTTTCAAGCGCAGATAGCTGGCACCATTAAAGCGTGAAGCATACGTTCCGCGATACGTTAAAACAGTATTGCTGTTCGTTGCACCGGGCTCCTCTCCAATTTTTTGCCACTGAACAGCATTATTGCTTTGCTCAATTTCAAATAGTTTATTCTGAGTTTCTGAGGCCGTGGTCCATGTAACGTTGATGGAATTACTTTCTGCACAAGAAGCATCAAAATCTAGCAAGGTAATGGGCAATGGTGTATTCGATGAATAACCGGCTGTCCATATCGAGAATTGAGGAATCGAAGTCTTGGTTAATTTTTTCGTTCCTGTATTTAAAGTTGCAAATTGGCGGGTCCAGTCGGCACCATCGAAGCGCCACAAATCAAGTGTAGACTCGGTAATGGTACCCAATGGGGTTACCAATTCATCGTCGAAGTAGTTGAACACCAGGGTAGCATTTAAGCCGCTGTTGTTTGTAGGATGAATTTCGTAGTAACGATTAATGCCGTACGCCGCATTGTACGACTTCTGCTCCGTTCCGCGAATAATGGTCGTTAAACCTAAATCATCGGGTGCCGAAATTTCTGCC
Source organism: Bacteroidia bacterium (assembly GCA_046302715.1). GTDB lineage: Bacteria > Bacteroidota > Bacteroidia > M30B66 > M30B66 > CAMCXT01. Next base: position 10,660 of record JBKCHQ010000284.1, on the reverse strand, counting down.
CCCAGGCCGGCCACATTAACAGAAGCCGGAGCGTTTAAATTACGTTGCGCCTGAATTACGCCGGTAGTTCCAAAAACTTTATTCAAGCTGCTTTCGCCTACAAGCGTTCCGGTGGTTCCCAAATCGGCAGTTTGGGTTCCAAGATTTAAATCACCACTCACAAGGGTTAAACTACCGTTCACCTGAATATCGCTGTTCAGAATCAAAGCATCAGTATTCGATGTTTTGTTAATAGTTAATGGCCCAAATTCAACCTCAGTAGCACTGTTTAAGGTAGAACTTTGCGTACCGCTAAAGGTAATGAGGTTGCTTCCCGGAACAAGGAATCCATCTACATTCAGATCTTTCTGGAATTCGGCCGATGAGGCACCAGTCAATGTAAAGGTGGCCCCGCTTTGAATATTGGTCGTAATATTAAAGAGTGCATTTCCACCGGAAAGTGAAGCGCTCGAACCTTTGATTTCCAAGGTTCCTGCTCCTGATATTCCTAAACCATTTGCGACGATATTCCCGTTTACCTCAAGCGACTCGCCGGCGCCAATCGTTAGGGTTGTTCCTGAATTCATAGTCAGGTCAACACAAGCCCCATTAGCGCCTATGCTCAATACAGGTTGGTTCGCTACATTGCTAATCACCACATTATCGGCAAATGTTGGAATGCGATTTTGTAGCCAGTTTCCAGTAGTGTTCCAATCGCTGCTTACGGTTCCGGTCCAAATAATTGCATTATAAGGCTCTCCTATTTGGAAGGTGCCCAAACCTGCAATACCATTCACTTGCAAATAATCGGTTTGAGCCACAACGTTGGTGCTGCTTGTCCAGGCTGAGCCCGAATAACGTGCGGCATTGAACAAGAGGGCATTTGCGCCAGCATCTAAATCGCCTGCCACAAAGTTGAGTTTCACATTCACGCTTGTAAAACCGCTTAGCGATGTTGGGGTCAACGTCCAGGTGCGGTTGCACGATTTGTTCTCATTGAGACCCGAAGTGAAGATGTTTACATCGTCGCCTGCGCTGCTGCGTGCCAGAATTTGCCCGTTGGCGGCAATGCTACCGGCAAAAGTTACCAATGCAGGCGTGTAGTTAGATGCATCGCCAATGTCGAATTGTGCCGAGAAAACACCCGCAGGAAGAATGCGTCGCAAGTTACCATTGATGTAGCTAAGTGCCGAACCGCCTGTTATAGTAGCCGCAGCGTTTACTACCACCTCGTTTGCTCCAGTTGCAATTAATCCCTGTATAAAGGTTAGGCGATTGGTAACGGTAATGGTACTGTTCAACGTTGCTGCACCTGTGCTGTTTACACAGAGATGGTAGAAATTCGTAGCGCCGGCAATGTTTTGATTTACCCCTGCTAAAGTTATGTTCGATGTGCCCGATCCGGCAACGAAACCGGTAGAACCTACGTTATTTGTCCAATCGCCGAATAGCGTAATGTTTTTATTGAACAGGCTGTTCGATAAAACTCCCGCTGCGATGGTAATGTTTCCATTAACCTGCAAATTGGTATTGGCCAAACGCTTCGTACCTGCTCCGCTGAAGCGCAAGTTGTTGTATGTTGCCTGAGTGGGTAAATTGGCGAGAGCCGTTGAGCTGAATTCAAACGTACCACCACCTGTACTTGTGAAGGCGGTAAAGTTACCTCCGGGAAAGATAAACTGGTTGGATGCATTGGGTGTTACTACAACCGTTCCGGTTCCGGTAACGGTTCCGAAATTATGCCCAAATGTATTGCCTAAATTCAGCGTTCCGTCTACAATGGTTGTTGGAGGTGTTTTGGAGTTATCGCCCATCTGACAGGTAATGGTATGCCCTGCGGCAATAATGATGTTGCTATTGGTTGGCGGTGTAACGCATGGCGCACCATCGTGTTGTAAGACTGCATCGGTCGACCATGAATTCACATCGGTCCAATTACCTCCAGATGTTGCATTGCGGCTGTAATAGGTGGTGATGATATTGAACTCCGAGGTTTCGCCCGCTGTATAATCGCCATCAATGTAATTTACTCCATTCAATGTAATTACATCGGTAGCTGCATTCACTGTTCCGGCAATTCCGCCATTAGGTACCCAAACGTTATTAAAGAAACGGCCCAAGCGGTAATTGGCTTCTGTTCCGTTAATGGCGTCGTTTGGATGATACTGATACGTATGGTTAACGGTAACCGCAGGCGATAGTCCGGTTTTTTCCACTTTCCAGTAGGCCGTCAATTCCCGATTCAATGGATCAGTGGTTGCCGGATGGGCAATAGCAACAGGAGTAACAGTAATGGAACCTGCTGCTGAATTTGAAGTTAAATTCAACGTTGCAGGAGTGTAGCGCAAGGTTGTGCCGATAGGGAATGTAAAGCTGGATGCCGAAGCCGGATATAATTTTTTAACACCAGCGTCAGAAACTACTCCGTTCAATCGAATCATGCTACCTGCATTGAGGCTTCCGGTAACTGTTGCAGTTGTTCCCAACGTCAACAGGTAATTATTCACGTAGAGTATGCCCGTATTGAAATTCAAAACACCATTTATATTCAAAGCTGAGGTAGCTTCAACTCCGGCGGCATTGGCCACCCTGAAGTTCTGGAATGAACCCAAGCCCGAGCCACCCAGCAATTGAGCACTTGTTCCGCCCATCACAAAGAAGCCAGCTGCCGCGCTGCTCACGTTTACATCGTTGCTCACATTTCCAGCAACGGTTATTGTGTTTGCCCCAAGCGAAACATCGCCGCTTTGAAGCGTTAACGAACCATTAACGCGCACATTGGTGGCCGTGTTTAAGTCTACAATTCCCGATGGAGCGGTATTCTGCACAACTAGGTTTGCGAAATTGGTAAGATTTCCTGTCACACCCGAAATGCTCTGATTGGCTGAGTTCCCATTCAAATAGGTAATTTGATTAATGTTGCCCGATTGAAATCCACCCGTATTAATAGCCGCAGTTGCATTTGAATTCTGGTTAATGAGTGTGCCACCAATTGAGACATTAAATCCGTTGGCTTTGAATATCGAATTTCCACCAATGGTTAAATCGTTTAATATGCTGGTTGCATTTGTATTGTTGTTAAGTGTTTTAGAGGTAATCGTTCCATCAACAGTTAGGTTCCAAAATGGCGCTGTACTGGTCATGTCGAATACTGTGGCCGAAGCCGTATTGCTTGTTCCGATTCGCACTTCTCCGCCCGAAATCGTACTGGTTTCTGGAGTCAAATACACATCACCGTATGCACCCGCTGCATTGGCTAAGCCTGCCCGATCAATAATTAACAAGGCATTACCGCTCATGGCAAAGCTGGAACCTGGATTTAATATCTCAAATTTGCCTCTGAACGAATTAAAACTACCCGCAGCATCCGGATTTTTACCGCGTACCAAAACCGTACTATTGCCGCTCTGCAAATAATTCAACGATCCGATTACGGAGAATACACTGCGGCGAATTTGTCCGTTTACGTTTAGTACTCCATTGTTCTGAACTTTAATTGATGGCGCACCCGTACTGGCATATTCCAAATCGTTGTGCTGGTTGTTGGAGGCATCGCCCACATTCACCGTTCCATCAATAATTTCGAGCTCACCCGCTACAATTACATCCGATCCGCCGGTATTGCTCATGCAGGTATTTACAACCGCCGATGGATGGTTCACGCTTAAACGACCAGTTTCAGGAATCAGGAACGTGCTGTTTGCAGCCGAATTGATGGTAATGCTGCCTCCTTTCGAGAAGCGGAAGGTTCCGTTTTGTATGTTCAACCAATTGTTCTCCGTAGCGTCCAGTGTTCCGGAAATATCGCAATTAACTACCAGCGATGAATTCGTTCCTTTATTGATACTGAGGCCATAAAAATCGGTATAAGCAGATGCATTAGTACCGGTAATGTTGGCCGCTGTAGTGCCCAGCATTTGAACAGCCACATCGCTGCTGTTATTCAAATCGAGGGTTCCGTTATTGGTTAAATTGCCGTAAAGCTTTAAGGTGTGCAATGCGGTTCCACTTGCAGCAGAGTTCAATTCCGCGCCAGCTGCCACAATTAAATTCCCGTTCACCAATACCTCCTGATTAAATGTCGCAGGAAACGAGAGCGTACCGCCGTTCAAGGCAAGGTTTCCATTTATCGTTAAAATACGTGGAGATACATCGCTTAGATTTACTTGCGCTGTTACTGTAGATCCACCAACGGTGAGATTCTCATAAATGGTTAAATCTCGGTCGGGGAATGTAATGGTATTGGTGCCCGAAGGACTCAGCATCAAATTTCTATACGTATTGATGTTCATCGAGGTTGGGGCTGCTGTTACGTTTGGCAGCGTAAAACCTCCTGATGTGGTGTAATATTCTGTTGTTCCACCTGTTTGGGTAAAGAACAATCCAAAGTCGCCCGCAGGGAATTCAGCATTCCCTCCCGAACCAGCAATGCGCACTTTACCAGCACCTCCCGCAGTAGCGTATGGAAGCGCACCAAAGTTGTTTCCGGTTGTAGCTCCTAAGTCGAGCGTAGAACCCGCATCCACAATCAGTGAGCCCGAAATGGTATTACTGCTCGGAACGGTAATGGTATGGAATGCGGTTGTTCCATTTCCTACAAATACCGGAGAATTCCCCGATGGAATGGTGCTCGAAGGCACACCGTTGTGCGTTGCCACAATATCGTTCGACCAGGTAGATGGCGTATTCCACGAACCGTTTGTACGGCTGTAGTATGGCGTTACGATTCCAAATGCAGCAGGATTACCCGCTGTGAAGTCACCGTTGAGGTTGCTGAAACTATTGAATGAAATGTTGTTCGTTGCCTCATCAACCGCATTTACATTATTGATGGTGGTGTAGGCAATGGTTTGGAAATTATAGAATGCCGGAATGTATGTGGTGTTATCGGGCAGATTTCCGTAGTTAAACGTAAAGTTTAGTGAGTTGGCCGGAATGCCGCTAAAACCTGTAGAATTAATTCTCCAGTAGAGCTCAAAGCAATTCGAATCGGTTACGTAAAGCTGGCGTGCAGCAACCGGACGAATGTCGAGCGTTCCCCAACTTGTAGGTGCTGAAGTAAAGTTTAAAGTAGCCGGCGTGTAGTTGCCCGGTGTACCGAATGGGAATACAAACGAAGTAGCTCCTGTTCCAAATGTTTTGCTGATTCCGCGGTCGGAAAGGAATCCGTTAGTACGAATAAATTTTGTAGCCGAGAATGCGCCCGATGTGGCTACAATGGTTGCAGTAAGGGGCAAGTTTAGGCGGTTGTTTTCAATCGAGAATACACGATTGCTTACCAACTCAAGCTGATTTTCGATGGTAAAATCGGATAGCATGGCCACTTGTGTTGATCCAGCCGATCCGCCCGAATTGTCGAGCGTTAAATTTTGAATCGTAGCATCGCCATCGCCTGCCATGGATTGTACCAGGGTTCCGTTTAATCGAAGCTTAGATCCTGCACTACCGCTAATCTGCGTATTGTGCGTTACGGCGCCTCCTACATTTAAAGTCTTGGTGCCTAAATTTACATTTCCGGTAAGAATACGTGCGTTACCAACAAAATTGAAACTGCTGGCCGAGCCTGCTAACTGAAGGATTGTTCCTTCTGTTTTGCTTACCTGCAAGCTACTCATGCCCAAGCCTGTAGACGAAACATAAGGTGTTGGAGTCGATCCACTTTCTAATTTAGCCCCCCACATGGCGATGCCCAGTGAAGTATTGCCTGCGTAAGTATCATTCACACAACCTGCGTCCAAAAGGTAAACACGCATGCGATAAGTGGCCACACCAAGAGATGTTATCGAAATGCGATACCAGCCATTGGCTTCGGCCGTAATGGAGCTACCTGTAACATTGCCGTTGGTGAACGTCACAGAGCCCGCACCAGTAAGGTTATAACGTGCAATAGCCATATTGGCAAAATCACCCACATATAATCCCACACACGTTCTGCCTGCGGGTTTAACGAAAATACTTGCCGTGGTGGGTCCCGAAGTAGGAATCAAATTTGAATATAGACGATGCGCACTAGTACCCGCGGCTTCGAGAATGCGCTCTGCCGTGAACAGGGAATTGGGGTCGCTCTCTATGTTCACACTAGAGGTTAATCCTTCCAAGGTCCAATTTACACCGGTCTGAATATCCTCCGAGCCGCTTATAAAACTTGAACCTCCGCCCTGACTAAAGGTTGCAGCACCGTTTAAAGTAAAGGTTTGATTTGCCGCACCGTTAAATACCAATACGTTGTTCCCGTTGCGCATCTCTGCTCCGCTGGCAATGGTGAAGTTACCACCCACAATTACATTCTGATCGGCCGCATCAAATACGGGCGAGCCTGTGGAGTTGAGGTTTAAATCGTTGAGAATACGGAGTGGTTGCGCCGCATTGGTTGTTGTGTTTGCGACATTTCCATCGAACGACCAATTGATGGAACTCAGCGTCATTTTACCGGCTACAGCTCCTGTTTTGCTTACATTGAAATTGTAGAAAGGAGCAGTTGATGCAATATCAAAATCTTGCGCAGCTGTAATAGAAGCATTGATGGTTCCACCAGTAACGATGTAACTTTGATCGTTGCTTCCAATCATGAGTCCTCCTCTTGTTGTAATTCCTCCGGGAACGGTGCGGGTAATGTTGATGGTACCCCCGCTCATCTGGAAAACATTCTCCGGATAAGGAAGCGAAAACATCGCATAATAGCCACCCTCGCTCCCATTGTCGCCACTAATATTTAAGGTTCCCCCACTCATGATGAATGCACCGCGGTGGGTGATTGCGGTTACCGAAGTTCTGAAAATGCGCATGTTTACCGTACCACCTTCAATCTGTAATACGCCCGATTCGCGCAAAACCACCGAACCTTGACCATTGATGCAGTTCAAGGTGCCGGATGTAATTTTAAGAGTACCATAGGGAACAATTGCCCCACCGACATTACCATCGGTAACGGTAGCACCATCAATCCATAAAGTTGGGCGAAATCCGGTAGCACCCAAATCGTAATTTCCACCTCCACCGATGCGCGGACTGGTTATGTTGGGCCCAAGGCGGAATGTTCCATTGCCACCAATGGTAAAAGCCTGACCGGCATCAACAAAGTTCATGGGAGCACCAGGCGCTACGTTAACAGCCAATTCATACCCAAAAGCTTTGGTGGTGGTAAATCCGTAGAAAGTTGTAGAACTCCCGGTGTTGGCATTGATAGCCGTATTCTCATTGTTGCCGCTGAAAAATACGTTTGCACGTCCGTTTGCCGCTGCGGTGTAGTCGGCCCCGTTTGTAAAATCAAGTGTTCCACTGTTTGTGAGCGAACCAACTATGGTAATAGAATGTGTTCCTCCGGCGGTTCCTACAAACCAATTTGCACCTGCAGAGAGTGTTACGTTTTTAGAAATGGTAAGTGTTCTATTGGTGGCAACATCGCCCACGGTGAATGTACATGTAGAAGCACCCGTATTAATAATGTTTAGGTTGCCATTTAATGTGATGTTAGAACCTTGGATAAGGTTGGTAGGGGTGCCTAAGCTATTGGTGATATCAAGATTGTTGTACGTAGCCTGGGTAGTAGAAAGCGTGGCAGGCGTACTTGCTAAATCATAATATTCAATGGTTCCACCCGTTGCAGCAACAAATGCAGTGTAATTTCCTGTAGGAAGCGTTGTTGTTCTCAAACGCATACGACCTTCGCCTGCGATAGGACCAAAGCTGTGACCTGTTGTAGCAGCCAAATCAAGGATTGCACCCGCGTTAATTGTCAATGAACCTACTGTATCGTTTGATGCAGTTAATGTTACGGTGCGGCCATTTAAAATAACCACCTGGTCTCCGTTGCCCGGCACCATAGGACTAACGAGCGTATTTCCCGATGGGTCGGTTGTCCAGGTGTTGGGATTGAACCAATCTCCGGATTGATATGAATACAGCGATGAACGAATGGTAGGGTCAATTGCGGTCCACTCGCCCGCAATGAAGGTAGATCCGGTTGTGGTAAATGGATTGGAACCTGGTGCACTTGGAGTAGCAGGCGTAACCAAAGCCGTTCCATTCCAAACCCGTGGAACGTAATTGCCAACCAAACCAATTACCTCTCCGCTGTTGAACGCAAATCGCAAGTTCGAAGATGTTACGGCAAGATTAGCCGTTTCAACATCCCAGTGTTTAACGAGGGCATTGTTAAAATACGGAACATTGGGCTGGCGTGTGGGCACTGCCCGAACAAAAATAGCTCCTGTTCCTGTAACGGTAGCCGTTAAAGCATTAATCGTAAAGGGCGTGTAAAATCCGCCCGAGCCTACGGGGTATGTACCTGCAACAGAGGCGATGGTCATGTTTGTAGTAAATTCGCCAGTGGTGGTTGATTCTTTTACCAAAAAGCCTGTTCCGTTAGTCAAAATATAGCGCGTAGCATCAAAAGTGCCGGTAAGTGTTGCCCCGGATGAAATTTTCAAATCGTTGTTTCCAAGGCTGATTAAACATCCGGCAGCTCCTCCCATATTCAGATTGCTGTTAACACGTACCTGTCCTCCCAATACCTTTAAGCCGGTACCGGCAACAGTGAGGCCGCGATAATTTTGAGAAGCGAAAACGTTCTGATCGCCGCTACGGTTATAATTAACGCGAGAGAGATTTGCATCGGTAATCAGCGATCCTATAACATTATCAAGTCCAAGTAGGGTGAGTGTGTGAGTAGAGCCCGACATATCCAAAGCTCCGGCTCCCGAAAGTGTTCCATTTACAGTTATAGATCTTACGAAGGCATTGCCAAATACTAAACTTCCCGCGGCCACGGTGAGGTTATTTACAGTAAAATTCGCAGCCGCAGTTGATGTAAGGGTTAAAGTGCTTCCTGGTTTATTGATTAAAACTTCCTGATAGGTAGGAGCACCATTGTTTTGCATGGTAGCGGCAAGTGCACCTTCAAAATTCATGACACCGGTTGAGACTATGGTTCCGGCAGTAAGAGAATAATTACCATTAATCCGAACATCCGAAATGTTCTTGGTGCCCGCTGCAGTAATTTCAAGGTTGAAATAACTCACATCTGCAATAGTCTGGGTGGCACCTGAATAGCGCACCGTATTGGGATTTATATCAACGGTAAACAATCCACTCGTAAGCATGGGTTTTTGAACCCCTTGGTAATTAAGTAAACGTCCGGATGCATTGATAAATTCTGAAATCGTATTTGCACCATCCAAATTCCCCTTGATTACCAATCCATTCGCATTGTTAACGTCGTTGGTAAGTTCAATATCCGAATCTATGATTACAGCGCCCAGCTGAACGGTTGCTGATGTTCCACCGATTATTTGGTTAGTGGTTTTAAATGTACTTACAGATGCAGTTGCCAGGTTTAATGTTCCTGTTGCAGTAATTCCATTGTGAAATTCAAAGTTGGCCGCAACTGCCGAAGAGCTTAGCGTTGCAGCTGAATTAATGGTAACCGGAGTGTTGAAGATATTCGTTCCGGCCGCATTATTATCGGTTAGTATTCCGTTTAAGGTTAGCGCACCATTTAAGGTAAAGTTACCGCTGGTAAGCAATAAAGTTATAAAGGTATTGATGGTGAGCTGGGTCTGAACGGTTAAGTCAGAAGCATTAACGGTTTTGGTATTTCCAGCAGAAACTATAAGCGTTCTGTAAGTGGTGCCCAATACGCCCTGTGCTCCATTTAAGGAGTAATTTACGGTATTAGCATTGGTGGCTGCATCGAGCGAACCCGCAGTTGCGAAAGGAGTTGCAGTACCTTGGTATTGAAGAAGTGCGTTGGCGCCGTTAACCAATACCGAACCGGCATCGGTGCCGTTTAAGTTACCTTTAAGGATGAGGCCTCCTGCAGTAGTTACATTGTTGGTTAGCGTTATTCCGCTTCCAACGGTTACATTGCCCAGACTAATGGTTGCTCCCGTTCCAGAAATGTTCTGGTTGTTGGTTCTAAAGAGAGAAGTTGCTGCAGCAGCAATATTGAGGGTTCCGTTGGCTGTAATGCCGTTTGCAAATTCAAAGTTGGCCGCAACTGCAGCAGTAGAGCTTAGTGTTGCACCTAAATTAATGGTAACCGGAGTGTTGAAAATATTCGTTCCGGCCGCATTGTTATCGGTGAGTGTTCCGTTTAAAGTTAAAGCACCATTTAAAGTAAAGTTGCCGTTTGTTAATGTGAGATTTAGGCCTGCGTTAATGGTAAGTTGATCTTGGACTATACAATTTGACCCATTTGCCGTTTTTGTTGAAGAGCCAGAAATAAGCAGTGTTCGATACGTTGTTCCAAGCAGGCCTTGAGCAGCTCCTGAATAATTTACTGTGTTAATATTCGTGGCAGCATCGAGCGAACCTGCACCAAAAAACGGCACAGCCACACCTCTATACTGAAGCATGGCATTGGTACTATTAATCAATTTTGATGCAACATCAACACCATTTAGCGTATCGAGTATTACCAAACCATTTGCAGTTGTAACTGCGTTAGTCAATTCTATACCGGCATCGATTAAAATTTCTCCTACAGTTATTGACGCAGAATTTCCGGAAATGGATTGATTATTTAAAATGAATCTACTTCTGGATGCCGTTGGAAGGCTAAGCAGCCCCGTTCCGTTTACAGAAATACCCGCTGCGAAATGAAAGTTTGTTGCAACATTTGATGATGTTAAGTTAGCCCCGGGATTAATGGTAACCGCACCCGTAAAAACGTTAATACCTG
>JBKCHQ010000283.1:0-2993 GCA_046302715.1 Bacteroidia bacterium | reverse complement strand
TTTGCAGCAGCTGCTTTTATCGGTTTACGATGTAACGGCCAATACCTTTGGCGGGCAGATACAAAATCTAAGCGAATTGCTGGGCGATAATATTGATGCGCCGGCCAATCAAAACGATTACATTCAGGTGTATTTGCGCCGTACCGATATTTTTAACGGTACCATTTCGGGTGTTTACCGCGATGCATACATTGCCATTTACCGTGCAAACCAGCTGATTAGTAAGAAAGACGATGTTGAAGGAATTACAGAGTCGGAGAAACTTCGAATCGAAGCTGAGTCGCGCTTTTTAAGAGCGTTTTGCCATCACGGAATTTTACGCTTGTTTGCACAACCAGCAGGTTTTACTACCGACAACAGCCATCCCGGTATTGTAATGCGAATGGAACTGAGCAACGATGTGGGTGTACGTTCAACAGTAAAAGCGTGCTATGAAAAAATTCTTGAAGACCTCACCTTTGCCGAAGATAATTTGCCCGACGATAATTCAGTATATGCTACCAAATGGGCTGCTAAAGCTTTGAAAGCACGTATATATTTCGATCTTAACGATTTTACAAATGCAGGCCAATTTGCCAATGAGGTTTTATCCAGCGGTCGTTTTGCTCCGCTCGATAGCTTGAATCGTTTTACTGCAGGAGCCAACGCGGAACAAATTTTTGCAACAGTAAGTTATCTCGGTAATGGAATTTCTGATGAGCGTGGCGATGCATTCCTGGCGTACCGCTCCGATAATAATACCAACCCAACGATGCGCGCATCCGCTGAGTTTTTTGGGTATATGAACGCTGATACCGCTAACCCTGATTTACGAGGCCAGAATTGGCTGCGCGAAATCAGTTCGGGAGGAAATACAACATACGGAGTAGCTAAATACGATCGCCTGTTTATGTGGATTCCGCTTTTACATGTAACCGAGATGATGCTTACCCGTGCCGAAGCTTTTGCTTCGGGTGCAGGGTCTGAAACGCAGGCTCTTGAGGATTTGAATTTTATTCGTAATCGTGCCGGACTTTCGCCATATCCGCCTATCACAGGACGTGATTTGGTATTGGCCATTCGCGATGAACGTCGCAGGGAACTATGTTTCGAAGGCGATCGTACCGTTCAGATTAAGCGTATCGGTGCTTTGGGCGAAGCTTCGCTTTCGAGAAATGCTCCGTGGAACTGCCCGGGTATGGTGCTACAGTTTCCGGGTGCCGAAAATACCGTTACCGGATTTGAACTTAACCCTACCGGAGGGTGCGAATAATGTTTAAAATTGAATTAATAAAAATGAAAATGCATACAAAATCATTTGGTTTCATCCTGGTGTTGGCTTTATTAGTTAGCGCCTGCAAGCCCGACCTTAAAGAAATTGGTCCCGATGCCGTTCCAGGCGATGGCATTTACGGAAGCTGGGAAATTGCGCAAGTTATTCAAACCGACCTTAAAACACCCATTCCTGAGAGTCGCAATGTAACGGCTTTTGTTACCTCAAGCCCTAGCCGCACCCTCCAACTTCGAATGAATAAGGATAGCATCAATACCTACGATGTGTTGCAGCAAGGTGTTTTACCTAAAGTTTTGGGAACAGGCGGCACTTGGCAGTACGACCAAACACCCTATCCCACGAAAATTAACTTTTATACCTCTTACGGCGATACGGTAACAGCTCCGCTTAAGAATATGGTACGCGATTACGATCCTCAGCTGGGCTTCGACATTATTCGTAAAGACAGCTGTGGTGCAGCGTATCTGAAGTATGAATACACCTTCAAAAGAATCGATTAATCATGAAAAAGAACCTTCTTTTATTCGCATTAACGGCCCTGATTGGCTTTGTTAATTCCTCTTTTGCACAGGTGGTTACCTCGGCACCTGTTGATTATAACGATCCAACCGCTGAGGTGAAAATTATTGTGAATCTGGCACAGCTGGATCAAACCAAGGAATATGTGCTAAATCTGATTGCCGATGCGCAAAGCGATTCGGGCATTTATATTTGGACCTGGAAACCTTTTGAATGGCCTTTAGGCAGTGAACGCGCCAACGGTAGCGGAGATAGCCCATGGCAAAACAGCAACGAACTGTTGCGCATGACCAAGGAAAGTGATTTAGTGTATAGTTTTACTATGGTTCCTACTGAGTTCTATTCGGTAGATGCTGCCACGGTTTACGAGCAGGATATTCATTTTTTGGTGAAGCCCAAAAACGGTGGGGGATACGGAGAGCCTGATCGTAAATCAGATGATTTGCTTTTAGAAATTAATCCGCCCAATGTGGAGCGCACCGTGGTATATGGATTGCCATCGGCACCGCTACAGGACGATATTGTGAAGATTGTTTACGACAACTACCGCGAAGAAAAGCTAAGCATGCAGAATTTAGCTGTCGACGATTGTTTCCTCTTTCTTGAAGCCACGTTAACAGACGGCACAGTGGTAAAGCCAACGGCCATTTTCGTTACAGGTACCAATCCCGAACAACAGATGAAATATATGGGTGGCGGTGTTTTCGAGTTTGAATTTATCCCCGAAATGTTTCTTAATCTCCAGCCCGGTCAGCGCATTGATGTGCTAAAAGCGATTGTGGTGCGCAGGGTATTTTTTGATGGCGACGACCGTGTGGATACAGAATTTGCCGTAGACATGACCTGCGGATAGAGATAAATCTAAAATATTGATGATATGGCCGGAATAACTTCCGGCCATTTTTTTAGGGTACAAAAGGAAGGAAGCGAGTGCAATAACCCCAAATTGAGCATTAACAATTACAAAATGCTTCGCAGGGAAAAAACTACAACCGTATTTAGAGTTTATTTTAAGACGGTGGTTCCTATTCCACAGTTACCGATTTGGCAAGATTACGCAGTTGATCCACATTGCAACCACGCATAATGGCAATATGATAGGCCAGCAATTGCAGCGGAATTACCGATACCAACGGAGTAAGTTCTTCCTCGGTTTCGGGTATTTCAATAACATGATCGGCCAAGCCGGCCACGTCTGTGT
>JBKCHQ010000282.1:0-3625 GCA_046302715.1 Bacteroidia bacterium | reverse complement strand
ATCGGTCTTTCGCAATACCGCATGTCCATAACCAGGAACCACCTTGCCCTCGGCCAATGTACGCTGCACATAATCTGAAATTTGCTGCTCCGATGGATTGCCGCCTCCAAGTTCAGCTTGCATCTCCAGAATCCAACGAATTACTTCCTGATTGGCTAAGCCGTGAAGAGGTCCGGCCAAACCGTTTAAGCCCGCTGAGAAAGAATAATAAGCATCGCTCAACGCCGAACCCACCAAATGTGTTGCATGCGCCGATACGTTGCCGCCTTCATGATCGGCATGAATGGTAAGATACATCCGCATAAGTTCGGCTACCTCGTGCGAATCGTAACCCAACATGTGCGCAAAATTAGCCGACCAATCGAGACCCGTCGCCGCAGGTATATGATTGCCGCCATGGTACACGCGACGATAGATGTAGGCTGCAATGCGCGGCAAACGTGCAATAAGATTCATGCTATCCTCAAAAACGGGATCCCAGTAATCTTTTTTATGTATGCCTTCGTCGTATGCTTTTCCAAATTCCGATTCAGAACGTAAAGCCAATACGGCAATGCTAAACTGCGTCATAGGATGCAGGTTCAAAGGCAGTGCATCTAAGGCTTCGAATACATGTTGCGGAACGTGTGCACGTTTCTCCCATTCTGCGCTTAAAGCTTTAACATCAGCCTCGCCGGGCAGTTCACCGGTTAGCATCAGATAAAAAATCCCTTCAGGTAAAGGCTCATTGCCGCCCGAGGCTTTGGGCAGATGAGCGTATAATTCAGGAATGCTGTAACCTCTAAAACGAATACCTTCGGCAGCATCCAGTTTGGAGGTTTCGTAAATCATACCAGTCATTCCCTTCATGCCCGAATACACCTGTGCAATTGTAATTTCTCCTAACTTATAGGTCCCGTGTTCGCTTACAAATTGTTTTAATTCGGTTGCCTGTTTAAGGACTTTTTCCGAAAAACGTTGTTTTAGTGGTGTATCCATTGATGGTTGAGGGTGATGTATGATTGTATTTTACGGCGCCAATATAAATCAAAAGAGCTAACCCAACAGCGCCTGTTTTCATTTTGAATCAACATTGTTTTTGTTGAAGAATTAAACTCAAATTAAGCCTCATTTTGAGGCTTACAAAACAGAAAAAACGAATAGAAAAATGCCACAAAAGAAACCCCTGCTTGTGTAGTAAGCATATCTTCGGTGAGCATGGCCAATGCCGCAATCGAAAAATAGAGCATAAAGGGCAGGTTTTTTCGCACATAAGCATAACTCAAAGGCCCGAAAAAACATAAAATAAATATTCCCCAACCGATGAGCCCCGACGAAACCGCCCAATACAAATATTGGTTGTGAGCGGTCATCCACCATTTGGTTTGCAGCCAGCTGTTGTTGTCTTTATAATATTGCTTAAAACTATCAGGCACATCGCCAACTCCATAACCCATAATGGGCTTTTCGATGATTAAGGAAATGGCTGCCTTCCAAAATTCGAGTTTCATCATTACCGAATGCCCCGAAGCATTTTTACCGCCCGAACGCATAAACGCAACCTCATACATGAGTTGGTAAAATCGCATCCGCAAACCAAACCATCCGGCATACCTGAAATTGGCCATGCCATTTTCGATATTGCGCACATCGGTGGAGGAAAGTTGACTAATGCCTGCCGCATCTTTTGGCAAGCCCCGCGAGTTGAGATAACGAATCAATGTTTCGTAAACAGGATGGCCTTTCTGATCGAGCGAATCAATGTTTACCTTACTTATTAAGCGCCAATGCGCTCTAAGCTCCGACTCGCAAACAAAGGCATGCACATAATGGCCGTTTTCAATTAAATCGAGCTGATGATGATATGCATTTCCCGAAGCCGTTTTTAAACTTAAGGGCCTGCTGTAAACAGGATCAGGAGTAAAGTATTGATGCCATGCTATACTTAACAGGTAACCCAAAATAACCATGCTCATAACCAATACCAATGCGGCAACACGTTTAATGTTGCGCGACATCAGATTCGATGGCGAAAACAGAAACCACCCCAAACCAACTACACCTAAGATAAATATACCGTTAAGTGATTGTAAAATGAGCAGAAAAAACAACAGCAACAAGGCCACAACTGGCAAAACATAACGTTCAACGTTCCACATGCGCTGCGAAGGTTGAATCCATACCCACAGACATAATAAAATGGCTAAATCAATGAGTAGCGAAAAGCGAATGTGCGAAATAAAAAGCGAAACTTCTCTGATGTCGTTAAAGGTGCCGTTTATCCAACGTGGCAAGCCAATTGAAGCACAAACCAATACCGAAAGCCCTACAGAGAGTATAAATAAACGTAAAAAGATGCCGAACACTTTGGGACTAAGAGGCGCCCTGCCCGAAACTAAAAAAGGGAAAAGAAACAAGGGCAAATTAATACGCAGCATTTTCAGTGCTTCGTTGCTGTTTTCGCTCCAGAAATAACTCAGCGCGTTGAGCAAAAAAACACCACTCAGCATGAGAGCGGGCTTATTGGCAAAAAACTGACGTATCTTTTCTTTGTACCCTCCTTCCAGCACCCAATTGCCCGCAAGAAAAAATTGCGACAGGCTCATCAAGAAAACAGAGAACGGTAAACCTGCAATCATGAGCAATATACCGGTATAGTGAAACCACGTATGTAAAAACCGATACGCCCGAGGCAGCATATGTTACGATAAGTTTGCGCCCACGGTAGCGTCGGCATTGTTTTTTTGTGCGAGGCCCGCTAAATATTCCACCCAGGCTTCGTCGTCGTTGAGACTAGGCACCAGCTGAAGTTTATGGCCGCCATATTCTTCAAAAAGTTCCTGATATTCTGTGCTAACTTCATGAATGGTTTCAAGACAATCGGCCACAAAGGCCATCGAAAAAACCAGGATACGCTTTTTGCCTTCTTTGGCCAGTTCAATAAGGGTTTTATCGGTGTAAGGTGTTAACCAGGGGTCATTGCCCAGACGCGACTGAAAAGTTACCCGTGTTTTTTCGGCAGGCAATTGCAAGGACTGTATCACGGCTCGGGCCGATGCAAAGCATTGCGCACGGTAACACATCGCATTGTCATGTGAAATAGCCGGACATTCTTCTGGTCCTTTCTGGCAAGAGCCAGAGCAACCCGAAGTACGAATATGCCTCCATGGAACGCCATGAAAAGTAAAGAGAATAAAGTCGTAGGAAGCTGCTTCGAGCATGGCCCTACCTTTATCAGTCCATAATTTTATGAATTGAGGGTCATCGTAATACGATGATATACTGCGTATTTCAGGAATAAACTGCCAAGATGTTATCTCGCGATAAGCATATTCGAGGGCCGATCCGCTGCTTGAAGAGGCAAACTGAGGGAAAAGAGGCAAAAGAATAATGCGCGAAATACCGTCCTTCTTAAAATTTCGAAGCGCCGTTATCGTGGACGGATTTCGATAGCGCATCCCCAGTGCCACACGATAGGAGTCGCCCAGTTTTTCCTGAAGTTTATCGCGCAAAGATGTACCGTAAACCAAAAGTGGTGAACCTGCATCTGTCCATATTTCGCGATACAATCGAGCCGATTTTGGAGCCCTGAAATTGGCAATTATACCATTAACCAACACTTGCCGTAACACGTAGGGCACATCAA
>JBKCHQ010000281.1:0-9103 GCA_046302715.1 Bacteroidia bacterium | reverse complement strand
AGGGAAACGCTCGCAAATAGGAGATCCGAATGTAGTTTCAATTACACGAACATCGTTTCCATTACCATTTTTAATTGGGCTTCCAAATTTCAATACTATTTCGCCACCAAATCCTAGTGCCACGAAATTTTGAGTATCGTTATTTTCTGGAGCGCCTAAAGCACTTGCAGGATTAGAACGAGCAGCCTCAATAGTAGAAATCAAGTCTTGCTTAGGCCCTTGGTTAAAGCTTACCACTTCTTCGGCATAGCAACCGGCAGGCTGTTCTGGACAAACCTCAGCAAAACTAATGTCATCAATACCAAAATCGTTACCTGATTTGGTAAGATTAGCATCAATAATTTTAAGCTCAAGTGTTCCGGTAGCAGGAGCAACATAAGTAGCAACAAATTCGCCATATGTAGCAACCCCGGTAGCGCTGAAAGCACCTAACATATCCGCACCAGCATAGAAACGAAGCAACGCTGGTGAAGCAGCAAATGTGTTCTGCACATAGGCTTTAAACTCGTATTGTTTACCGGCTACTACGTTAATGGTTTGAGCCCAAACTGTTTTAAGTGTTTGAGTGTTACCATTAACCATTAAATAGTTACCGCTACGACCCACACCAACCAATTGTGGATGATATGAAGCCACATTAGGACCAACTGCGTAAGTATTTTCAGGAATCATTTCGGTATTACCGGCAACATCCGCTTTGAATGTGTATTGCGAAGTAAAACCCGTGTTACCGCCTTCAAAATCACCATTAGCAACTAGGTTGGTACCACATGGAACCACCGGAGGAGGAGTAGAACACTGCGCACCGCCAGAAGCTTTTACTTTAGAATATGTAGTTCCTTCAACCGTCCAAAAAATACGGGTAGTATTGGGTGAACCTGGTACGGTAACTGTTTCGAAAAAATTATCGCCTGGAAGCGCAATACCCGAACCGTTTTGTGCAGTTCCATATACATCCCAAGTGTAAGATACCGGAGCTAGAGTGTTATTACGAACTCTCCAACGACGTGTAGCAGCCGGATTGTCTGAACACATAGACGTTAAATTCAAATAATCGGCTGGTGCAACTTCAACAAACATAGATACTGATGAAGCAGTAGATCCAGAAGTTCCATTAACTGCATTTGCATTGAGTGCTGCAAAAAGAGCTAAAGCAGCTACTTTCATGGTTTTGTTTTTAATCATAAAAATTGGTTTTTAGGTTAGGTGAACAAAATCTCTTAACGCTTATTTTGCTAAGAGGTTACAAATGTAAGAAAAAATTAATTTAATGAACAAAATTTTTGTTGATTATCAAATCATTAAATTTTTCAAAACTCAGATTTTGTTATAATTTACACGTAAAGAACCAATAAATATCGCTCCATTTTATCGCATTAGGCATCCAGAAGACTAAACCTTACATTCAAAATAAAGAGATCCATCAGCATATAGCTGTAAGGAAAAGCCATTTTAAAATCAGCAAACGGCATCATAAAAAATCAGATATTTGTACACATAAAATATTCCAATGATTATTGAGCAATTGTACACAGGCTGTCTTTCACAAGGGGCCTACTACATAGAGAGTAATGGAGAAGCAGCTATTATAGATCCGCTGCGCGAAGTGCAACAGTACATCAACAAAGCGAAGAAGAACGGGGCGCAAATAAAATATGTATTTGAGACACACTTCCACGCCGATTTTGTTTCGGGGCATCTTGATTTATCGCAGCAAACCGGAGCACCTATAATATACGGCCCACATGCGCATCCCGATTTTAAGGCGCACGTGGCCGCCGATAATGAAATATTTCGCATAGGCAATATTACCCTTAAAGCCATACATACCCCAGGCCACACTTTAGAAAGTACGTGTTATTTATTGCTCGATGAACAAGGGCATGCCAAAGCGCTTTTTAGCGGCGACACCTTATTTATTGGAGACGTGGGGCGTCCAGATTTGGCTCAAAAAGCTGCCCACATGACGCAAGAACAATTGGCCGGCATGTTATACGACTCGCTACGCACCAAAATTATGACATTGCCCGATGATGTTCTGGTATATCCTGCGCATGGAGCGGGCTCGGCTTGCGGTAAAAATATGAGTAAAGAAACGTTTGATACGCTCGGGAATCAGAAAAAGAACAATTATGCACTCAGAGCAGAGATGAGTCGCGAAGATTTCATAAAAGAGGTTACCGATGGACTCTTACCGCCTCCCAGTTACTTTCCGCTGAACGTGGCCATGAATAAGTCAGGTATTCCTGCGGTTAGTGAGCTCTTAACCAAAGGAATGCACGCCTTGTCGCCCGATGCCTTTGAGACCGCAGCTAACGCTACGAAGGCCATCATTTTAGATACCCGCGATCCGCAAGCATTTGCGGAGTCGTTTATTCCCAATTCTATAAATATTGGTATAAATGGCGGCTTTGCTCCATGGGTAGGTGCGCTACTACCCGATGTATCACAGCCTATTTTATTGGTTGTTGATTCGGGGCGTGAAGAGGAAGTCATCACACGACTTGCGCGTGTTGGGTATGACAATACCATTGGTTTCCTTAACGGTGGTGTAGACGCATGGAAATCCTCAGGCAGAGAAACCGACAACATCCGCTCGGTGAATGTCACACAAATGGCAGAAGAGCAAAAAACCAATAAATTTAAAGTGCTTGACGTTCGTAAACCTTCTGAATACGAAGCAGAACATCTGATCGATGCGATAAATATTCCCCTCGATTTTATAAACGACCATATTGCCGAAATCGATAAGGATAGTTCCTATTTTGTTCATTGCGCCGGTGGATACCGATCGATGATATTTACTTCTATTTTAAAAGCTAGGGGCTTCAACAACCTTGTTGATGTTAAAGGCGGCTTTAAAGCCATCCACGAATCGGGATTGTTCTCAACCACAGCATTTAAATGTCAAAATCAAACCCAATCATAATTATGGCAGAATTAAAAGAATTGCTCTCCATGAGCAATAAAGCGCTTGTTGATGTGCGCACACCGGCCGAATGTGCGGAGGGCATGTTGCCTGGGGCCGTTAACATTCCACTCGATCAGGTATCGTTTAGAACGGATGAAATCAAAGATTTAGGCTCACCCGTTTTGGTGTATTGCCGCAGCGGTGGGCGAAGCGGAATGGCCGAGGCTATTTTAAAACAAGCCGGGCTTACCGAGGTGTATAATATCGGCGGTTACGAAGCGCTACGTTCAAACTTCTAATTTATGATTTTTAATTTCATTAAAAGCCTTTTGGGCCCGGCAACTGATTTTAAAAAGCTGGTCGAAAACGGGGCGTTAATTGTTGATGTTCGTACAGCAGCAGAATATCAAAAAGGACATATTAAAGGTTCGGTTAATATTCCGGTTGATCAGATAAAATATAAAGCAGAACAGCTAAAAGCTAAAAACAAATCCGTGATTACCTGTTGCAAAAGTGGCGCTCGCAGCGGTATGGCCAAATCTATTTTAAAAGCTCAGGGTGTTGATGTGCACAACGGAGGGCCCTGGAATGTTTTGCAACAAAAACTTACCTAAATCCATTAGCGTATTTTTCTTAATTCGTGCTAGTGGGTATTATTTATTCACACATGCATACAACCCAGCGTTAATACTATGAAACTTGCTACGCGCCTCATACATGCAGGCCAAAGTCCCGATCCGGCTACAGGAGCCATAATGACGCCTGTATATCAAACTTCTACCTATGTGCAGGAAGCGCCGGCACAACACAAAGGCTACGAATATGCCCGTTCACAAAACCCCACCCGTAAGGCGCTGGAGGATTGTCTGGCAGCCAGTGAGAATGCCAAACACGGTTTATGCTTTTCGTCGGGCGTTGCCGCTACCGATGCTATTATGAAATTGCTCAAGCCGGGCGACGAAGTTATTGCTGCCAACGATATGTACGGGGGCACCTACAGGCTTTTTACCAAGATTTATGAACCCATGGGCATTAAATTCCATTTTGTTGCCATGGACGAACCAGCAAATTTGGAAAAGCTCGTAAATGCTAATACACGGCTCATTTGGACCGAAACCCCCACCAATCCGTTAATGAACATCAGCGATATTGAGGCTGTTGCTCAGGTGTCGAAAAAGTTTGGGCTTTTGCTGGTGGTTGATAATACTTTTGCTACGCCTTGGCTGCAAAATCCGCTTGACCTCGGCGCTGATATCGTAATGCATTCGGCCACCAAATATTTGGGGGGGCACTCCGATGTTATTCACGGCTGCATCATGCTAAACGACGATGCCTTGCGCGAACAGCTTTACTTTATTCAAAAAAGCTGCGGTGCGGTGCCGGGCCCGATGGATTGCTTTCTCGTACTTCGCGGTATTAAAACCTTGCACGTACGAATGAAGGCGCACTGCGAAAACGGACGCAAAATAGCCGAGTTTTTACGTTCGCATCCCAAAGTAAAACAGGTATATTGGCCTGGTTTTACAGATCATCCGGGTCATAAGACTGCCCAAAAACAAATGCGGGATTTTGGCGGGATGATGAGCATTTTACTGCACGACGACAGTCTTGAAGCGGCAAAACGCATGCTTTCGTCCACGCATTTATTTGCCCTGGCCGAAAGTTTAGGTGGTGTTGAATCGCTTATAAACCACCCGGCCACCATGACGCATGCCTCTATTCCAAAAGTAGAACGAGAAAAGGTGGGCGTGGTAGATGGTCTCATCCGACTGTCGGTAGGAATTGAAGATGCTGACGATTTGATAAAAGATCTTCAACATGCTTTGGATCGCGTTTAAGAATGCGTCAAGTTTGGATAACCGGCACCTCTGAAGGTTTAGGAAAAGCTCTGGCAGAGGAATACCTCATGCAGGGTTGGAGCGTAGTGGGCCTAGGCAGAAGACACACCCTATTGCACGATCGTTACACGGCGTTACATGTTGATTTATCCCAATCTGATAGTTTGAAGGATTGCGCGTTTGACGAAGTGGATGCCTGCGATGAGTGTTTATTGATACTCAATGCCGGCGCGGTGGAACCGATAAAACATGTCGGAAGTTTTGACCACCAAACCGCCCTTAACACCATGGCCGTTAATTACAATTCGGTGGTAACGTTGTGCAATGTATTTTTATCGCGGGTAAAACAGATGTCCGAAAAGTTGGTCGGTATCATATATATCAGCTCGGGTGCGGCACGCCATCCCTACGATGGCTGGTCGGTGTATTGTAGCAGCAAAGCCGCTTCGGAGATGTTTATACGCTGCATTGCCGAAGAATTGATGACAGAAAAAATCGAGCATATTCGAGTGTTTTCCATTGCTCCGGGCGTTATAGACACCGCCATGCAGGATACCATCAGAGCATCCCAATCAAAAGATTTTAGTCGTATTCAACACTTTATAAATTTGCATACGGAAGGAGCACTCTTGCCTCCTAAAAAAGTGGCGAAAAAACTCTATACACTTTGGCAAAAACGAGATCGTTTTGCGGATGTAAGCCTCGATTTGAGGCTTATAGAGATTCTTTAATTAACTCAAAATTTCTTGCAAATCTTGGAGTTCGATGGGCTTAGTAATGCAGCGTTTAACCTGTGCATAGCTGGCCGCTTTCTCGCGATCGAACGAATGCGTTGAACTGGTAACAATATAAACTTCGGGATAATGGCTTAGATTAAGTTTTACAAATTCGTCTAAGAAGTCCCAACCATCCCAAATAGGCATATTAACATCTAAAAAAATTACATCAGGCAAATTAGCTCCACCCTCCAAAACGGCCTTTAACTCGCTATATGCTTCGCGACCGTCTGTGTATTCAATTATCGAATTGCTGAGATTATACTTGGTTATTAGCCGACGTGCGAGCATCAGATAAATAGAATCGTCGTCGATAATACAAACGGATTTCATGAATTTTCTTCTATTGCAGGCAAAAATACACTAAATACAGTTCCCTTGTCCACTTCGCTTTGAACTTCAATTTTACCGCCCATTGCCTCAATTTGATTTTTAACTAAAAATAGGCCAACACCCCGAGCATCGGGATGTTTATGAAAGGTTTTATACATGCCGAACATTTTTCTTCCTTGGCGTTCAAGATCAATCCCCAAGCCGTTGTCTTCCACACTAACAACCCATTTATCTGCATTTTTCTGAGCTCGTATTCTCACAAAAGCATCGCGATTGTTCGACTTGTACTTTATGGCATTAGTGAGTAAATTCAAAATAATACTGTTTAGATAGCCGGCATCACCTTTAACCCATAAGGGCTCCTTAATTTCGTTTTGCACATCAACTTTTGCTCCTTTTGCAAGGCCCAGTACAGAGGCTACAGTTTTATCTACTATAATGCCCAAATCTAGCCTATCCCAATCGCTGGATTCGTTTGTTTGAATTTGAGCTACCTCCGACAAATGGCGGATGACCTCCATTAAATTTTGGACTGCAGTTTGAAAATTTTCTAAATACTCATTGTCTTTAAATTCCGGGAATTCAAGTTCAAGAAGCGTTAGGAGTCCCTTTAAATTTGAACTGTGTGAACGTAAATTATGCGAAACGATATGAGCAAAGTTCTTTAATCGGATATTTTGAGTTTGCGTTAAATCGAGCAGCTGTTTAAGGTCTTGTTCAGCTTTTCGAATTTGGGTTATGTCGTGCAAATAGGCTTGCGAACCTACCACAATACCATCATGAATAAGCGGAATTGCTCTCCCTTCAAGAGTAAGATAATTTCCGTTTGCAGAAATAAACTGGCAATCGAGATTCGTTATGTTTTTGCCCTCCATTAATTCTGGAATAACACGCTGAAATTCACTGAGTGTTTGGCTGGCCAGAAAATCGGTTAGTAAGAGGCCTTCAACATCGCGATTCATTACCCCCAATTTTTCCCTCCACGATCTGTTTGCCCATATTAAACGTCCATCGTTATCGATAGTGTGAATCATTTCGGACGAGTTTTCTAAAATACTGCGGTAATTTTCCTCGCTTCGTTTTAAATCCTCTTCAAACTTAATACGTTCCGTTATATCTGTTTCAACCGCCATGAAACCAATATGGGTATTATCCTCATTAAAAAGCGGCACAATATTTAAATCGAGCCAGTATTCGTTACCGTTTTTTCCCCTATTCTGAATTTCTGTTTGTACTTCTTCCCGATTGGCCAGTTTATGACTAATTGCTTGAATTATTGCTGGGTCTGTTTTTTCGTATTGAAACATTTTCGGAGAACGCCCAATGATTTCTTCCATAGCATATCCCGTTAAACGGAGTGTACTTTCATTCGCCCACAAAATTTTGCGTTGAACATCGGTTATAATAACGCTATTGGATGTTTTTTTAGCCACCATAGACAAGCGACTAACATCGTTTTCAATTTCTTTACGTTTTGTAATATCCTGAATGGTTCCTAAAATGCGAGTAAACCTCGCATCGGCATTTCTTACGGGCCTTCCTGAAATTGAAATCCAATAATGATTGTGCTCCGTTACTTCTACAAGTAAATCTTTCTGAAAACTGATGCCGTATTTTATAGAATTGTTAAACAAGTCTTTAACAATAGAAAGATTGGATCCGTTTAATATTTTTTCCCAACTATTGTTCGTAAGCAAATAATCGTGTGGAATTTGAAAAATTTCAAAAATCAGTTCGGAGGCTTTCCAATTGCCCGTTTCAAAATCAATTTCGTAGTTTCCTATTAATGCGATTTCCTGAGCCTCTAACAAATTTAATCGTGTTTGTTCCAAATCAAAGGTTCGAGTCGCTATTTGCCTTTCCAGCTCCCTGTTGAATTCATCGTTTTTTGTTTGTGCTGATGAAAGGGCATCGCGCAAGACGATGAATGCGTTGTTCAACTCGCCTAATTCCGATAAATCTGCAGATTTTTCGATTTTAACAGCATAATTTGATTTGCTAAGTTCTAATGCGGTTCGGGTTAATGAACGAATGGGGCGGCCAACGTAACGCGCAATAAATAAGAAAACCGTAAATGAAACAATCAATACCAAAAACATAACTTGGTAAACCGGTTTATTTATGGAGGAAATGGATTTATCGATAGCCGCTTTAGATGCTCCAACCGAAATATATCCGTCGATAATCGGCGACAAAATGCTTGAATTCTCTATGATCTAATTAGCAGAATCCTGCTTTAAAATCAATCCCCTATCGTAATTAATTGGATTGCAGGCAAATACACTTTTTGATTTCGATGCCGAATCGTATTGAATAATTGCAATGTAATCAACACCCTCTATTTGCTTGGAAAGTGATATTGTTTTATCTAATCCCTCAAAACTATTGTGATCTAGGGTTAAATCCACACTTAATGCAGTAATCTTTGCAAGTTCTTTTAATTTCTGACGTGTATATTTATTAATAATCTCGGCCTGCGTACTCGGGTAATAATAAGTTAGAAAGGCAATTCCAAACAATAATGCAGCAGCAAAAGGAATCCAAATTCTTAATGTAAAACCTCCAATTAAAGATTTTAATTTCACGGAATCAGTTTAATTAAATAAGAAGATGGAATATCCTTGGCATTTAAATCCACCAAAGCAATTGCTCCGGGATTTTGCTTAATATATTCTAGAATTTCCTTGCTGCTCTGCATAAATACAGGCGCCGATGCTCTGCCTTGAAATACCAAGGCCAACCAATACTTTTGAACTCCTGTATATGATGTGCCAAAAACTTCTTTAGCATACAACTCTGCAAAACTACACTTGCTGCTGGGCATTACAAGAGTAACAGTTTCGTTATTAGGCCACGAAGCCACCTTCCCCTTAAAAATATCCTTAACTTTTTTCACATTCAATGATTGGTATCCTACGCTGTTACCGATGAGTACCAATCCCCCAAGATTATCGGTCTGCCCAAAAAGATTTAAACTGACCAGCAAACAAAATAAATTAAATAACCAACGCTTCATGCCTTCTACTATTAAAAACCATAAGCCAATTGAACCCTTAAACCCAGCGACCCTAAATGATTATCAATCAAATGGTTTTCGTGTTGAGACCAAATGTGCTCGGCCTGAATTTTTACATTTACCAGGTAATTTATTTCATGCCGATATCCAACTGCAAGTTTCAACTGCTCGTTTTTATATACGTGCAAATCATTATCTGCAATTCTTAAATAATCAACCAATATAAAGG
>JBKCHQ010000280.1:0-24535 GCA_046302715.1 Bacteroidia bacterium | reverse complement strand
CGAACCAGCAATTTGAAAAACATCCACTCGCGTTTACGCCCACCGCAAACGGTATCTGAAATGGAAAGTGCTCCGGCATTTCGTCGCAGAGGGGTAAGGTTAGATTCATTGCCGCATTCTTCCGAAAACAATTTTTCGCGGTATGTGATATCCGAAAATCCTACTAACAATTCCCTTGAAATTCGTCAAGACAACTCATTCTTGCACGATAATGTGGATTAAGCATAATTTTTAATATAACGATTCGAAGGACGGCGGTAGTGGTTTTCCGCCGTTCTTCAAAACGAAATCAAATATCCTTATGAGTTTAGAACAAAAAATTAATGACGATATTAAAACGGCGATGCTGGCCCGTGAAAAGGAAAAACTGGAGGCACTACGTGCGATCAAGTCGGCCGTATTATTGGCCAAAACCGAAAAGGCGGGTGCCGCACTAGATAGCGATACCGAAATAAAAATGCTTCAAAAAATGGTGAAGCAGCGTCGCGAATCGGCCGAAATCTACACCAGTCAGGGGCGAACCGATATGGCAGAAGCAGAAATCTTTCAAGCTGGAATTATTGAAGCGTATCTGCCCGAACAACTTTCGGAAGATTCGATTAGGGAAATAATAAAACAGATTATTTCTGAAAGTGGTGCTTCTGGTTCGAAAGATATGGGCAAAGTAATGGGTTTAGCTAATCAGAAACTGGCTGGTAAAGCCGACGGAAAGACAGTTGCAGCAATTGTGAAAGCTTTGTTGGGAATGTGAATACTTGGTTGTTGTTGAAACGCCCCGTCTTGCTGCCGGGGCGTTTTTTTTGCCCTAATTTTCAGTTGGAGTAATTTGTAAGTTTCAGAATTTCAAGTTATAAGCGTTTCAACGTTAAGCCCAAATTGCGCAATAGAATTGCTCAATTTGCCGCAAGGACCGAATGAGTCCATGATTCGTCGGGATTAACACAGATCCATCCCGCAGACCTAGCGCCCTAAGCATAAGTGCATTTCATTTCTAACGCTTAATCTGGGTTTATTAAACATTTGTCTTGTTCAAATAGGCTAATGCATGGTATGTAGCAATGTAAAACTTTATTAGTCTGGAAAAGCAAGTGAAAAGCAAGGTTCTTGCACGAAGTGTTTAAGCACTCAATGGAGTTCGAATGAAATACCCGTTTTAAACGTTTATAAACGTATGTTAACGAGTATGTGCTTTGTTGGCGGTAGCTTCGCCTTGGGTAGGGGGGATAGGTTTCCAACAAAATTGCCATGTCAAACCCAAATCGAAATTTCAACATCAGGTGTTAATGTTCTCGGCAAGTAAACTGAATAAAGCCTGGATTATTCGGGTATGAAAATCGCTCATCGTATGTTCAGCTTATCGTATTGCTAACGAGTTATGCTTCTGGATACAAAAGCCATTTTGGTAATAACGAAATTCGACTTTAATTGAAATCCCTTTCTAATTAAAAAAGCAGACTAAATCTAAATTGCTTTTTAATTGCAGCGATTCCTGATACACTCGATAGTTAAACATGTGCGGCTTTAATTTGCTCATCCCCGTCTTCGATCAAATCTCCAGAAGAGGGCTTTTTTGGAAATGTATTTATTTCAAAGGCGCATCAGCTCCCTTTTCCATTGATTCCTTCAGCACTGATTTGACTTTTTTTTCTGGTTTTAACATAGTGGATAGCCGAACTATGTTCTAACTCAAAATTCGTCAATAATAACGTTATCAATAGTATGTGCTCTTTATTTTTCAAATTTCGATAAAATCTAACCTGCTTTATTTTATATTTTTTTAACCACAAAGTATCCAAATGTCCAAATATTCAAGGTTATTACCTAATGCCACTACTATCTTGACTTAAAACTTACAAATGGCGTAAAATCTAGTAACAGCAAGGGTTTGAGTTGCGTATTGCATGCTACAAAAGCAATGCGGCACATTATGACCCCTTTAAAAACCTTTTGGCTGATTTTAATAACAGTGCTTCAGGTTTCTCTGCTTCAAGCTCAGGGCTCTAATACCTGTAATGGAGCGGCTGCATCGCCCATTAACCTTCCATTCTTTGCAAACAATCAATCCACTTGCGGCGATTTAAACGATTATACTGGTTCTAACGGATGTGCCATCCCCAATAGCGGTAATTATTATGGTGGTCAGGATTGGTTATACAGTTTTACGCCTAGCCAGAATGGCTATGTATCAATAACGCTTAACGATATACAGGCCTCAGGAACGGCCTATCCCACCATTTCACTCTTTAGTGCTTGTCCCGGAACCGCGGGCGCCTGTATGGGTTTTACGCAGTGTAACATGTGGCAGGGAGGCGGCTCCCTGCTCGAATACGTTGAAGCAGGCCAGACGTATTTCCTGCTTGTTGATGCTTATACTTGGAGCAATTATTTTGCAAACTGCTATCAGTTTGATTTGTCCGTTCAGCTAAACACCATCACCGTTCAACCTGCCTGCAGTAATATAAATTTTAACAATGGAACCTTAAATGGTTGGTATGGAACACGCGGAATGTCTCTTACGGGTGCTACAAATGCCATTACACCTACTTACTCTGCAACTTCATTTGGACTATTAAACGGACGTCAAACCATTATGACCGGCGGTAATGATCCCTGCGCAGGATTCCCGCGTGTTGATCCACAGGGTGGCCCCTTTTCAGTACGTTTAGGTAATAATAATGTAAACTCGGAGGCCGAGCAGCTCATGCAAACTTTTATGGTGAGCGAAACCAATAACAGTTTCACGTATCGTTACGCGGTGGTATTTGAAGATCCCGGACATGCTTCTTTTGAACAGCCATTTTTCAGAGCCTTATTACGCGATCAAAATGGGAATATCATCCCCTGTTCCGATTTCGTGGTTTCTGCTGCGGCCGATTTGCCCGGGTTCTTTAATTCAACCACCTGCTCTGGTGTTGTATATAAACCCTGGAGTACTGTAAACGTGGATTTAACCAATTACATTGGCCAGCAGGTTACTGTAGAATTTACAACTGGCGATTGCAGCCAGGGGGCACATTACGGTTATGCGTATATCGATGCCAACTGTGCTCCTTCTATGCTTGCAGCTTTGTCAGACACGCTTTGTATTGGACAGTCAACAGTATTAACCGCTCCATCAGGGTATGAAAGCTACACCTGGCTGCCAGGCAATCAAACTACCACAAGCATTACGGTTACACCAGCTGCATCCACCACCTATCAGCTTAATCTGGTGGCCTACAACGGTTGCCTCAGTCAGTTTCAGATTCCAGTGACCGTTGCTCCGTATCCTCAAGCATCTTTCACTGCAACAACTCCTACATGCGACGAGCCCGTGCAACTGCAAAACACATCGACGATCTCCACCGGAAGCTTAAGTTCGGTTTCATGGTCAATCCCCGGCGCTACACCAGCTTCGTCCAACCTAAATTCCTTGAGTGTAAGTTATCCGGGTGTTGGCCCTGCTACTTTCCCGGTTACCCTGCAAGTGAGCAGCTCTGTGGGGTGTACGTCAACGGTAACTCAAAATGTAAGCCTGCCGGCTTGTGCACTTAGTGTGCAAATAAGCGGCGACACCCTCTGTGCCGGCGATTGTTACACCATAAATCCCGTTATAAGTTCAGGTACGCCTCCATATTCCTATTTATGGTCTGATGGTTCCACCGGATCAAGTCTAATGGTGTGTCCAAACTCGAGTCAAATTATTTCGTTAACGGTAACCGATGCCGCCGGAAACATAGACTCCGATGCTGTTGTGGTTGCAGTGGCCGCACCGCCTGTATTTAATGGTACTGTTATCAACCCAAGTTGCAATGGACTTAATAATGGCAGTATCGTTTCTAATCCAAGCGGAAATGCCCCATTGGCTTTTTCATGGAATACTGGGTCATCTAGCGCTTTCTTAACCGGGCTTGCCGCTGGTACCTACAACCTTTCCATAACCGACCGTTTCGGATGTACTTACGATTCGGTGTACGTACTCAGTTCGCCAGCAGCATTAACCGCTGGTATTAATGCACAGCAAAGCACATGTGGTCAGTCTAATGGCGCTGTGCAGATCCTTAACGTAAGTGGCGGTACTGCCCCGTATGTGTACAGCTTGAATGGGGGTATGCCACAAGCTTTAGCTTCTTTTAATAATCTGGCTGCTGGCACCTATTCAATTACGGTAACCGATGCGCAGTCGTGTAGCACTTCACTTTCTGCCACTGTAACTAATACCTCTGGCCCCACTCAGGCAATTTTCACCACAGTCAATAGCGCATGTGGTTTGGCTAATGGCAGCATCCGCCTCAACCAAATTTTGGGTGGTACGGCACCCTTTACATTGCAATTAGGAGGTTCAACGTTCTCATATTCGGGTGGAATTATTGATTTCCCACAATTGAATGCAGGTAACTACACACTAATAGTAACCGATGCAAATGGTTGTACGCTTAACACGCCTATATTATTATTGAATACTTCGGGGCCTGCGGGGCTTACGCTTAATACTAACCCTGCAACTTGTCTCGAGAACAATGCCCAAATACAGGTAATGTCTGTTTTGGGTGGTGCGGCTCCGTATGCATATTCTTTAAATGGGGGACAAGCTTCGTCACAAACAATTTGGTCAGGTTTGGCAGCAGGGAATTATACCATCGAAGTTACGGATGCTAACGGGTGTAATGCCGATACCTCGATTTCGTTAACGGCACTTCCAATGCTCGAAATTACGGCTCAAACTATTCAGAACGTGCAATGTTTTGGTGGCCAAGATGGCCAGGTTGCCGTTTCTGCCACTCAAGGTGCGGCTCCGTTTACTGTGTTGTGGAGCAATGGTTCAGCTTCTTGGAATGTAACTGGTTTATCGGCCGGCAATTATTCAGTTAGCGTTACCGATAGCAACGGATGTATGGCTAATGCTACACTTAGTGTTAGTCAGCCCGACATGCTCAGTCTGGAACTTTCGACACTTCCTACTTTATGCGGCGATGCCAATGGACGTGTGATCGTGGATGCCACTAACGGCGGAAGTCCATCTTACACCTACAGTTTAAACAACGGTCCTTTCCAGTCTGCAGGGGTGTTTTTGGATTTAGCTGCTGGCAATTATTCGGTAAGCGTTCAAGATCAGAACGGCTGTATGGCTGCGGCTTCGACTGTGGTTCAATCCACCGGATATCCGCAACAAATTATTACCACGCTTAATTCGGCCAGCTGTGGTTTATCCAACGGAGCTATAACGTTGCAAGCTATAGTTGGGGGCATTGCACCCTATCAAGTAAGTTTCGATAATGCGCCGTCTAATTCATATTCAAATGGAAATTTCATCTTTAACGATTTGGTGGATGGATCTTATGCATTATCTGTTACAGATGCTAATGGTTGCAGTATTGATACGCTTTTAGCTTTGGATATGATTGACGGACCATCGGGCATATCGCTTTCTCTTACCCCGGCCACTTGCAATTCCGATAATGCCGCTATTGAAGTGCTTTCAGTAAATGGCGGTACGCCTCAGTACACCTTTGCCATTAATAACAGCAGCTATTCCAATCAACAGGTATGGGGCAATCTGTCCTCGGGCAATTATACCATATCGGTTTCAGATGCCAGCGGTTGCACGATTGACACGAGCGTTTTCGTAGATTTTATTCCTGCTTTAGCCATTAATGCCGAACTTATAAGAAATGTAAGCTGTTTTGGCGGGAGCAACGGGCAAGCATCTGTAGATGTTTATGAAGGAACGGCGCCATTTACATTCACGTGGTCATCAGGTGCCACCGGCATGTTTGCCAATAATTTAAGTGCCGGTGAATACAGCATTCAGGTGAGCGATGCGTTGGGCTGTATGCTCACCGATTCTATTCTCATTTCGCAGCCTGATGTGCTACAATTCTCTCCTGTTTTGCAAAATCCGTTATGCGGAGCATCAAATGGTAGCATCAGCATCTCAAATGCCATGGGCGGTAGCATGCCATATGTATTCTCATTAAATGCCGGTGCTTTCTCCGGTAATACGGTGTTCCAAAATCTTGCAAGCGGAACTTATTTGGTTCGCATGCGCGATAGTGCCAGTTGCGAGCTTAGCCAGTCGGTTGTTTTAACGATGCCGTCATTTCCTACCTTGGCCGTTCTAGGCGCTACCAATGCAACGTGCGGTTTATCCAACGGTTCTATCGAAATCGAGTCCATAAACGGTGGTGTTTCTCCATTTACATACTCGCTAAATAATGCAGCTTTTGCCAATGTGGCTTCACTTCCTTTACCGCTTTCAGGATTGAATCAGGGTATGCACACGATTGTGTTGCGCGATGCCAATGGTTGCGAAGTTGAAGTATCAGCTTCGGTAGCAAATCAGGCAGGCCCCACTTTAATGCAAACTTCAACCAATAATGCGGTATGTAATCAAAATAATGGCTCTGTTTCGGTTGAGACCGTTATTGGTGGCACGCCTCCTTATGTTTACAGCTTTAACGGGGCAGGTTACGATACGTCTCAAACATGGTCAATGCTGGCTCCGGGTTCCTATTCGATTACCGCTCGAGATGCTAACGGATGCGAGATTGATAGCGTTGTTGCTCTTGCTGCTGATGAAAATGTGGATGCCAATCTGTTTATTATTCAGCCCATAACATGTAACAATGCGCAAAACGGAGCTCTGCAAGTAAATGCTACTGCAGGACAAAGCCCGTTTACCATGCAATGGAATACGGGGTCGAACGGCAATATTCTCGATTCGTTAGGAAGTGGAATTTACTCGGTAACAGTTACCGATGCCAATGGATGTTCTACACTCGAAACCATTGTATTGTCGCAGCCGCCTGCCGTTAGTGTGGATGTTACCGGGCCCGATGCGCTATGCGAGGGTGATGCGCTTGTTTTGCAAGCGTCATACTCAGGAGGTTCAGGACACGTAGATTTATTATGGCCGCAGCACAATCATGCCGGCGAAACATTAACTGTTTTGCCTGAGGCTAATGATGTTTACATCGCTTTAGCCGTTGATGAAAATGGTTGTCGAGCTATTGACTCTCATTTTGTGGCACTTCGTGCCTTGCCTAATGGTTTTATTGTGCCCGATGCGGCTCAGGGTTGCGCACCGGTTTGCATCAATTTTGGTTTTAATCAAACCGAAGGAAGTCCGATTACCAACTTCAATTGGAGTTTTAACGGTCAGGCTGGATGGAACGACGATAACCAGCAGTTTTGCTTCTATTATGGAGGACAGCCGCAGATACAACTTGAGGTTACAGATGCATTTGGTTGTCACCGTTCACTCAATGCCACAGGGTCGGTAACGGTTTATCCTCAGCCCAATGCCGATTTTTCGCGCACCCCTAATGAAGCCGATCTCGAAAACCCAGTGTTTCAATTCTTCAACGAAAGTACTGATGCGTCATCGTTCCTGTGGAATTTCGGCGATGGCTCCTACGCTTTTTCGGAGAATCCAACCCATACATACGGCGATACCGGGACCTATGATGTGTGTTTGCGTGTAACCAGCGGATTTGGATGCAAAGATTCAGTTTGCAAGCCTTTAAAAGTGCAGCCCAATCCGACCTTATTTGCCCCCAATGTATTTACGCCCAACCAGGATGGCGAAAACGAACGCTTTAAGTTGGTGGGCCTGTATGTAAAGGATTTTCGTCTTGAGATTTTTGACCGTTGGGGCGAGCTTATACATGTGTCCACTGATATTGATGAGGGCTGGGATGGCAATTATAAAGGGCAACGAGTGCAGCAGGATGTGTATGTTTGGAAGGCTTACGTTACCAATACGATGTCGAAACATCAGGAGTTGATTGGCCGCGTAACCGTGTTGGAATAATATCCTGCTTTTACTTGAACTAAAGGGTTTGTTAAATCCTGAAAATTCTTTTTAGGTTTGTATTCCATCAAACCGAAGTATTGTGCAACAAATTATTGAATGTGTACCCAATTTTTCTGAAGGAGTAAATGGGGATGTTATACGCCAAATTACAGATGAAATAGAACAGGTTGAAGGCGTTCGATTGCTTAATGTGGATCCCGGAAAAGCAACCAACCGAACAGTAGTTACTTTTGTTGGTGCTCCAGAATCCGTTATTGAAGCTGCATTTAGAGCTATTAAGAAGGCTTCTGAGCTTATTGATATGAGCAAACACAAAGGTGAGCATCCCCGCATGGGCGCCACCGATGTGTGTCCGCTTATTCCTGTTGCTGGTATAAGCATGGAAGAAACGGCCGAATATGCCCGCAAACTGGCCAAAAGAGTAGGGGCAGAGCTTACAATTCCTGTGTATCTATACGAAGCAGCTGCACTCATTCCCGGACGTACGAATCTGAGTGAGATTCGTGCCGGTGAGTATGAAGGTTTTTTCAAGAAGATTCATTTGCCCGAATGGAAGCCCGATTTCGGCCCGGCCACGATGAATGCGAAAGCCGGAGCCACAGTAATCGGTGCTCGCGATTTCCTAATTGCGTACAATGTAAATCTTAACACTACCTCGGTGCGCAGAGCCAATTCAATAGCATTTGATGTGCGCGAGCGGGGACGGGTATTGCGCGAGGGCGACCCAATTAATGGCAAAATTGTAAACGACGAATATGGCAATCCGGTGCATGTACCGGGTTCATTAAAAGCGGTTAAGGCTATTGGTTGGTTTATCGAAGAATATGGAGTGGCTCAGATTTCCATGAATCTAACCGATATCAATAAAACTCCTGTTCATATTGCATTTGACGAA
This sequence comes from Bacteroidia bacterium, assembly GCA_046302715.1. Taxonomy (GTDB): domain Bacteria; phylum Bacteroidota; class Bacteroidia; order M30B66; family M30B66; genus CAMCXT01. The sequence goes on along the minus strand of JBKCHQ010000280.1, from coordinate 15,845 downwards.
GTATGTAAAAAAGCCGATGCCCGTGGAATTAGAGTAACGGGCTCTGAACTGGTGGGCTTAATTCCGTTGAAATGCATGCTCGATGCCGGACGCTTTTTTCTCGAAAAACAGCAGCGTTCCACTGGCGTTTCAGAAGAAGAGTTGATTAAAATTGCCGTTAAATCAATGGGCCTCGAAGAATTAGGTCCTTTTGAACCCCAAAAGCGAATTATCGAATACCTGCTCAGTAATTCCAACGACGAACGCTTGGTATCCATGAGTTTGAAGGATTTTGCCAACGAAACATTATCGGAGTCGCCCGCACCGGGAGGAGGTTCGATTGCCGCCTATTTGGGAGCTTTAGGTATATCATTGGCCGGAATGGTGGCTAATTTAAGTGCCCACAAAAGAGGCTGGGACAGTCGCTGGAAAGAGTTTTCGGATGTTGCCGAAAAGGCGTTGGCGTTTCAGAAAGAGCTGTTGAAAATGGTAGACGAAGATACGCGTGCCTTTAATCGAATAATGGATGCCTTTGGCTTACCCAAATCTACGGAGGAGGAGAAAACTGTTCGTAAAAACGCCATAGCTGAGGCCACGTTACATGCTATTGAAACTCCTTTGAGCGTGATGCGTTTGGCGTGTCAATCCATGGATGTAATGGCAGAAATGGCCGAAAAGGGCAACCCCAATTCGGTGTCGGATGCGGGTGTTGGTGCATTGTGTGCACGCTCGGCCGTGATGGGTGCTTGGCTTAATGTACGTATAAATTGTGCGGGCTATAGCGATGCCGATTATGTTAAGCGTGTTTTAAATGAAGCTGCCGATTGGGCTAAAAAAGCGCAAGATAAAGAGGCTGCAATTTTACAGCAGGTAGATAGGGTTATTGATAAAGCCTGATTTAGAGGTTAAATTAGAGCATTAAGGATAACGGTTTAATAAAACCCCATTTTTGATCTTTAGGAATAACAAGGATTTTGAAATTCTATCGAATGATCTCCAAATCCTTGGTGTCTAACCAGCCGTTAGTGCTTTTGCCCGAATATTCGTTGTAAAATTGAACGTACACAAAATTACGTTGTACTTTTTCAACATAGACCCGATCACCTTCAATAAGGTAAGCCTTGCCTCGATTGTATTCTTCGGGTGTTGAATGGAAATATGTACGTTTTGAAACAACGACGCATTGTGCTGAGGGATAAAACTCAGACGATTTCCGTGCTTCCTCCACAATCTCTTCCTTTTTCTTTTCAGGCACATTACTCGAGTTATTATTTTCAAGCGAGAATCCAACGGTGCGCTCACTTTTATAAGCCTTCCAAGACCCCCGCATCGCTAAATCGTCAGAAGGGTAGATAGTGCCACTAAAACTGCCATCAAATTTATGGTCGCCCGGTTCTTTTAAATCAAATTTTACTTTTTCTCCTTCAAGCTTTAAGGTGCCGGCTATAGGGCGGTTATTATTGGCAACCTTATTGAAGCCCGTTGCACTGTAAACACCGTTTCCGGCAGCCTCAACTTGCTGAATTTTTAGTACAATAGAATGCTCGCCAAAATCTCCCACCCATTGTTGGCCGATTAAATAGGCAAGTTCGTTTTCGGCTGGTGTACTTATGCTAGTGGCTGCTTCGCTGCTGTCTTTTGACGGCTTGGTATCTTCTGGTTTAGTAGTGGAATTGCATGCTGTTATAAGGGCCAACAGCGAAAAAAACATCAAGTATTTCATAGATTAAAATAAAAGAAACCGATTTTACGAAGCACAAAAATAAACTTATTCCTTTCAGGAACAATCGATGCAGATTAGTTGAAGTTTATAAGATAAACTATTTTTTGCTAACATGTTGCTGTTTTAAGGGGGCTATACAAAAAGTAAAAATTCTATAATAGCTCTTTTGGAATAGTGCCTGTTTCCTTTGTGCTTCTATATTATCGAAAGCTGGGGGTATTTATTTCCCCATTCATACCTCTATTTAAGCTCGTGTGACCTTTTTTCTTTGAAATTTTGGCAAATGCTGTTTCATGTAAATCTGCCTTATACCGTTGCCAAATTGTCAGCTATAATGCAGAGGCACACCCTTTGAATGGGCGGGCTCGTTCTTAAAATTACAAACTATGCAAACCGGAAAAATCAACGTACACACCGAGAACATTTTCCCTATTATTAAAAAATTTCTGTATTCAGACCACGAAATATTCCTCCGCGAATTGGTCTCGAATGCTGTGGATGCCAGTCAGAAACTAAAAACCCTAGCCTCAGCGGGAGAATTTACCGGTGAATTGGGTGAGTTAAGGGTCGAAGTTAAAATTGATAAAGAGGCTAAAACCATCACCATCAGCGACCGTGGTATTGGAATGAGTGCCGAAGAAATTGATAAATACATCAACCAAATTGCTTTTTCGGGCGCTGAAGAATTCGTAGAAAAATATAAAGACAAACCTGAGGCGCAGGCCATCATTGGTCATTTCGGCCTTGGATTTTATTCTTCGTTCATGGTAGCCGAGCGTGTTGAAATCATCAGCCGCTCATGGCGCGATGGCGTGGAAGCTGCTCGTTGGGAATGTGACGGAAGTCCGGAGTTTACGCTCGAAAAAGCGGAACGCGCCGACCGTGGTACCGATATCGTGCTGCATATTCACGACGATTCGGCTGAATTCCTCGAAAGTGCTCGCATTTCTTCTCTGCTCGATAAATACTGCAAATTCCTTCCTGTGCCGGTGTGGTTCGAAGAAAAGCAGATTAATAACGTTCAGCCGGCTTGGACACGCAAACCAGCTGACCTTAACCAGGAAGATTACGATAAATTCTACGAAGAACTTTATCCCTTTGCCGAAAAGCCCTTATTCCATATCCACCTCAATGTAGATTATCCGTTTAACCTTACCGGAATTCTCTATTTCCCCAAACTGCAACGTAATTTCGAGGTGCAGAAAAATAAAATTCAGCTCTACTGCAATCAGGTGTTTGTTACCGACTCGGTAGAAGGCATAGTTCCCGATTTTCTAACTCTGTTGCATGGCGTGCTCGATTCGCCCGATATTCCGCTCAATGTTTCGCGCTCGTATTTGCAGAGCGATGCCAATGTGAAGAAAATAAGCAACCACATCACCAAGAAAGTGGCCGATAAACTGGAAGAGCTTTTCAAGAGCAGCCGCGAGGAATATGAAGGCAAGTGGGACGATATCAAAATGTTTATTCAATACGGTATGCTCAGCGATGATAAATTCAACGAGCGAGCACCGAAGTTCAACCTGTTCAAAAGCTTGAAAGGAAAGTATTTTACAGCAGAGGAATTACAGGAGCAACTCAAAACGACGCAGACCGATAAAAACAACCAGCTTATCGTGCTGTATACATCGAACGAGAAAGAGCAGCATAGCTTCATCGAAGCAGCTTCATCACGTGGCTACGAAGTGATGTTGATGGATTCGCCGCTCGACTCGCACTTGTTAAACATGCTTGAAGGAAAATTCGAAAACACCCGTTTTGTGCGGGTTGACTCTGATACGATAGATAAGCTAATCCAAAAAGACGAGCCTGTAATTTCGAAATTGAGCGACGAAGAGCAGGAAAACTTGAAGAAAGTGCTCGAAGAAAAAGTCGAAAAAACCTACCATGTGCAGCTTGAGGCCATGAGCGAAACCGATATGCCATTTATGGTAACCCGTCCTGAGTTTATGCGCAGGATGAAGGAAATGTCGGCCTTGGGGGGCAGTAATCCCTTTATGAGAGACATGCCCGAGTCGCTCAATCTGGTAGTCAATACCAACCATCCGCTTGCCAGTCGAATTTTAAATGAGAAAGAAGCTGATAAACAGGAGCATTTAGTGAAACAAGCTACTGATTTGGCTTTGCTGGCGCAAAATCTTTTAAAGGGCGAAGATTTAACACGCTTTATCAAGCGCAGCGTAGCATTTATTGATTGAGATTAATATAGTGGTTTAAAAATGCCCCGTCTTCATTTTTGAAGTTTGGGGCATTTTTGTATTTTGAGCCTTGAAATTCAAGATTATGAAAAAAGAAATTGGCTATATATGGATGCTGCTTGTTGGCGTTGTTAACGTAATTTCTGCACAACCTGTGCGCAACACTCCAGTAAAAAACTGGAATTTGGAAAGTTTAAAAATAAATGGCTCCTATCACATACAGGCGCCCTATCTTACCGATTTTACCACGATTCGAAAGCTTGCTGTAAACGAAAATGAGTTAACTGTGGTTCCTGATATTGCATTATACAATCAACGAACTACTTCGCAGCAAGGCAATCTGGGGAATTTAATTATTCAAGCTTCTGCCTTTTACAGCCCGAAAAGTAAGAAAGACCCATCGCTCATCAACCGAAGAAGAATGCTTCAACTTGGCTTATCATATCAGGATATGGCTACATTTGAGTCGGCTTACTTTAATACGATTAAAAGCGACACGAACGATTACCTCAGTACCACACGCGAATATTTTGTAAATGCAAGAGCCAGCATTTTGCAGCTGGAAACTTCGTATTTGTTTACTACCGATCCCGACCGTGCAGTGTATCTTTATGGAGGAGCCGGATTAAATTTAGGTTTTTCTGTTTCATCGGTGATGCAAGAAAATACGAGTGAATCATTGCTCTACGATGCCCCCGATTCAACAAAGAATCAATTAATGGTGGTGGCAAATGATATAAAAGGTAAAGGATACTTTAATGCAGGTTTGTCCGTACCTTTTGGATTTCATGCCCGAATTTATAAAAATTGGGGAGCAGTAGCCGACTTTAGATACAACCTTATGTTTGCAAATAATTCAGGGGCTGGCAGTTTTGTGAGAAACAGCTTCCAGATAGGGCTGGGTCTTCAATATACTTTTGGAACGTTTCCTGACAAAAAAGAGGAACAGGACGAAGATTTATAATTACCCCTTTGTAGCTCCGCCCTTCCAATTTCGGTAAACCATATAACCAAATCCCCCCAATACCAAATAGGGAATCGTCATCAGGTATAAGATTCCGTCGTTTAAACCGCGGCCTACCACTTTGCCTTGTCCTTCAATACTCGATTCTACCTGACTGCGACACATCGCGCACTGCGCATTTGCATCGGCAGAAATAAGCATCATGCTAAAGGTAAAAACAGCCAACAAAACCTGAGTTCGGATTAATTTCATAGCACAAATATACATACACCTAACAAAACTTGCAGCTAAATGTTGTCCTAAAGCAAATGGTTATGAAGGATAATATGGCGCTATCATTATATACACCAGCACGCCCGTAAAGGCAACATACAACCAGATGGGAAGTGTGATGCGGGCAATTTTTTTATGCCGATCGAAACGTTGCGATAATGCTCGTACATATGAAATTAAAACCAGCGGCACCACAGCTGCAGATAGTACAATATGCGTAAGCAAAACAAAATAATATATCCCACGAATTGCTCCTACACCGCCAAATTTTGTGGGCTCGGTTGCCGCATGAAACAACACGTACGAAACCAAAAACACTACTGATAAGACAATAGCCAAGGTCATGAATTTGCGGTGGAGCGCAATGTTGCCTTTTTTTATGGCAAGCAATCCTCCTATAAGCACAAAAAAAGTAGTGCCGTTGATGATGGCATTAAACAACGGCAGCAAATGGTAGTTAAAATCGCCGAGAAGACTTATTTGAGGGGCAAAAGCAAGCAGCGTAACCACCGCAGGAATGGCTACTGTTGCCGCTACAATAAAGGGGATGTATTTCTTTTCGGAGGATGCATTCATGGCTAAGAATTAGCGTAATGGATTTACATTTTTCTTTAGCGCAAGGTTGTATTCAGCAATAAGTACTTTGGTTTCATCGATAAGCCGTTTCATATCGAGCGAGTTGGTGCCCTCGTAAATTCCCCTGATGCGTTTATCACGGTCAATAAGAAACACCAGGTCGGAGTGCAAAAAGCCACCCGGAGCAGCACTGTCGGGCATGGCATTAGCCATATAACCCTTGTAGGCAAGGGCATAAATGGAATCGCGATTGCCAGTAAGAAATTTCCAACGGTTGCCATCGGCATGCACTTCTGACTCAAACTGTTTCAGTTTTTGCGGGGTATCGTTATCGGGATCAACGGTAAACGATACAATTTTTAAATCTTCAAGTGTCTTGAAATCATCCTGATCATGCAGTTTTTTTACCAGCGTTTGCATTTTAGGGCAAATTGTTGGGCACGAGGTAAAAAAGAAATTGGCTACATAGATTTTACCTTTCAAATCGTTAGATCCAAAAGATTTTCCGTTTTGATCGGTAAAGCTAAAGTTGGGGATGGTATGAAATAAAGTATCGCCTTCTGAACGCGCAACCTTAGGTCCAAAAATAGATAAGGGCTTAATCTTATGCTTTCCGGTTGATAGAATCAGATAAGCTATAGAGGGTACCAGTAATAAAGCAAACAGGATTAGAATCTTCCGCACAAATCAAAGACCATGATTATTTCATCCAACCTTGAACATACTGAAGGATGGTTTCACCCTCAAACAAGGCAATGAAGATAAGATAAACCACCAACAACATTGGAAGAAGCACGGTTGTTCTTAAATTTTTGCGCTCGTCGCCTAAGTGCATAAAAACCAAAACAATATATCCTGCCTTAACCAGGGTTAGCACAATATAGAACCATTTAATCAATGTCCAGGTGCCCGGCGTAACATGAGATTTTGAATAATAAATACCCACAAGTACTTCTACAATGGTTATTACCGACAGGAGAAGGGTGACCATTGCAATTTTGCGGCGCACAGCACGACTTTGTTCAGGAGTTCGTGGACCGTGAGCGTGACTATATTCGTAAGATTGATCAGCAACGTGATGAGCCATAATTTTAAGAATTTAAATCAAAGCAAATAAAAGAAGGTAAATACAAATACCCACACCAAATCAACAAAGTGCCAGTAAAGACCGGCTTTTTCGACCATTTCGTAATGACCACGTTTCTCATAAATTCCTTGTGAAGCTTGGTACAATACAATAGCATTAATAACCACCCCAGAGAATACGTGAAAGCCGTGAAAACCGGTAATGAAGAAAAAGAAATTGGCGAATAAAGTATGCCCATATTCGTTGTATTGCAAATTAGCACCCTGTACCAAAATGGTTTTGAGCTCTCCATCTACAATAACAGATTTCATAACACCTTCGCCACCCATAATAAAGGTATACCATTCCCAAGCCTGTGAACCAAGGAATACCAAACCTCCCACAACAGTTAAACCTAACCAAAAGAGTACTCCTTTTTTATCGTTGCTGTGGCCTGCATCTACAGCCAATACCATTGTAACGCTTGAAACAATAAGGATGAAGGTCATTAAACCTACATACAACAAAGGCAAATGTGCATGGGTAAACGGAAAGTGATGAAATACCTTTTCAACCAAAGGCCATGTATCGGCATGCACGTGTCGCGCATACCCCAACGAAACCAATAGAGATGAGAACGTAAAAGCATCCGAAAGCAGGAAAAACCACATCATTAGTTTTCCATAACTGGCACCGAAAGGAGATGTGCCACCGCCCCAAAGTTGTTTAGCAGGAATGTCTAAAGTAGCCTGAGCCATTTTTAAGCAGATTTATTTTCGCTGCAAGTTTAACCTAAAATTTTCAATTCAAAAAACTTAAATGCACGTTATTTCTAAGTTTTTAACGGCGTTTTGTTACTGCATAAATATCAGAAATACAAAAAGATAAATCCATAATCCATCGAGAAAATGCCAATAAAGTGCCGCATTGCGCACTCCCGAATGACGCTCGGCAGTATATTTTTTTCGTAAAGCACTTATTAAAACCCAAACGAGGCTCAGAATTCCACTTACGATGTGAAGCAAGTGCAGTCCACTTAGTGCATACAAAAAGCTGCCTGATGGATTGGCCGTTTTACCGGCGAAGTAAATTCCGCTATCTACCAACTGGCCCCATGACATAAATTGGGTTATGCAAAAAACGATGCCCAATCCTAAGGTGAGCGCAACACCCGTAACTAATTGGGAATAATACGCACGCCGTACTGAATATAAGGCCCAATGCATAGTAATGCTCGATACTAAAATCACCGCCGAACTTACCCAAAACATTCCAGGCAGCGAAAATTTTAGCCACTGTCCATCGGCTTGACGCACAATATATGCCGATGTGAGACCAGAAAAAAGCATCACTATACTAAATATACCTACATAAAGTAGGTTTCGGTTAACCCGCTCTTTGAGCAAATAATTTTCTTGATTTTTCATCATCTCATCCAATACGGTAAAACAAACAAATGATCCAGCGTCATTACTACCTGCACAATGGGTAAATAAATAAACGAGGCAAACATTAAGGCACGGGCATCGGCACGTTCTAAACTTCGGTAAAGCTTTATGGCTTTAATGCTAAAATAAATACCGCATATCAATAAAATTGCCGTAGCTATCGGACTCACCATTCTGAATAAAAAGGGCAATAGGCCCAGTGGAATTAAACCTATGGTATAAGCTAAAACCTGAAAGGCCGAAGCTTTTGATTTGCCTTGAGCCGATGGCAGCATTCTAAATCCGGCTTTCAGATAATCTTCTTCCAAAACCCAAGCTAAGGACCAAAAATGCGGAAACTGCCAGATGAATTGTATGCTAAAAAGCACCAATCCATAGAGATCAATTTTACCGGTTGCCGCTACCCAGCCTAGTAAAGGCGGAACTGCACCGGGAAAAGCGCCCACAAACACTGCGAAAGGGGTGATGCGCTTCAGCGGTGTATACACCGCTACATATGAAAGTAAGGCCAGTAATCCCAATATCCCCGAAAGGGGATTCATAAAAAACCACAGAATACCAATTCCAATAACACCTGTTAAAGCCGAAAATACAAGGGCCTCCATGCGACTTAATCGGCCTTGTGGCATCGGCCTGTTTTGGGTACGATCCATTAAGCGATCTAAATCGCGTTCAATAATTTGATTAAAGGCGTTTGATGATCCCGTTACCAAAAAACCTCCCAAAGTAAGCATTAGAATTTTCAACCAGGAATAATCCGTTGTGCCCATAAAATAGGCAGTAAGCGCACTGAAAACTACCAGCCAACTCAATCTGAGCTTTAGCAGTTGCGTGTAATCGTTCAGTTTTGAGTTTTGACGATTGATTACTAAATCGGGATTATCTTCCTGTATCAATTCCAAGATTTAAATGCAGCACAAAATTAATATTTGCCTCAGTCAAACAACCTTAATTATGAGAAATTGTTTGCGATGGTTTCAAAACTATTTTTAAAAGTCGTAATAGCGCGCAGGCAAAAAGGTTCGCAGCGAAAAAAATACCCAAAGGGTATTTAGATTGCGGCCAGTTATCACCTCGTTTCTACGGGAAACGGTAAACTCGAAACGTGTTCCCGTTTTTGGGTTAATCAGATAATTTACCGTTAAATCAGTAAATAAAACCGAATGTCTTTTTCCTTGCAATAGGGTATTCCCGTAAATTGAAGGAACTTCAGTTGGTCCTCCAACTATTTCTGCGGTACCTTTAAAAATATTTTGCCCCACATTTGAGGTTGTTCCATCGGCAGGAAGCGAATCGGCGCCATAAATGGCATATAGTACTTTTGCGCCAATCCCTAAACGTCGGTACCGATAATTGAGGAAATTTACATTTTCAACAAAATTTGCTCCCAATGGATGCGCCATTGGTTGGGCATAGTGTGTGTAGCTCTGTTCAGCAGTGAAGTGCCCGTAAGTATATGGCCTTACGGCATTCAATTCACTTTGAAAACTCAAACCCTCAATACCCAATAGCTTGTACATGCGCAAACCGGCCTGTGCTCCTTGCTTATTGGCCCACCAACCTTTGCCTGCACGTACTTCGTTAAGCGAAAATTCGTCTAAAACCAATTGCCCGTAAAGGACTACCCGTTTGAGAATATTAATTTTCAAATTTAGTCCCATGATTACATTATCAGGCGAACCACGTGAGAACTCTACCGGGCGGTAAAAAATTATAGGATTTAAGTAATTGGGGTCGAAACCTCTGCGCATGCCCGTAGTATCACCGCCCTGCCAAACAATACCCTCGAATAATCCGATATTGAGCCATGGCAGCGTATTGTAGCTGAGATGGTGTATGGTGGCATATTTTTGACGATAGCCACCCACTCCGCTATTTGCAGCATTGCCTATATTTTGCCAAGCCATAAATAAATTGGTGTATCGCAGCTTCCAAAAAGAGGTAGAAATTTTTGCGTATGGATAATTAAAAGCGTTGTCTGACAGCAGCAGCGAACGATATCCATCGCCAATAAATTGTTTATCGTTACCTGCCTGTATGTTAAAAAATTGCGAGGGCGACCAGGAAACATATCCGCTGGCATAAGCATAATCAAAACCAGTTTCTTTAAAGGGTTTAACCCGCCCTTGGCCCGGAACTACATTGTTCTTACGGATGAAACTGTCTACGTAATTCACAAATACAGATTGATTCTCCCAAAAGCTGGTGTAAAACGCGAATTTCTTCCCCAATGAGCCTTGTATCTGCAAGCCTCTTGAATTTACGCTGGTGCGTTGCGCGCTGCGTTGGTCGCTACCTATGTCAAACGAAAACAAGGGATCAATATACACTTGGTAGTCGGGTTTTTCGAGTGTTATAAGATGTTCGGCAAAAAGCTTTCGACCCAGTTTTGATGTAAATAATTTCGTTTGAGGTAAACGTGTTTCCCAAATACTGTCGGGATGAACATGCGTTTTGATGTCTGATAATAAATAAGGTTTTACTGCAGTATGATAGGGCAATTGGCCCCGTTCTATCTTTTCCACTGTGGCCGTGTAATAGAACGGATCCAACACCGCATTGATGTGTTGTGCTTGCGCTTTGCCCCAAAGAATTATCAGTAAAACAATGCTTAGAGGTTGCCTCATGGTACATTGATAACGTTAAGTCGGACTCTGATTTTTCGCACCCGTATCCATACCGCCAAGGTGAAAAAAAGTGGAATTAAGCCTATTACAGCAAAGGAAACCAGCACTTTTTCGATAGGGAACGAAATTTCTTTTTGCAGCAACCAAACCGTAAGGGCCGTTATTGATGAAAGTAATACCAGCACCAGGGTGGCCCAAACATGTGAACATCCTGCTTCGAGCAGCAGGTGGTGCAAATGATTGCGATCTCCTTTAAATGGATTGTTGCCCTTTACAAGCCTTAGAAAAAACACACGCACCATATCAAAAAGGGGCAGGCTCATCAATGCAACTACTGTAAGCACATTGCCGGTGTCTAAAGTGCTGTAGCCCAAAACATCGGAGAATATGCGAGTGATGCAAAATGCCAAAACATAGCCTAAAGGCAACGAACCGCCATCCCCCATAAAAATTTTTGGTCGAGTGAAGTTGTAGTATAGAAAACCCAAAAGTGATCCGGCAAAGGCAAGCGAAACAAACGATACATCGGTTTGTCCTAAATACGCCATTCCCACCAAAGAAACCAGCCCGACCGATGCAGCTAGTCCATTAATGCCATCCACCAAATTAAACGCATTAATAATCCACAAGACGGCGAAAATGGTTGCCGGCCATTCAAACAGTTGCAAGTTGAGCGAAAAATATGAAAGCGGTAAGCGCACCGAATAGGTTAATAATAAAACAGGAAGAAATTCGCCCAGCAATTTGACATATGGCGAAACCGGTTGTAAATCATCCCACAATCCTAAGAAAAATAAAATGAGCAAACCCGCTAAAAAATATCGGGTATGCAACAAGGTGTCGGGACCGGCAGATAGTAAAATAGCAATTAGAAAAGAGCCCATAATGGCGACACCGCCCAGGCGAGGAACACTTTCGCTGTGCACTTTACGATTGTCAGGTACATCAAACCATTTACGGCGTGTAGCAAAACGAATAACTGCAGGAGTTAATACCAAACAAAACAACAAGGATGTTAGAAAGGTAATCAAGAGCGCAAGCCAATAGAACGAAGCAAAGGTAACTTTTTAATTAAATGCTTTTTCTATACCACGAAATCATACGTTCCATGCCCTTCTCTATGCTGTATTGCTGGGTAAAACCGAGGTTTCTGATTTTGTCGGCGCCGTGGCAGGTTTGCGTATTAAGCTTCATTATGCGTTTCGAAGAGATGGGTAAATTCTTTCCACTCAACGTTATGGCCCAGTCAAATGGCTTTGACAGCAAGAGCGCCAGGCGATGAGGAACCGCCCAACGAATTTTCTTCCCGAGTAATTGGGCCTGCAGCAGTGCTATTTGCCTGCTGGTTTTTTGCGGGTAGTCAACATAATTAAACAAAAGCTCTCCGCTGGGGCTAGCGTTTAAAGCAAAAAAGCACGCATCTACCAGGTTTTCAACATAGGCCAGCGACTTAATATTATCGCCCAGGCCGGTGTGCAGGTAAAGTCCCCGATCAATAACCTTAATCAAACTGAGCACATTAGCCAGATTATGTGCACCAAAAACCACGGTGGAACGCACCTGTATAAGTCTTCGATAACCATTGGTACTGCACCAATTGGTAAATATACGTTCGGCCTCCAGCTTGCTTTTTCCGTAAGCATTTTCAGGCTGCGCTGGAGTGTTTTCGTTAGTAGGACCGGGATTGCCCGCTTTGCCATATACTGCCACCGACGAAAAATTTAAAATTATCGAAATGCTATTTTTTACTGCGGCATCCACTACATTTTGGGCCCCTGCCACATTGGTATCAAAGTATTCCTGATCGCTAATCCCAAAATCATGATGCATGGCCGCTAAATGTACAATTGCATCGCAGCCGTCGGAAGCCGAAAATAATGCCGACTTATCACGCACATCTCCTTTAATCCAAGTAGCATTTGAGGGGTAATCGGGCTCTTTGAGATCGAATATACAAACCTCAGCATCTTTAAAACGTGCTACGAAATACCGGCCAATAAAACCCGATCCGCCTGTAATCAGGATTTTTTTCATGCCCTGCGAAGGTATTGAATTTATCAGAGCATTGAGGTCAAAAATCAATGCTCTGATGTATGTGTTTAAAAATAAGATATAACGCTAATCAGGTTCGGTAGTTTTAGGCTTTCTGCAGTTCCAAAACCGTTATTTCGGGATTGATACCAATTCGCCCCAAATACCCTAAAAAACCCAAGCCTCGGTTAACGTAAAGATGTCTGTTGTTGCGGGTGTATAAACCCGCCCATTGGGGATAAACATACTGTGATGGGCTCCACTTAAAGCCCGGAATTTCGATGCCGAACTGGAAACCATGCGTATGTCCTGAGAGCATCAGACTTACTTCTGGATTTTCAGCAAATACTTTAGAATCCCAATGGGATGGATCGTGCGATAATAAAATATTTACCGGTAGCTCGGGCATACCTTCGCGGGCTTTTAACACGTCTCCTTTTTTAGGAAAACGCATGGCCGATCCCCAATTTTCAACCCCCAGCAAGCCAATCTTCTCTCCGTTTCGTTCAATAATGCGATGCTCGTTGCGCAGAAGGGTCCAGCCCATTTCGCCATGTAAGGCGCACAGTCGGTCCAGGTTTTGCCTTTTTAAATCGTCGTTTTCCCACATTACATAATCGCCGTAATCGTGGTTGCCCAAAACTGAATAAATACCGTGAGGCGCTTTTAAATTTTTCCAAATACCGGCAAACGGCTCAGCTTCTGTGGCTCTATCGTTTACCAAATCACCCGTAAAAACTATCATATCGGCATTTTGGCTGCCAATTAAAGCCACTGCGTTTTCAAAATGGCTGCCACTTATGAATGAGCCACTATGAATATCGGATATCTGAACAATCTTAAACCCCGAAAACGCATCCGGTAAATTGGGAATAGGAATTTTTACTCTTCGGATTTTGAAGTCAAACGCCGTTTTAACCATGCCAAAAAGCATGGAGCTAAACGGCACCGCTGCAAGTCCTAATGCCATTTGACTAATAAACTTACCTCGGGTAATGCCTTTGCGCTCTTCGAATCCACGTGTTCCTTTGGTGAAAAATACACCTAGCATTCGAAACAGACGTACCACATCTTCTATAATTAAAGGCAGCGATCCAATTAATTTTGAGATGAACACTACCATTAAGAAACAAAAAATGTAAAGCGATACAGTTCTGGGTAAAACCGGATTTTGATAGGTGATTACGTTAAAAATAGTGAGCATTACAATGGTCGCTGTTAAGCCCCAATAAATAAAAACGACTCTTCTCTTTTTTTTATGTGGCCATGCGGATGTAATTTTTCGAACCGCTTGGTAAAAATAAATGTCCACCATCACCAGGAGGGCAATGGAAAATAAAAAGCGAAACAGTATCACAGAATTGGAAAACATAAATGACGCACCATTTTAATTTATGGCACTAAAATCGGAGGCAAGTTAATAAGCTAACAGATATGCACGTTAATGGTTTACATGAAAGTATTGAAAATAGTATCATAAACTCCGATATTGAGCGGGAGACCGAAAAAAAGAGGCTTGTAATAAGTGCCATTATTGCAGGCATTTTCGTCATGCTTTTAGGGGTTACTTTTATATATGATGTTTTTTTCGATTTAAAGCTATACCGTTTTGGTCTTCGACCCCGCAATCCAGAGGGGTTAATAGGTATAGTTACCGCACCATTTATACATGGCGATTTTAACCATTTGGGATCCAATATTATTCCGTTGTTTATTTTGGGAGCATGTATGACGTTCTTTTACCGAGGTATTGCGTTTCGTGTTATACTTTGGATTTGGCTTTTTACCGGTATTGCAGTTTGGTTGTTTGCCCGACCCAGCACGCACATTGGAGCCAGCGGGATTGTTTATGGGATGGCTTCGTTTCTTGCCTTAAGCGGGATGCTGCGAAACGACACCCGACTTATTTCTGTTTCATTTCTTACCATTTTTCTATACGGCGGAATGGTTTGGGGCGTCTTACCGCTTTTTAAACATATTTCATGGGAGTCTCATTTAGCAGGGGCACTTATCGGACTTATTTGTGCTGTGGTTTACAGACATGAAGGTCCGCCCAAACCTGTTTATCTCAGCCCTGATGATGAAGAGGAAATACCCGACGATCCTGAGCCCGGCACTGTAACGGTAATACACAATACCGCCCAAACCGAAAACGGAATTGTGCACCATACCGGCAATTTACCGGTTCGTATTATTTATATCATTGCACCATCGAATAAAGAAGGAGAGCAAAGCGAAAAGAAAGATGGGTAACTAGATCGTAAAGTCGAATCAATTCGGAATCTGACTAAAAAGTGCATTTAGGTCTTTTTCTGCGATGCTTCCCATTTCTGACTTGTCATATATCGCCAAAAGATAAACAGTCTAAAGCTCGATTTTAACGTAAGTAATTATTCGTGCACCTCCTGATTTTCCTTCGCCTTTAGATCCAATCGAAATTCTAATTTTGTAAAAACCATTGCCTAGAGAAGTACCTTGCATAGGCTGTTTATATAAGGAAATAACCAGCGTTGTTAATTCGTCTTTTAATGAACGATATTTTTTCGCTAGTCTTTTGGCCTGCTTATCAAAAACCGAAATGGTTTCTACCTTATAATTCATTGAGCAACTGATCGGCAGGTCTTGATTTTTTCTTTTTCTGTGCGATTTGTACTAACTCGTGCACTGCTTCTGTTAACTCACTAATCAATCGCGTTTCGGCGGGCTCTTCTTGTTCTATATTCTGAAGTCCTTTATATTTTTTTTTTTAATTCTCTCCACTGGTTTATGGGGATGTAAATTCCAGTGGTTCGGCCTTTGTCATCCTGTATTACTTGAATTTTCATGATTCAATAATAACTAATTATGCCACATGTTTCATTCTGTTAGAGAAGTTTAACAAACCGAACATAAATCATGTGCCCCTTTCCACTTTTTTCGTTCCGTGTAAAACTTAGTCTACCTTTGCTGCGTGAATTACC
>JBKCHQ010000279.1:0-9456 GCA_046302715.1 Bacteroidia bacterium | reverse complement strand
TTGATTAACCCAATCGTCGCTGTGCCATAAGCGGTGAAAAAAGCGTTGTTTTGCCTGTTGTAGTTCGGGCGGTTTTACCCAACCATAATGATGCATGGTAGCTTCAGTTCGCCTTACACACAATTTACGGCCATCTTTTCTGAACCCTTGGGCATCCTTCCAAGAGGAAATACCTTTGTCCGGCCGTATTACCCTGATTTCGGCACGGTACCATTTGGGCGAATCGGCCACGTACTTATACGATCCATAAAAATGGAGATAATTCAATAGCAGCCCCTCGGTTACGGAATCGTTCTTCCATCGCTGCATCGCAGATTTAAGTGGTTCAAGCGATTTTTCCGGCAACACTTCGTCGGCTTGAATGTAAATGGCCCAATCGTAACCATTACCAATCAAGGCTTGCGCCTTATCGGTTTCTACAGCCAACACACGACCTCCTTCACGCAGATTATCGTCCCACACGCTGTGGTGTATTTTTACTTTCGAACTTCCAATAGATTCAATAAGACGAAGTGTTTCGTCGTCAGAATTTCCCACCAATACTATAAATTCATCAACCAGCGGCAGCACCGATCTAATCGACTCGCAAACGGGATAATCGTATTTAACCGCATTGCGCACTATGGTAAAACCACAAACTTTCATTACAATAATCCTGCATTACCAATGTAGGTGGCCGGATGTAGCAATAACAACTCTTGTTTGGTGCTTTCGCTCACATTGAGACTTTTGATGAAAATTCTAATTTCCTCAAGGCTCACATGTTCTTTTCCTCGGGTTAGTTCTTTCAATGCTTCGTAGGGATTGGGATATCCGTCGCGACGCAAAATGGTTTGTATGCCTTCGGCGATGACCACTGCATTTTTTTCGAGATCGGCATTAATAGCCTTTTCGTTTAATACAAGTTTGTTAAGTCCTTTTTCGATAGACTTGAGTGCGATGATGCTGTGCGCCAGGGGTACACCCAAATTGCGAAGTACTGTGGAGTCGCTTAAATCACGCTGCAAGCGCGATACCGGTAGCTTATCGGCAAAATGTGCCAGCAAGGCATTGGCTACACCAAGATTTCCCTCGGCATTTTCGAAATCAATAGGATTAACTTTATGCGGCATGGCCGAGGATCCAATTTCGCCGGCTTTAACCTTCTGACGGAAGTATTCTTTCATGATATACATCCAGATATCGCGACATAAATCAATCAATATCGTATGCACGCGCATCAAATTATGGCAATAGGATGCCAACTGATCGTAATGCTCAATTTGAGTGGTGGTTTTGCTTCTGAATAAACCCAAACCTCCGATGAAATGCTGTGCAAAAGTGCTCCAATCATGCTGAGGAAATGCACTGTAATGTGCGTTGAAATTTCCTGTAGCACCTCCGAATTTTGCCGCCCACACAGTTGCTTTTATCTTTACAAATTCAATCTCAAGTCGCTCGGCAAATACCTTTATTTCCTTTCCTACCGTGGTGGGCGATGCTGCTTGTCCATGTGTATGCGCTAGCATGGCCACATTTTTCCAATCATGAGCAAGGGTATTTAATTTATCTATTCCTTCAGCCAATATTGGAAATAACACTTCCTCACTGGCTTCCTTAAGCGATAGCGGAATAGCTGTATTGTTGATGTCTTGCGATGTTAATCCAAAATGCACCCATTCACGCAATTCAGACAATCCTTTCATCTCAAGTTTTTCTTTAATAAAATACTCGAGTGCTTTGATATCGTGATTGGTAGTTTTCTCAAGTTCTTTAATGCGTAATACATCCTCATCCCTAAAGTTGAGATACAAACTGCGCAGCCATTCGCTCTGTTCAATGTTTATTTTACCGTGTGTAGGAAACCCTTCAAGTGATAACGCAATGAGGTATTCAACTTCAACCTGCAGGCGGTAGCGGAACAATGCTTTCTCTGAAAAATAATTTCTTAATGACTCGGTTTGATGTGCATAACGCCCATCAACAGGCGATATGGCATTTAATGTTTCGTGCATCGTAAATCAAAATGCAAAGTAAACGCAATTATACAAGGCATGCAAAAGCACAATGCGAATTAATTGAGCGAACAAGAAATAAATGATGCTCGTTGAATCGAAATCAATGGTTACAAATGCGTATTAAAAAAGACGAATACACGATTGTAATAAATACTGCACGTGATTAAAGCCAGCGTGTATTATGCACCTGCTAGCACCTCGGCCATTTTTTGGCCAATTTGTGCCGGCGAATCCACCACATGAATGCCACATGAACGCATGATTCGCATTTTGGCTTCGGCAGTATCATCAGCCCCGCCTACAATGGCTCCGGCATGGCCCATACGGCGACCGGGAGGCGCAGTTTTACCGGCAATAAATCCCACCACAGGCTTAGTCCCGTTATCTTTAATCCATGCGCTGGCTTCAGCTTCCAAACTACCGCCAATTTCGCCAATCATAATAATTCCGGTAGTTTCATTGTCGGCCATGAGTAACTTTACCGCTTCAAGGGTAGTGGTGCCAATAATGGGATCGCCCCCAATTCCTATGGCTGTTGATACGCCTAAACCGGCCTTTACCACTTGGTCTGCTGCCTCATAAGTGAGTGTTCCGGATTTAGAAACGATACCAATGTTTCCTTTCTTAAACACAAAGCCTGGCCTTATACCCACTTTAGCTTCTTCAGGAGTAATTATACCCGGACAATTAGGTCCAACCAAACGTACATTCTTATCGCGAAGATATTCCTTAACAGCAATCATATCCGATACCGGAATTCCTTCGGTAATGCACACAATAACTTTTATACCGGCTTCAGCAGCTTCCATAATAGCATCAGCTGCAAATGCCGGCGGCACAAAAATAATCGATACATCAGCACCTGTGGTTTTAACAGCATCGGCAACGGTATTGAATACAGGTTTGCCCAAATGCTCGGTACCACCTTTCCCGGGAGTTACGCCTCCAACAAGATTGGTCCCATATTCAATCATTTGACCGGCATGAAAAGTGCCTTCACTTCCCGTAAATCCCTGTACAATTATTTTGCTGTCTTTATTAACAAGTACGCTCATTAGTTAATGTATTACATTTTAAAATCGGCTGCAAACCTAACAAAAATTACGTGTATCCCTGCTCTAAGTAGTTAAAATTAATGCATAAAAAAACTCCTGTTATAACGAACAGGAGTGGGGGAGCTAAAAACAAACAAAAAATGAAAACGGGCTAAATTAATTATTTGTTTATTTACCGCAAATTTAAATCCTCAAAATCATAGATTCTTTGGAATTTTCTTTCGATCTCGCTGTTATCGGAGCTGGAGCCTCGGGTTTTATGGGAGCAATTACGGCCGCCAATGAAGCTGTAGGCTTACGGGTAGTGATTTTCGAAAAATCCAACAAAGTATTGGCTAAAGTAAAAGTTTCGGGCGGAGGCAGATGCAATGTTACCAATGCCGAACGTAATCTTAAGCGGTTTTCGCAAAATTACCCGCGAGGTAGTCGATTTGTATTTAGACAATTAAATGTATTTGGTCCGCAGGATGTGGAAACCTGGTTTGCTGAACGTGGAGTTATACTAAAGACGGAAGCCGACGGTCGCATGTTTCCCTCAAGCAATTCATCTGATGAAGTTATTTTGTGTCTTCAAAATGAAGCCAATAAGCTAAATATCGATATTCGTAAATCGCAACCCATAACCCGTTTGCAAGCTCTCTCGGAGGGTGGTTTTGCGATATGGTCAAACGAACAGGAATTTACGGCTCGCTATGTTTTAGTGGCGAGTGGTGGTTATCCCAAAGCGAACGATTACAATTGGTTATGCAATTTAAATCTTCAGCTGGTGCCATCGGTTCCCAGTTTATTTACGTTTAATGCAAACAGTCATCGCATGAAACATCTTATGGGGGTTTCTGCGCAGACAAAGGTTAAAATTGCACAAACAAAGCACCACGAAGACGGTCCCTTACTGGTGAGTCATTGGGGGTTTAGCGGGCCAGCCGTGTTGCGTTGCTCGGCTTGGGGGGCAAGAGATTTGTCCGCCCTCAATTACGATTTCGATATTCGTATCAATTGGTTGCCCGACCTTACGCAAGAAGAGGTAGCCCAATGGTTGTTGGCGCAAAAAAACGGTGCAGCCAAATCAAAGGTGCGTACGAAGATTTTTGATGGTGTACCGCAGCGCTTGTGGGAGCATTTTTTAATAGAGGCAGCTATTTCGGCGGATGCTTCATGGCACGATTGCAAAGACAGTCAATTGCGCAAACTGGCCGAAATTATCACAGCACAGCCACACCATATCAGAGGTAAAACTTTATTTAAAGAAGAATTTGTAACTGCGGGTGGGGTCGCTCTTGAAGAAATTGATCCATTAACCGGCGCATTTCGACGCAATACCGATGTGTATTTTGCAGGCGAGGTTTTAGATGTGGACGGTATAACGGGCGGATTTAACTTTCAGCATGCCTGGAGCAGCGGTTGGATTGCCGGTAAAAACATCGCAGCAAAATTTAAGGTTCTTAACAATCGTTAAAAACTTCGGGAAAATCCATCGCATCAAACCTGCTTCGCTATGCACACGCCATGTATATTCGCAACATGGCTTCAATTCAGGAATTAAAAGACATTGCAACGCAGGTGCGCCGCGATATTTTACGTCAGGTGCATGCCGTTAATTCAGGACATCCCGGTGGTTCTTTAGGCTGTGCCGACTTTTTTACGGCGCTGTATTTTCATCAGCTTCGATGCACTGCTAATCCTTTTAACATGGATGGTTTACATGAGGATGTATTCTTTTTATCGAATGGACATATCTCGCCCGTTTATTACAGTGTATTGGCACGTAGCGGACATTTCGAGGTAAACGAGTTAAATACCTTTCGTAAGCTTAATTCTCGCCTTCAGGGCCATCCAACCACGCATGAAGGTCTACCCGGTGTACGTATTGCATCAGGCTCACTTGGACAGGGACTATCTGTAGCTATTGGTGCAGCACAAAGTAAGAAGCTCAATAACGATAAGCACTTGGTGTACAGCCTTCACGGCGATGGCGAATTGCAGGAAGGCCAGATTTGGGAAGCCGCCATGTATGCAGCTGCAAAAAAAATCGATAATCTTATTGCCACCGTTGATGTTAATGGACAGCAAATAGACGGATCTACCAATCATGTTTTAAACATGGGCGATTTGCATCAAAAATGGACGGCCTTTGGATGGCAGGTGTTAAGCATGAACGGAAATGTAATGGAAGAGGTGCTTGAGGGTTTAAAAAATGCCGTTGAACATACAGGAAAAGGCAAACCGGTCGTTATGCTCATGAATACCGAAATGGGAATGGGCGTTGATTTTATGATGGGAACCCACAAATGGCATGGGGTTGCTCCAAATGACGAACAGCTTCAAATCGGACTTTCGCAGCTTGCCGAAACGCTGGGCGACTATTAAAATTCGAAACGTGCTACATCAAAACTGTTTTAAAGTATTGAAATCTCCGCGTATCATACTATGCATAATAGCGTTGTTGACATTTATCAACCTGCAGGCTCAGGCTTCACCTAAGCAACTCACGCGTATCCTTATCATATTGGACTGTTCCAACTCTATGAACAGCCTGTTTGAGTCAGAATCAAAATTCAATATTGCCAAACGTTTGGTAAGTAAGATGGTAGACAGCCTTGATAAGCAGGCCAACCTACAAATGGCGCTTCGGTGCTATGGACATCAAAAAAGCTATCCACCACAAGAATGCGACGATTCTAAACTCGAAGTGCCTTTTTCGGCAAGCAACGCGTGGCTCATCAGATCCAAACTCGATAAGGTAAGCGCTCGAGGCACCACTCCCATAGCCTTGTCTTTAGAACAGTGTGCAGCCGATTTTCCTGACCGCAACTCAAAAAACGTAGTATTGCTAATTACCGATGGTAAAGAGGAATGTGGCGGCGATCCCTGCGCGCTTTCAGCAGCATTACAGAGCAAGGGCATCTCCTTAAAACCCTTTATCGTGGGCGTAGGTAAACTTGATGTGGAGGTTATTGATGCTTTTAAATGTGTGGGTAACTATTACGATGCTTCTACCGAACAATCGTTTTCGCAGGTGTTAAATATTATTATTACACAGGTACTTAATGCCACTACTGCGCAGATCAATCTGCTTGATATAAATGGCAAACCCACCGAAACCGATGTGGCTATGACCTTGTACGACCAAAAAACAGGGATGCCCAAATACCATTGGGTACATACCTTTAATAACCGAGGCTTGCCCGATACATTAAGACCCGATGCCGCACTTGATTATCAATTGGTGGTGCATACACTGCCTCCTGTTGAAAAGAAGAACATTAAACTCGAACCCGGAAAACATAACACCATTGCCGTTGATGCACCGCAAGGGTTGCTAAAAGTTCAGGCCGGCGAAACTAACGCTACCCGCGACATAAAATGCATTCTGAGAAAGGCTGGCGAAACCAATACACTCGAGGCAATGGACATTCGAGAACAGCGTAAGTTAATTGTAGGAGCATACGATATGGAAATTCTTACCCTGCCGCGTACCTACGTCAAAAACGTTCAAATAGGACAAAGCCAAACGACAACGGTTAAGTTTGACGAACCCGGCATCGTTAATTTCATGCTGCCTACGATAGGTATTGCCAGTATTTTTAAGGAAGACAAATCAAAAGTAGAGTGGGTGTGTACCTTAACCGAAGGGTTAAATCAGGAAACTATAAGACTGCAACCTGGAAAATACAAACTGGTGTTTAGAGCCAAAAGTGTAAAAGAAACGCTTATGACCTCTGTCCTTGATTTTACTGTAACACCGGGGGCATCGCAAAAAGTTCAACTTAGATAATTCATATAATATGGCAGAAATATTTACCTGTTTCAATCATCAGGATACGCGTTCGGGGTTCGGCGCCGGACTTCTTGAACTGGGCAGAAAAAATCCTAAGGTGGTAGCCTTGTGCGCCGATTTAACAGGCTCGCTTAAAATGGATGCCTTCGAAAAGGAGTTTCCTGATCGTTTCTTTCAAACAGGCATTGCGGAGGCCAACATGATGGGTATAGCAGCAGGTTTAACCATAGGCGGGCATATCCCGTTCACCGGAACATTTGCCAATTTTTCGACGGGCCGCGTGTACGATCAAATTCGTCAAAGCATTGCTTATTCGGGCAAAAACGTAAAAATATGCGCCTCGCACGCCGGATTAACCCTTGGAGAGGATGGCGCCACGCACCAAATCCTTGAGGACATCGGTCTTATGAAAATGTTGCCCGGAATGGTGGTGATAAATCCCTGCGATTTCAATCAAACCAAGGCCGCAACCTTGGCTATTGCCGAATATGAGGGTCCGGTTTACCTGCGTTTTGGCCGCCCCAAAGTGCCTAATTTTATTCCTGAAAATCAAAAGTTTGAAATTGGTAAAGCCGTTTTATTAAAGGAAGGAAGTGCTGTAAGTATTATTGCCACAGGTCATTTGGTTTGGCATGCTCTAAAGGCTGCTGAAATTTTACTTGAGCAAGGAATTGATGCCGAAATTATAAATATTCATACCATTAAACCATTGGATGAAGAGGCGGTCATTACATCGGTACAAAAAACCAGGTGTGTGGTGAGTGCCGAAGAACATCAGCGCCACGGCGGTTTAGGCGACAGTATTGCTCAGCTGCTGGGACGAAAAATGCCTGCTCCGATGGAGTATGTTGCCGTTAACGATTCGTTTGGAGAGAGTGGAACTCCCGAAGAGTTGATGGTGAAATACGGCCTCGATACGGCGCATATCGTACAGGCAGCATTGCGTGTTCTGAAGCGAAAATAATCCAATCTCCCGGGCTGAACCATGAGGCATGCAGGAATTCAGCGATAAGGAATTTTTAGAACTATTCTCACAAGAGAATACACGGCATTATGCCTTCAACTTATTGGTTAGGCAATACCAAGAACGTATTTACTGGCATATACGCAAAATGGTAATCAGGCACGACGATGCCGATGATTTGGTGCAGAATGTTTTTATAAAAGCCTATGCTCATCTTTCAAAATTCAGGGAAGAATCAAAAATCTATACCTGGCTTTACCGAATAGCAACCAATGAATGTATAACGTTTCTCAATCAAAAGAAAAAGCGCTTTTTTATCCCCATTGGCGATGTGGGACCAAGCCTCTCAAAAGCACTCGAAAGCGACGCTTATTTCAATGGTGATGCGTTACAGCTTAAACTGCAGCGTGCCATTCTAAGTCTGCCCGAAAAGCAGCGCCTAGTATTTAATATGAAATATTTCGACCAGATGAAATACGAAGATATGTCTGAAATTCTAGGAACATCAGTAGGTGCCTTAAAGGCTTCGTACCATCATGCCGTAAAAAAAATTGAAGAATATCTTAAACACCATTAAACCATTTACATTTATTTTAATCCTATGCCCGAAATGAAACCCGAAGAGCACGATTTTTTGAATGAGCATCATTCCGCTGCACCTTTTAGCGTACCTGATGGATATTTCGATCATCTTTCGGTTCGCATTGCTCAGCAGCTGCCAAACGAAAAGCGAAGTATTTTTTATCGTGAATGGTTTCCACGATTGGCTGCAGTCGTATGCTTGGTCACAGTTAGTTTGTGTGCAACTCTGTTCTTTTTTAATGCTCCAAAGCAAACAGAAATAGCAAGTGTTGAAATAGCTACTGAAGCGCAAACCTACGAAGATGTACTTGAAGAGGAAGGAGTGCTTGAATATGTTAACGATGAGGAATTCATTGGTCAGTTCGACACAGAACTTGCCGCCCTTTATTCAGCGCCTCAATCCGATACCGTGGCCACCGAAATTGAAGAAATGATTTTAACGGATGATATTGATGAACTTGACCTATACTTCGAACTTTAAAAAAATACATATGAAAATTGTAGGAAGTATTTTATTTACGCTGCTCGTAACGGGTATTTTATCAGCCCAGCCTGGCAGAAAGGGCGAAAGGGGTGAACGTATTAAGGAACGCATACGTGCTGAGCGCGTAGCATTTTTAACAGAACGACTCGACCTTACATCCGATCAGGCTCAAAAGTTTTGGCCTATCTATAATGAGCATGATGTTAAAATAAGTGCACTCAAAAAAGAACAGCGTATCAGTCGAAAGGCTATTGATCAAAATTTAAATCAATGGTCGGATAAAGAGCTTGAAGCCAAGTTTAATGAAGATTTTCAGCGCCAACAACAAATGCTGGATGTTCAGAAACAACTTGTTCAGTAAATATCAAAAAACTTTGGTGCAAAAAAAGCGGCTCTTATGATTAAGGCGGAGCACGATTTTAAACTGGAATTGGTTCGGCGCATGAAAGATCGGGGCCAACCGATGCCTGAAGATAACGACTAAAGGCCCAATTACCTAACGACACCAAGTTTTGCTGATAGAATTTCTTCTGTACTTTCAACCACAACCGTGTAATATCCCGCATTTAACTGCTGAATGTCTAGTGGCGCTAGGG
>JBKCHQ010000278.1:0-5251 GCA_046302715.1 Bacteroidia bacterium | reverse complement strand
GATGGCTTACTAAAATCAAGTAAAAATCTGGATTCTACCTTGAGGCATCTGAACGAACTGCTCAACATACAGTCTCGCATTAATATTCATAAAGAGTCTGTATCTCTCATACAGGTGGTTACCCAAACATTAGAATCGTTGGTGGTTGACCTTAATGCCAATAACATCCTAATCGAAAATAAAATTCCCGACGGCTTTAAGTTTTTTACCGATAAGGCGTATTTAGACAGCATTGTTCTCAATTTGATATCCAATGCCATTAAATACCGCGATCCTGAAAAAAAGCCGGTTATAACAATACGTGCTGGATTTAGAAACCAAGTGCCCTATTTTTATGTAGAAGATAATGGCAAGGGAATCGATATGGAAAAATATGGCTCAAAATTATTTGGAATGTTTAAAACCTTTCACGGCAACAAAGATGCGCGCGGAATTGGATTATTTATTACACGTAATCAGATTGAGTCGCTTGGGGGAGCTATTGAGGTGGAGAGCGAATTAGGTAAAGGAACACGATTTATTGTATCTCTTCCGTAAAACAGAAACTACAGCTATGCAACAAGAACCACGCATCTGGATTATTGACGACGACGAGTTATTTATCATGATAACACGCAACAACATTCGTAAATCTGGGGTAACTTGCATTATTGAAGATTTCAAAAACGGAAAAGATGCTTTACATGAAATAAAAGAACGGGTTAAGGTTGGGGTGAATATTCCAAATATCCTCCTTCTCGACCTTAATATGCCCCTGATTGACGGTTGGGATTTTCTTGCAGAGTTTAAATCAATATCCCTAGAAAGCAGAAAGCACATAAAAATATACATCTGTACGTCTTCTATTGATCCCAAAGACCTAAAGCGCGCCGAGGCCATATCTGAGGTGACTACTTTTTTAGAAAAGCCAATTAATACAGAAGTTGTTCAAAAAATAATGACTTCGTAATAATATTTTCAAACAAGCTCCGTTTTTCCAAAGTAAATTTCGATTAAATATACCTTGAATTGGGCTATTTGGTTGTATCTGTACATTTTTCGAAATAACCGACAAGTAAATATCAATATTTAAGAATTTAATAATCAAATAAGTTAAATGTTTTTAACAATCGCTTAAATTCATTTGAAAAAGAAACTATATAGTTATTTTTGTAGATAACCTATTAAATCGATTTATATATATACAATCTATGGCTGGAGTTAATAAAGTAATCTTAATCGGAAACGTTGGGAAAGATCCTGAGGTTAAAGTACTCGAAAATGGTGTGCGCGTGGCAAATTTCCCACTTGCCACCACCGAAATTTATAAAAAAGACGGCAGCAGGCAGGAACAAACCGAATGGCATAACATCGTATTATGGAGAGGTCTTGCCGAAGTAACCGAGAAAATTGTCAAAAAGGGAGCAACGGTTTATATTGAAGGGAAGCTCAGGTCGCGCACCTGGGAAGATAAAGACAAGGTAAAACGCTATTCGGTTGAGGTAGTTGCCGATACGTTAACCGTTTTAACCGGCAGAAGGGAAGATATCCAGCAGATGCCTCTTGAGGATTCATTCGATTCCGAAGAAGCCATGTAGCCAGTAACAAGCCATATTATCTTGCATGCGCTGTCTTATAAAGGTTAAGCGATTATATTTGTGGAGTTATGCGTAATGTTGTTTTGTTTGTTTCGATGATATCTGTTGTTTTAGCTTCATGCTTCGGTGCAGACGACAATGAGATCCCCAAACCCAGAGGTTACTACAGAATAGCCTTTCCACAACATAGCTATAAAACCTATGCCGATTCTTGCCAATTTACGTTTGATTATCCGCAGTACAGTCAAATTATGTTCAGAGGCAAAAATGCAGAAAAATGCTGGCCCGATATTTACTTCCCGCAGTTCAAAGCTACCTTACATTTAAGCTACAAGCCCGTAGAACAAAATCTTTCAAAGCTTTCAGAAGACTCGCGTGCATTAACCTTCAAGCATACGGTTCGAGCAAATGATATTGTAGAAGCAGCTCTGGCTTTACCCGAACAAAAGGTTTTTGGAACCGTTTACGAACTGGGAGGTAATGCCGCATCGGCCATTCAGTTTCATCTTACGGACAGTAACCGCCACTTTATAAGAGGCTCGCTTTACTTTAATGCTTCTCCGAACGCCGACTCGCTTCAACCAGTGGTTGATTTTTTAAGAGCCGATCTCGATCATTTTTTCAAATCGTTTCGTTGGAAGAATTGAGTTCGCCAAAACGGTAAAAATATAGGCGAGAGCAGAGATAGAAAAGAACTGATGCGCCTAAAAGATGTGCTGATTGGGCAATGGCAGGAATTGACATTTGTACCATTATAATCCCCGCAAGGCATTCAAAAACGAGCACAGAGAGCACTGCCCTATTGAAAAAGCGAACCGAAGGCAGCTTTGAGATGCGCAATTCGAAGAGCATTAATGCACTAAGCAGCACGACCAACAGTGAGAAAGCCTTATGAAGGGTTAAAACCGAAGATATTTCATTTACCCAAAGCTCACGAGACTCATGATTGAATGCAACAGCAATTTCATCCACCTGCTCTCTAACCTGCGTGCCAATAAGTGTTTGTATAAGAACGAGAATGGCGGTTAATAAAGCTAGCCTATTAATGCGAATATTTATTTGGTTGGCCGAACGTTCCCGATTGATGCATCTGGAGTAAATAAGTGTTAAAAGCCACAAAATGGCAAAAGCGGCAATCATGTGGATGCTAATAGATTGCGGAATAAGATTACCGTCAACCACAAGCTTACCTAACCAGGCCTGAAATAAAGTGAGCAGCAATACCAAAGCACTCCAGAACGCAGTGGCTTTATCGGCTGAGTATTGACGAAATGCACTGATGCATAAGGCTAAAATAAAAATTCCTAAAAGCGCGCCTAACAAACGATTAATATACTCTACCCAGGTTTGGTACACCACAAATTTTGAATAATCGTGTTTGGGGTATTTTTCCCAATTGTTACGATCAAAAACAACGCCCGATTTAAAGGTATCAGTGGCCCGCCATAATGTATCATTATGAATAACCATCATTCCCTTTTTATACACTGTTTGCCGAAGAAACATAACCTGTTCATTTTGTGTGGGCGGGATATAGTACCCAAAACACTTCGGCCAGTCGGGGCAGCCCATGCCACTTTGAGTAACCCGTACCACGCTACCGGCAAGAATAACAAGCAAGGTAAGAATTAAAGAACTTTTAGCCCAAAAGCGAGTGGTTACTTTCATGGCTTCAAAGATACAGCAAGCCTGCGTAAAGATGAAGCAAGTATGTGGGTACGAATTGATTTTTGGAAATTCCATGCGAGCCATCTTTCACTCAATTTTTTTAATTGTTTTGAGTGAACAAATCCTTCTTTTTTTTGTCCCTATTCAAGTATCGGTATTGTAACTTGCGCCATACTAACATCAAAGATTAATACGATTTATTATGTCATCATCTGCCACTCTTAATTTTGAAGGTAACACCTACGAACTGCCGGTAATTGTTGGTACTGAAAATGAAAAGGCCATTCAGATTGATAATCTCCGTCAGCAATCTGAGCTCGTAACGCTTGACTCGGGATATAAAAATACCGGGGCTACTACTTCTAATATTACATTCCTCGACGGAGAACAGGGAATATTGCGCTACAGAGGGTATCCTATTGAGCAATTGGCCGAAAAATCAACATTTATAGAAGTGGCCTATTTGCTCATATACGGCGAGTTGCCCAATTTACAGGAGTTAGAGCGCTTTTCTACGGCTATTACCCGCCACACGCTTATACATGAAGACATGAAGCGTTTTTATGAAGCGTATCCCGCCAAGGCCCATCCCATGGGTGTTGTAGCCTCCATTACCTGCTCTTTGTCCACATTTTATCCCGAATCGCTTAACCCTAACAGAGGCGATGAGGCCATAGATCTTACCATCGTACGTCTCCTGGCCAAATTCAGCACTATTGCAGCCTGGGCGTATAAAAATTCGGTGGGACATCCGGTGATGTACCCGCGTAACTCAATGTCGTATGTAGAAAATTTTCTGCACATGATGTTTGCAATGCCTACCGAAGATTATGAGGTAGATCCCGTGATTGTTAACGCGCTCGATAAATTGCTCATTCTGCACGCCGATCACGAACAAAATTGCTCAACATCAACCGTACGTATGGTGGGTTCCTCGCAGGCTAACCTCTATGCATCCATTTCGGCGGGTATCTGCGCACTTTGGGGGCCTTTACATGGGGGCGCCAATCAAGCGGTTATCGAAATGCTCGAAGCCATCCGCAACGATGGAGGTTCGGTAGCCAAGTTTGTTGAAAAAGCAAAAGACAAAAATGATCCGTTCCGCTTAATGGGCTTTGGTCACCGGGTGTATAAAAATTTTGATCCACGTGCTTCTATTATAAAAAATGCCTGCGATCAGATGCTCAATAAGTTGGGCATCAGTGATCCGCTACTCGATATTGCCAAGCAACTCGAAGAAGCGGCTTTAAACGATCCTTATTTTGTGGAGCGGAAGCTATATCCTAACGTCGATTTCTACTCGGGCATTATCTACAAAGCCATGGGTATTCCTACCGATATGTTTACGGTAATGTTTGCATTGGGTCGCTTACCGGGATGGATTGCTCAATGGAAAGAAATGATTGGCAACAAGGAGCCTATTGCACGGCCTCGTCAGATTTATACTGGCGCAGTAAAACGCGATTATGTGAATATTGCCAACAGGTAAGGTTTGTATTTGAGGGTTTCGAAAGCCCCGTTTGGTTTTGTACCTTTGAGGCTTAAATATTATGGGTCTAAATCAAGATACCTTAAACAAGCCTGTTGTAAGCAGCACCGATAGTGCAGAGGCTAATCGTGCTGATAGGTATGAGGCATCTGAATTAACCGAAAAGCCGGCCGAAAAAACCGACACTGCCGCGGTTATTACCGTCAAAAAAGCAGAGATGCCACCGCCGGTTAAACATCCTAATTTTTTTTACACCGAATACACGCCCAATCTTAAGGCACAACCTCGAATTCTGGACGCCACAGGTTGGATTGTGCCGTTAATTTTGGTATCGTTTTTTCTGCTCTCGCTCATACATGTTATTTACCCTAAGGCATTTATGTCGCTTTTAGCCAATATTTTTCGCTTGGGTGGCATCCGAAAATTGCGCGACGAAGAAAGCGCTACCAATCGTGGTGCCTTGGCTTTAATGATGCTTATTTTTCTGCTCGTTTTTCCCGTTTTCCTTTACCAAACA
>JBKCHQ010000277.1:0-3570 GCA_046302715.1 Bacteroidia bacterium | reverse complement strand
GGCCCCAAATGCCGTTATATTCGTTACAATGCCGGGCAGCAGCATGCCTATTTGTAAATCATCGGGCTTGCGGATAGATGGTTCGAATTGCAACATACGCACCTGCTTACGAGGGTCACGGCCAGGTTTCTCCAATTCTTGGAAAATGTCTTCTAATGTGGGCAGACCTACATCTTCAGTGATATATCGACTGTAATCAATTTTATTTTTAAGCTCCTTGTTTCCAATTATTTCAGACAAAGTCATGCGATGATCCTTTGCCATTTTTTCAACCAAGGCATAGCGTTCTGGATGCACCGCACTGTTGTCGAGCGGATGGTTGCTGTCTGCAATGCGTAAAAATCCGGCACATTGCTCAAAGGTTTTCTTTCCTAAACGTGGCACTTCAAGTAATTGCTGCCGGTTTTTAAAGTGGCCAATTTCGGCTCGGTATGCTGTTATTTGCGCTGCGGTGGCCTTGTTAAGTCCGGCAACGTAGGCCAGCAGATGTTCAGAAGCCATATTGAGGTTAACGCCCACCTGATTTACGCAGCTGCGTACCACATCGTCGAGTTGCTCGTTTAATTTTTTCGCATCTACATCGTGTTGATATTGGCCCACCCCAACAGCCGAAGGTTCAATTTTTACCAATTCGCTTAAGGGATCCTGCAGGCGACGGCCTATACTCACCGCTCCTCTTACTGTTACATCATACTGCGGAAATTCATCGCGCGCCACTTTAGATGCAGAATATACTGAGGCGCCGCTCTCCGAAACCACAAATACCTTAATACCTGCAGGCAAACGCATACGCTGAATAAGCTGCTCGGTTTCGCGTCCTGCCGTACCGTTTCCAATAGCCACAGCTTCTATTTTATACGTCTCTATTAAATGCGAAATCTTGCTCATGGCTTGCTTATCCTGGTTTTGCGGAGCATGCGGATAAACAGTTTCGTTATGGAGCAATTGGCCCTGGGCATCGAGGCACACCAGTTTGCAGCCCGATTTAAATCCGGGATCGATGCCTAAAACACGGAGCGAACCCAAGGGTGGAGCCATAAGCAACTGCCTGAGGTTAGCGGCAAAAATCACAACTGCCGCCTTCTCGGCTTTTTCACGCAGCTGATCAAGCAATTCATTTTCGAGCGAGGGCGAAAGCAGGCGTGTATATGCATCAGTTATCGCCAATTCAACCAGCGAGCCGGCTGCATTACGCTCTTTTACCACCATGCGCCGTATTTGCCCTATTGATTTTTCTTCGTCGGGCAAGGCCGAAATGCGCAGGTATCCCAATTCGGCGCCACGCATAACAGCCATAAAGCGATGGGAGGGTATTTTCCAGCAAGGTTCACTAAACGAAAAGTAATCGGAGAATTTTGCGGCTTCGTCGGCTTTTGACTTTATCACCTTTGAAGATAGAACGGCATGCTTTTCAAATCGCTGCCTCAATTCCTGTCGAACATCCGCATTTTCCGAAATCCATTCGGCCATGATATCGCTGGCGCCGGCAAGTGCTGCGTCAATGTCGGCAACATCTGCACAAATATACCGTTTGGCCCATTCGCGCGGGTTGCCTTGCTGCTGCGCAAAAATTTGTTTGGCAAGAGGCTCCAGCCCTTTATCGCGTGCCATCGAAGCTCTTGTTTTGCGTTTGGGTTTGTATGGAAGGTATAAATCTTCCAACTCGGTAATGAGGGTAGCGTCTTTAATTGCCCTAATTAAATCGGGTATTGCTATGTTTTGTTCCGCCAGCGAATCAAGTATGGCGCTGCGTCGGTCCTCCAGTTTTTGAAGACTTTGCCTTAGTGCTTTTATGGCTATGATTTGCTCTTCGTCGAGCATGCCGGTGCGTTCTTTACGGTATCGGGCAATAAAAGGTACGGTGGCGCCCTCGTCCAGCAACATAATTACCGCATTTACTTGCCTTGCTTGAAGGGATAATGTACGTGCAATGTTTTGGGTAAAATCCATTTCCCTAAGTTACGTTTAGTCGCCTCTGTAAAGTGGCAAATTAATTCTACGAAAGAAGGTTGAGTACTTTCTTAATCTAACTTCAACACGGCCATAAAGGCCTGCTGCGGAATTTCGACCGATCCCACCTGGCGCATACGTTTTTTACCTTCTTTCTGCTTTTCGAGGAGTTTACGTTTACGCGAAATATCGCCTCCATAGCACTTGGCCGTTACATCCTTACGCATGGCCTTAACCGTTTCGCGGGCAATTACCTTGGCTCCGATAGCGGCCTGAATCGCAATTTCGAACTGCTGACGCGGCAATAATTCTTTAAGCTTCTCGCATATTTTCTTCCCAAAATCGTAGGCATTATCGCGGTGAATAAGTGATGACAACGCATCTACCGGTTCACCGTTCAACATCAAATCGAGTTTAATCAATTTCGATTCGCGGTAATCAATCATATGGTAGTCGAACGAGGCATAACCGCGCGAGATGGATTTTAGCTTGTCATAAAAATCAAACACAATTTCACCCATTGGCATTTCAAAAATCAGCTCAACCCGATCGGTGGTCAGGTAATTCTGATTGATTAATATGCCGCGTTTTTGGATGCACAAGGTCATGATGGCGCCCGTGTATTCAGACTTTGTAATGACCTGCGCACGGATAAATGGTTCTTCGATATGATCCAGCTTGCTGGGGTCGGGTAAATCGGTTGGGTTGTTCACCACCAATTCTTCGCCGTTGGTTTTGAATGCGCGATACGAAACGTTTGGCACCGTGGTAATCACCGTCATGTTGAATTCGCGTTCCAGGCGTTCCTGGATAATCTCCATGTGTAACATGCCCAGGAATCCACATCGGAAACCAAAGCCCAATGCGGCCGAACTCTCGGGTTCGAAGGTGAGCGAGGCATCGTTCAATTGGAGTTTCTCCATTGAGTATCGAAGCTCTTCGTAGTCTTCGGTATCTACCGGGAAAATTCCTGCAAAAACCATCGGTTTTACATCCTCAAATCCTTTGATTTGCTCTTTACAAGGTTTGTCAACATGGGTAATGGTATCGCCTACCTTAACCTCTCTGGCTTCTTTAATCCCCGAAATAAGGTAGCCAACATCGCCTGCTTTAACTTCGTTGCGGGGTTCGGGCTTGAGTCGCAGCGAACCAATTTCATCGGCAAAATATTCCGATCCGGTGGCCATGAATTTAACCTTATCGCCTTTTTTAATCGAGCCATTAATTACTCTGAAATAGGCATAGATTCCACGGAACGAATTGAAAACTGAATCGAAAATCAAGGCCTGTAATTCACCATCGGGGTCGCCTTTGGGAGCGGGAATACGATTTACGATGGCTTCTAGAATATCATTAACGCCCATGCCGGTTTTACCGGATGCCGGTATAATCTCATCGCGTTTGCAGCCAATCATATCCACAATCTGGTCTTTCACCTCTTCGGGCATGGCGCCGGGAAGGTCCATTTTGTTGAGCACCGGAATAATCTCCAGGTCGTGCTCGAGTGCCAAATATAAATTCGATATGGTTTGCGCCTGAATACCCTGCGCCGCATCTACAATAAGTAGAGCGCCTTCGCAAGCGGCAATGGAACGCGACACTTCGTATGAAAAGTCAACG
>JBKCHQ010000276.1:0-4603 GCA_046302715.1 Bacteroidia bacterium | reverse complement strand
GGGAGTTACGCGAAAGCAGATTCTCCAATTTATTTATCCCAGCGACCAGGAAATGGACCGCGCCAAAATTAGAATTGTTTTTCTCGATTATTTCATGAAGGAATTTTCGATGCAGGCGAACGGAAAATTTTCTGCTACACGCGGCTTACATATCAAAAAATCAAATCCCCTCGTGAATCCGGATGTTACCGGAACCTCTATGGTAGATGAAGATTTCATTAACGTAAATATGATGATTCGTTACCTAAAGTTTGGCTTTGGGCGAACCACCGATTTTGTTAACGAGGAAATACGCTACGGGCGGATGACACGAGACGAAGGAATGGAATTGGTTTCGAAATATGACGGAAATTTCGATCAGGAAATTTTAGAACGATTCTGCCAATACATTGAAATTACCGTAAGTGAGTTTTGGGAAATTGTAGATCGTTATGTCAATAAATTGCTTTTTGAAAGAATCGCAGAAGGTGTTTATAAACCTTTGTTTAAACCTGGAGTTGACCTATGAGTAAGGCATCGGTTTGTATAATTGACTACGGCGTAGGAAATACACAATCGGTTTACAACGCCCTTGTATTTCTTGGCTATAGGGTTCGCATATCGAAAGATGCAGCTCAGATTGACAATGCCGACGTGCTCCTGCTTCCTGGTGTAGGGGCTTTTGAGGCGGCACGTAAAAACCTAATTGAGCGGGAACTCATTCCGGTATTGAACGAACAGGTTTTGGAGAAAAATAAACCCATACTTGGCATTTGCCTCGGTATGCAGTTAATGGCAAGCCTTTCTGAAGAAAATGGGGTATTCGAAGGACTAAACTGGATTCCGGGTAAGGTGGTGAGAATTCCCGATCAACCTTTATTTCCGGTGCCACACGTGGGCTGGAACCAACTCCAAATTACCCAAACATCACCGCTCTTCATAAAATTAAACAACGAGTCGCATTTTTATTTCGACCACAGCTACCATTATGTTCCCGACAATTCGGAGCATATTGCCGCGCGTTGCCACTATGGAGATTCGTATGTTGCGGCTATTAAAAAAGATCATATTCACGGGGTGCAGTTTCACCCTGAAAAGAGCCAGAACAATGGCCTTAAACTATTTCGTTCATTTGTTCAACATGTATTAGAGTATGCTTAAACCAAGAGTCATAGCCATGTTGCCGGTGTTGAATGGAGTAGTTGTTCAGAGCTACGGTTTTCGGCAACACCTTCCGGTAGGTAAGCCCGAAATTGCTGCTGAATTCCTTAATTCCTGGGGCATCGATGAAATTGTATGTGTTGATATAAGAGCAGGAATTCGGGGGGACTCTGTTTCACCGGAGATGATTCAGAAGGTTTCGTCGCGATGCTTTGCCCCACTTACCGCTGGTGGAGGAATCAATAAAATTGAACAGGCCGACCGACTTATTCACAGCGGGGCAGATAAACTTTGCTTTAATCGGATTTTTTTCGAAAATCCGGCGTTTATTAAATCCATTGCATCGAAATATGGCGATCAGTGCGTTGTGATTTCGATAGATGCCCTAAAAAGCGAAAACGATTGGAAGGTATACGACTATGCAAGCGGAACCACGCGAAAAGAATCGCTGCAGGAAAGTTTGAAAAAGGCAGAGGATGCAGGAGCAGGCGAAATTATACTAAATGCTGTTCATAAGGACGGGAGTTTTGAAGGATTTGACATTCCAATGTTTCAGGAAGCATGCCGGCATGTAAACGTACCCCTGCTTGCCTGCGGAGGGGCCCGAAACGGATTCGATTTTGTGAAACTGTTTAAGGAAACATCGGTTTCGGCCGGATGTGCAGGTAATTTTTTCAACTTCTCCGAACACTCGGTGAATGTGACTAAAAAAATACTAGCCGAATCGGGCATCGATATTCGTATAGAGGTACAATCTGATTACTCCGAAAATCAAATCAGCCCATCGGCACGTTTGCTCAAGAAAGACGAGGATGCGCTGGAGCAACTGCTGTATGTGAAAATTGAAAAAGAGGTGATATGAAAAGCTGCAAACGATGTTTATATACCGAAGCACATCCGCTCAATTTGATCATTGGGGATGATGGCCTATGCAGTGGTTGCAGCATACACGAAGAAAAAGACCAGATTAACTGGAACGAAAAAAAACAGAAGCTCGAAGAGATATTCAGCAATTACAGAAATAATAAAGGCAACAATTACGATTGTATTATCCCGGTTAGTGGTGCACGCGACTCGTATTTCATCGTTCATATGGTGAAAAATGTATTCGGGATGAATCCGCTGCTTGTTACCTACAACAAGCAATACAATACAGCAGTAGGAGTTCGGAATCTGGCAAACCTGCGCATCCAATTCGATTGCGATTTGATGACGCTTACTGTAGATCCGGCCAAAGTAAAGAAGATTACCCGCGCTACCTTGCGCCGTTTTGGAAGTATTTACTGGCACTGCCTCGCCGGACAAACGGTTTTTCCGGTGCAGGTGGCCGTGAAGTTTAAAATCCCACTGATAGTTTGGGGCGCCCATCAGGGAATTGATCAGGTGGGAATGTTTTCGCATCACAACGAGGTAGAAATGACCCGTAAATACAGGAAAGAGCACGATCTTATGGGTTATGAAGCTGAAGACTTGCTTGATGACGAATACGATTTTATTCGCGAAAACGATATTTTACCCTTCGTGTATCCCGACGATCGGGAAATTGAACAAATCGGGGTGCGGGGAATTTACCTCAACAATTACATACGTTGGGACAGTCGAACCCAGCACGAAGAAATGATTGCGAAATACGGCTATGAAACCGCCGTTCAATCACGCACCTTCGACCATTACAACGATGTAGATTGCTGGCTTTACAGCGATGTGCACGATTATCTTAAGCTAATTAAACATGGTTTTGGCAAGGTGGTGGACCATGCCTGTCGCGAAATCAGACTTGGGCATATGGATCGGGAAACAGCGCATAAGCTGGTGGCAGATTATATGTTCCGAGAGCCAATTCATCTGCCGAAATTCCTCGACTGGCTAGGGATAACCCGCAATGCCTTCGACTACTTGGCCGACGAGCATCGAAACAAACGTTTCTGGAAAAGAAACGCAAACTGGGAATGGGAATACCTCGGATTGGGATCTGATAAACCGGTGCCTTACGATTTTCCGCTGCGCAAATCGTTCAGTCCCTTTATTGAAACGCCACACCAAAAAAGTCAGGACGCCGATGATTGCTTCATTCTAATTGGGAAAGGCAGATGAAAAAAATGAAAATCGCCTTTTTTAATTCCCATGTATTGTGGCCCTCGCATTATGAAACCGAATTGGAAATCATTCATGCCTACCTGGAAAATGGGCATGACGTAATTCAATTGTATTGCAACAACCAGCTCCCAGGCTGCGATCAGAATCCATTTTTTGTACCTTCCGTTTGTGCGTTGTGTCAGCGTATTCGAAAAGAGGGTAAAGGAATTATTGGAGGCCATTTTAAAAGTCAAAATTTGCCCGAACCAACACCCAATCAAAAAAGGATAGTGGCCGAAATCCCTTCACAATTCAACTCCATCAAAGAACTTCAGGCTGTAAAAGTCGAGAATTTCGATCTTGGGTTTAGTGTGGTTTCCTCATTAATAAGCTTTACACGCAATCCAAGGCCTCTTCCACGCGATTTTCAACCAGCTATTTCAGCGTTCATGACCAGTGCTGCTGGATTGTATTTCGCATTTTGCAACTGGCTGGAAACAAATCAGCCCGATATTGTTTTTTTGTTCAATGGACGCTTAGCCCATACACGTGCCATTATGCGTGCCTGTCAAAAAAAAGGGATTCGATTTATTATCCATGAACGAGGTGCCAATAAAGACAAATACGCCCTTTTTGAAAACAATTCGCCACACGACCTTAAATTTGTGCAATCGGAAATTCTCCGCACCTGGAACGCAGCCGAACCTAATTTGCGGGAAGAAGAAGGCAAACGCTTTTATGAACTCACCTCAAGTGGGCAAGAAATTGGCTGGTTTTCATTTACAAAAGATCAAAAAAATGTGTTGCCCGAAAGTTGGGAAAATCAACATTATAATGTAGTTATTTTCAGCTCATCAGAAGATGAATTTGCTTCGCTAAGTGAGGAGTGGCACAACCACATTTATCCCTCTCAGATCGAAGGAATTAAAAAAATTACTCAAGACCTTTTACCCGAAAAAGAAATACACTTGTATCTGCGAGTTCACCCGAATTTGAAAAAAGTTGAAAATGATGAAAAGCGAGCTCTATATGCTCTTCATTCGCCAAATTTAACCCTCATTAAAGCCGAATCTGAAATCAGCTCCTACAAATTACTCAAAGAAGCGAGTCTCGTGCTCACATTTGGTTCAACCATGGGTATTGAAGCCGTATATCAAGGTAAACCCTCGGTGTTGGCGGGCAGATCTCTTTACAGCGAATTGGGAGCAACCTATAATGCCAATTCTCACGATGATGTAGTTTCGTTTATAAAAAGCAGACCCAAGGCGCTATCCAAAACAGGAGCATTAGTCTATGGCTTTTACAATAAAACGTTTGGGATTGATTTCCAAATTTATAAGGCCGATAGTTTGGAAAAAGGATCAATAAATGGCAGATACCTTAATAG
>JBKCHQ010000275.1:0-5631 GCA_046302715.1 Bacteroidia bacterium | reverse complement strand
TGTAATTCGAGATGCCAAAATCGGAATAAGCTGGGATTATGAAGAATAAACATCTTTTGCACATACTCATACCTGCGCTGCTATGGCTATTTACGGCTTGCGGAGGTACTACCGAGCCACCACAACCCGAAACCGCACCGGTCGAAAAACTGGTGAAGGTGACTTTACCTGCCTTTAATAGCGATTCGGCATACGTGTATACCGAAAAACAAGTGGCTTTCGGTCCGCGGGTACCCAATACGCCGGCACACGTAAAATGCGGCGATTACCTTATCGCTGAGCTCAAGCGCCACGGGGCCGAGGTAATTGTACAGGAGGGAAGCGCCACGGCGTATACGGGCGAGTCGCTCAAATTCAGAAACATTGTAGGGCGCGTGAATCCGCAACTGAAGCAGCGCATCATGATTAGCTGCCATTGGGATACACGACCGTTTAGCGACCAGGATGCCGAAAAACCCAAAGAGCGTTTCGATGGTGCTGTTGACGGTGCTGCCAGTGCCGGCATTATGCTCGAGCTGGCGCGCGTGCTTAAATCCAGTCCTGCTCCGGTGGGAGTTGATTTAGTATTCTTCGATGCCGAAGATTACGGCAGCCCGACTACGGCAAACAGTTATTGCCTGGGCTCACAGTATTTTGCTAGCAAGCCGCCGATAAAGGAGAATCTGCCGAAATACGGCATTAACCTCGACATGGTGGCAGCATCGGGCGCGCAGTTTCACCGCGAAGGCTATTCGATGGAATATGCCTCAAACATCGTGATGCGGGTATGGAGCATTGCCGAGGAATTGGGTTATGCACAATCGTTCGTGCAGCAAAATACCAATCCAATAACGGATGATCATTATTACGTGAACGCTATTTTAGGCATTCCTACCATCGACATTATTCAACACGATCCTAATAGTCAAACGGGTTTTGGAACTTACTGGCATACCCAAAACGACAACATGAAAGCTGTTGATAAAGCAACCTTGCAGATGATTGGCCGTGTGATGCTGGGCGTTGCCTTTTCGGAACAGGTAGGAACCTAGTAATTTCTGCTTTCATCATTATACTCTTAAAATTCGTTTAACCCCTCAACCTCTCGAATGGATTTTTACCTGTCGGCGCTCTCACTTGCTTTAGCCACCACTATGATGGCATGGGGAGTTTATCTTTCGGTGCGTATTTTTAATTTGCCCGACATTACCACCGACGGAAGTTACACGCTTTCGGCCTCACTTACCACCGTATGCCTTTTATTAGGATTGCCCTGGTATATTTCCGTTTTATGTGGCATTTTGGCTGGAGCTGCAGCAGGCGCTTTAACCGGCGTCATTCACACAACCTTAGGCGTAAATGCTTTGCTCGCCGGTATTTTGGTGATGACGGCATTGTATTCGGTAAATCTGAGTGTAATGGGCCGCTCCAATCTCCCATTAACTACAGACTGTAATTCTGTTTTTTCATCAATAACAGTGAGTGACGATTTATATCTCAATGAATTGATTATTGTTTCGCTGTTTGCAATGGCAGGCATGGGGTTATTATTTTGGTTTTTGAAAACCGACTTCGGTCTTGCCTTGCGAGCTACCGGGCCGTCTGAAAGTATGGCCGCATCCATGGGCATCAACACCCGGGCCATGAAAATAACCGGACTGGCTATTGCAAACGGATTTACCGCTTTATCGGCGGCACTAGTTTGTCAAATGCAACAGTTTGCCGATATCAACATGGGTATTGGTATTGTTATTTTAGGACTGGGCTCGGTAATGATGGGCGATAGTTTGCAAAAGCTGTTAGGCCTTCATGCACTTGCACTGCAGCTGTTTCTGGTTATGGTGGGCTGCTTGGTGTTTAGGCTCATCATGGCATACACACTGGCGTCGGGAGTTGATCCCAATTGGATGAAACTATTTAACGCACTAATCGTTCTCGCATTTGTTTCGCTTCCGGTGTTTCGTAAAAAATGGACCCTACGATGATGCGTATTTCAAATCTTTCGGTAACGTTTAACAAAGGTTCGGAGCATGAGTTTAAGGCATTGAACGACTTAAGTTTGGAAATTGCCGAAGGCGAATTTGTATTCCTATTAGGGGCTAATGGTTCGGGTAAGTCCACCTTACTCAATACTATTGCAGGCACGTTGCGCCCCGACTCGGGCGTATCAAAAATAGCGTTAAGCGGCTATGATATTACAAAGCAATCGCAGCATCAAAGAGCCTCAAGAATAGCTCGTGTTTTTCAACACCCTGCGGATGGAATTGCTGCAGAGCTGTCCATTCTGGAAAACTTCCGTCTTGCTGCGCTCCGCAGTAAGCGCCGAAATCTTAAGATTGGGACGGGAAAAAGCTTTCGCGATGAGGTGCGGGAACGAATTGCGGTTTTAAATATGAACCTCGAAGACAAACTCGATCGGGCGGCAGGAGCATTTTCTGGCGGGCAACGGCAAGCCTTATCCTTGCTCATGGCAACCTATATCAAACCCGAACTGTTATTGCTCGACGAACCCACAGCGGCCTTGGATCCCCGATCGGCCGAAACCGTTTTTAATTTGGCCTGCAATATTATTAAACAGCAAGGCTTAACCGCAATCATGGTAACGCACGACCTGCGACATTGTATGAAAGCAGGAAGCCGCATCATCCATTTGGACGAAGGCCGCATAGCACATGATTTTATGGGCACAGGTAAACAAAACCTACTATTATCCGACCTTTACGGATGGTTTGATGCATGATGGAGGAGGTAGGAGAACTGTATTAAATGACTCAACTTATTAACTAAACCATTGTCAGACACTATATTTTTTGTCTGACAATGTGTTTGTTGCGATTTTTTTTCGTGCTATATATACAGATTTACGATATATATAGTTTATCTATGTATATTTGGATATGAATCAACATGAATTTATAAAAGGAACGTTAAGCA
Source organism: Bacteroidia bacterium (assembly GCA_046302715.1). Taxonomy (GTDB): domain Bacteria; phylum Bacteroidota; class Bacteroidia; order M30B66; family M30B66; genus CAMCXT01. The sequence goes on along the minus strand of JBKCHQ010000275.1, from coordinate 2,718 downwards.
CCATTTTGCTTCAACTGCTATCAGAAAAAGGGCCTATGTACGGATATGAAATAACCCGCGAGGTGCGGCTCCGAAGCAGCGATAAAATTCTGCTCAAAGAAGGTTCGCTGTATCCTGCCCTGCGAAAAATGCTCGCCGACGGTGTTTTGCATACCTACACAGAGACCGTTGATAACCGCAACCGTGTATATTATGCCGTTACCAAAATCGGAAAATCGCGGGCATCGGAGCAAACCACGGCACTACTAAGCTTTATGCAAACGGTACAGGAATTACTTAACCCCGAAAAGCTTGCTGGATATGCCTAAACTCAGCGTCGAACAGGTACTTTCGATCGAAAAACTCATACATTCAGCGGTTTCCGACCAGCTGCTTCGTATAGAGCTGGCCGATCATGTATGCTGTGCTGTAGAAGATGCATTGAATACCGGAAAAAGCTTTGATTATGCGCTTAACGAAGCGCTCCACCAGCTAAACCCCGATGGAGCAGCTGCCATTGAACAAGAACTTCTTTTTTTACTAACCCCTCAAATACCTATTATTATGAAAAAGTTGCTTTATGGCTGCGGATTTATCGCAGCAATCGGAATGTCATCAGGCATTATGTTTCGTCAATTTAACTGGTCGGGCAGTGCCGTACTTATGCTCATCGGCAGTATTGGTTTGCTTGTCGCTATGGGAACGCTTCTGTATCAAGTTGTAAAATTCCCCGGTATTATGTCGGTTCAAGCACGAATTCGGCTTATTGCAGGAGCCCTTGGCGGAATTTTAGTGTCAACAGGCACCCTATTTAAAATACAGCACTTTCCTACGGCAAATATTCAGGTTGGATTGGGCATGATCATTTTAATAATTTTGTTCATCCCGCTTTTTTTCTGGGAACTCTACCAACGTGAAATCCGAAGCGCACAATAAAAGCGCCATTACTGGGGGCTAAAGCAAAAGCTCCTTCGATGGGTCCCAAAAAACGCGTTCCCAATGCTGTATTTGATCATTAATCACCTCAACGCCTTCGTTATGAAGGCGTTTTTGCATGGCTTCGGGCGGTTGGAAATGCGCCTTACCGCTCAAAACTCCCAATCGGTTTACCACCCGATGCGCGGGAACCCATGGAAGCACATTATGCGATGCATTCATTGCCCAGCCAACCGTGCGAGCCGAGCTACCGCTTCCTAAATAACGGGCAATAGCTCCATAACTAGTGGCGCGACCCTCGGGTATTAAACGTACCACGGCAAATACCATCTCAAAAAAATCGTTTGCCAAACGAGTGTCTTTCACGGACGGTAGCTGATAAATTTTATGGGTACGCCTTTTTTACGAAACATCATCTCGTAATAGGTGCGGATTTTTACTAGTTCGTCGTTGGGATAATCACGATCAATATCCCCGCTATAGGTTATTAACTCCGCATCTGTTTCGCGAATAACGTCCAACGTAAACGCTACATTAAAGTCTGAATCGGTTTTTAAATGCACTTTTCCCCCATCCACCAGTAAATTTCGGTAGCGTAAGTTGTTTTCAGCACTGGTTAGACGTTTACGGGTATCGCCCTTTTTGGGCTTGGGGTCGGGAAATGTGACCCATATTTCGCTTAATTCGCCGGGCGCAAAGAAATTTCCGATGCGTTCGGCCTGTGAGCGTATAAATCCAACGTTTTGCATTCCCTCATCCAATGCAGTTCGTGCGCCACGCCAGATGCGATTGCCTTTAAGATCCAGCCCCAGAAAATTACGCTCGGGATGCATACGAGCCAAGCCTACGGTATATTCACCTTTGCCGCAGCCCACTTCGAGTGTGATGGGTTGTGATATTTTAAAAAAATCGCTGTTCCAGCGGCCCTTTAAGGGATGATCGAAATCCTCCTTTTGATAGGGGTGCTGAATAACATGCGCAAAAGTGTCGAGTTCGGCGAAATGCTTGAGTTTATTTTTAGCCATAGCACTACCAGTTAGGATCGGTCGGACGAAGAATAAGCTCTTCGGGCACGGTTTGAGGCGCCAGCTGGGCCATACTTGCTATCAAATGAGCCACATCGACAGCAGGAATAAAATGCGCACGGGGCACATCCAGACCAGCCCAGGTATCGGTGTCTACAGCGCCGGGAATAATTCGAGTAACAGACACGTTATGTGCACGAAGCGAATGAAACAACAATTCGGCATACGAGGTTAGCAATGCCTTTGAAAGCACATAGGGTGCAGCCTCGGGCCTTGGATTTCGTGTGGCAATGGAGCCAATAAAAAATATTCGTCCTGCATTACGCTCCTTCATTGAAGCGATCCAAGGTTGAACAGTTTCTAGCGCAGGGGTAAAATTATGGCTCAAGGCATCCCGCAATGGAGGTGCGGTCATTTCATCCACATGGCCCGGCGTAAAGATGCCGGCGTTGAGAATAATAATATCCGGCAAAAGCCCTTCTGTAGCTAATTTACCATTTAGTGCCGCAATAGAAACACCATCGCGCAAATCGCCTTCTATAAAAATGGGATTACTGCCTTTTATTTCTTCAAGCAATTCTTGGAGATGTTGCGATGGTCGTGCAACAAATGCCGGCCTGTAGCCCAATTGAACCAATGCTAAAATGCTGGCCTTGCCTATGCCACGGGTGGCTCCGGTTACAAGTGCTATCATGCCGTAAAGGTATCGAATTCTGAGTGAAGCCAAAATCACCCTATTTTTAAGGCATAATAGCATCTATGGCTCATCCACAACACG
>JBKCHQ010000274.1:0-11098 GCA_046302715.1 Bacteroidia bacterium | reverse complement strand
GGATCTTCAATTTTAGGCATGTGGCAGGTCTGGCACTGTGTTCCTTCTTCGGGGTACGAGGAGTTTACCCATTCCTGATAGGTTGCCTGCTCTACAAATGAAGTCCCCAGCGAGTTCCCTTCCTCATCAACAGGATGCGTTATTAGGGTGTGGCAAGGCGAACAAAAACGCCCCTCGCTCACATGCGGACTGTAAGCCGGTGTGTAGTTTACATACAATTGCATGGGGCCTAGCATGGGGCCCGGAAAAGGCCCGTATGCAAAGCGATTGGTATCGTATGGAATATCGCCCGTAAAACGATTCCCCAAACCTTCGGTTCCAATAGCATGGCAGCCCAAACATCCTACTCCCGATTTTCCGAGCGAATCGTTCTCTAGGTCGGCCAAGCCATAATGTGCCTGCTGTTTGTAGAGCGCCTCAAAATGTCCCATTGGGGCGTGACAGGAGGTGCACAGGTCTTGCAATTCGGTGGCATGTGAGGGATTTACCAATATTTCATGGCGCACTTTGGCTTTCCATAATGGATCAACGCCGGCAAGGCCCATCATGGACGTTTCCCAGTCGTCAAATAAATTAATATCAACTCCATCGGCATTTACGTTTGCAATGCCCATGGGGTCAAATCCATGACAGCCTTTACAGCGTGTAGCCGAAAGAAAAATCGCATTGGTGTCGAGCTCACGGTGCGCATCCAGCAACATCTGCATGTAAGCATGTGCATTTTTTTGTTGCTCGTTTCTTGTCTCAGAAAGAGGCACAAACGAAGCACTAACGGCTAAAGTAATTATTGAAAATACAGCAAGCAGTTTCTTTTTCACTAATCTCCCATTTTAAATTCAATCAAGCACATTGGCAATACGAATTAACTGCTTTTGATTGATAATCGCAATTTTTTTTCCGTTGAGTCTTATTACTTCATCGCTTTTAAATTCACTTAACAATCGAATCGTGGTTTCGGTTGCGGTACCCACTAAATTTGCGATGTCCTCACGGCTCATTACAACATTAAGTGTTTGTCCATCAGCTTCAAAGCCGTAAATTTGTTGTAAATACAATAAGGCCTCTGCCACACGTTCACGAACCGGTTTTTGGGCCAGTTCAGTTATACGATGTTCGGCTTCTTTTAAATCGTGCGATAAAAGTTTCATCAGTTGCATCGAAAGAATGCCGTTTTGCTCAATGAGCTTGGTGAAGGCCTGTTTGGGCACGAAGCAAATTTTAGCATCGTCGAGGGCTTCTGCTGAGGAAGAATAACGATCGCCGCTTAAAACAGCTCTGTAGCCTAAAATGTCGCCAGATTTGGCCAAGCGCACAATCTGTTCTTTGCCTTCGTCGCCCACCTGATACACTTTTACTTTTCCATCGCGGACGCAAAAAATTCCCTGAGGGTACGAGCCTGTATTGAAAATTACCTGTCCTTTTTTGTAAGCATTGCAGCCTTTTTCGTTGGAGAGAAACTCGAGGTCATTGCCCCGTAAATCGCAGAATACAGAACGTGTTCGCGACTCACAGGTGGCGCACTCGGGCTGCTCAAAATGTTTGGTATGTAGCATGATTTAGTTTAACTATTTAAGTGATTGAAATATGTTTTCGGTCTGATGAAATTACCCTTTATCTTGTATACTCAAATGTTAAAAAAACTTTAAAAGAGGCAACCGCCTAACTTCAAAGCAGATTAATTTCGCACTATAATTTTATTCGACATGCTTCGTACCCATACTTGTGGAGAACTCCGACTGACTGATGAGGGCAAAACCGTTACACTTTGCGGCTGGATGAGCCGTTCCCGCGATTTGGGAGGAATGACTTTTATTGATTTGCGCGACCGCTACGGTATTACGCAATTGGTGTTTAACATGGACGAAAATGCGTTGCTTTGTAGCGAGGCACGCAAGCTGGGGCGCGAATTCGTTTTAGAGGTTAGCGGTTCCGTTACCGAGCGATCTTCTAAAAATTTACTCATCCCCACCGGCGAAATCGAAATTAAGGTGGAGAAGTTGAATGTTCTAAACGCATCTAAAACCCCGCCGTTTACCATCGAAGACGAAACCGATGGTGGCGACGACCTGCGGATGAAATACCGTTACCTCGACCTGCGACGTACGGCGGTTCGTAAAAATCTGGAGCTGCGCCATGGTGTGGCTTCGGCGGTGCGCTCTTATTTGGATGGAGCTGGGTTCATCGAGGTAGAAACGCCCGTGCTTATCAAGTCAACGCCCGAAGGGGCCCGCGATTTTATTGTGCCCTCTCGAATGAATGCCGGCGAGTTTTATGCACTGCCGCAAAGTCCGCAAACATTCAAGCAAATTTTAATGGTGGCCGGATTCGATCGGTACTACCAAATTGTAAAATGTTTCCGCGACGAAGATTTACGGGCCGACCGTCAGCCCGAATTTACACAGATTGACTGCGAATTATCCTTCATTACGCAGGAAGACATTTTGTCGCTGTTTGAAGGCATGATGCAGCATTTGTTTCGCAAGGTTAAAAACATCGAGTTAGGCACGTTTCCGCGCATGACCTATGCCGAAGCCATGCAGCGTTACGGAAACGACAAACCCGACATCCGCTTTGGGATGGAGTTTGTAGATTTTACAGGAGCGACCAGAAATTGTGGCTTTCAGGTATTTGATCAGGCCGAGTGGGTAGGAGGTATTGCAGCAAAAGGCTGCGCCGAATATACCCGCAAGCAAATGGATGAACTTACCGATTGGGTAAAACGTCCGCAGATTGGTGCAGGGGGCTTAATTTACATTCGCTATGGTCTAGACGGAACGTTAAAATCGTCGGTCGATAAATTCTTTAATTCCGAACAGCTTGCCCAATTTGCCCTTCAGGCACAGGCAGTGCCCGGCGACTTGATTCTAATACTTGCGGGCGCTGCGTCTAAAACGCATAAAGCACTTTCGGAGCTTCGACTCGAAATGGGCAATCGATTAGGGTTGCGCGACAAGTCGGTTTTTGCGCCCCTTTGGGTTACCGATTTTCCGCTTCTGGAGTGGGACGATGAAAGCAAACGCTGGCATGCCATGCACCACCCTTTTACCTCGCCTAAGCCCGAAGACATCCACTTGCTCGAAAACCAGCCCGGACAGATAAGAGCAAATGCATACGACATGGTAATTAATGGAGTAGAAGTGGGCGGCGGATCTATTCGAATACACGATCGGAGCCTTCAAAAGCAGATGTTTAGCCTACTTGGATTTACCGATGCCGAGGCACAAGAGCAGTTTGGCTTTTTAATGAATGCCTTTGAATACGGGGCGCCACCCCATGGGGGTATTGCACTGGGCTTTGATAGGCTGTGCGCTATTTTTGGCGGTGCCGATTCAATCCGCGACTTTATCGCATTCCCCAAAAACAACTCAGGCCGTGACATGATGATCGATGCGCCGTCTGCCGTTAATGTGGCTCAACTTAATGAACTGAAAATTCAGTTAAAAGCGTAACTTACCGTGTTATGAAAAAGCCTTATCTCCTCCTAATATTTATTTGTATGCTACCTGCGTTTAGTTTTGCGCAGCGTAAACCCATAGCACAGTCGTTTGACAAAGGCAATATTGTCTTGGACCTCCATACCAGTTTTTTGCAAATTGGTCGTGAAGCTCAGTTTGATACTCGCCGTCCAATTTTTCTAGGGGCAGAAGTTGGCGTGCGCTCCGATGTAGGCTTGGGAGTGTTTGGGGGCTGGAGTCAGGCCGATTATAAACTTGCAGGAACGCCACTAACAACGACTGATTTTTACTACTATGCCCTCAAATTAAATGTGCATCTCGTGCGCTTTATCAATAAACAGTTTAAACTGCGCATCAATGAATATCAGTATGACATTTATGCCAATGCATTTTTGGGGCAGCAAGTAGAGCGAACACGCAATGTGTCTGCCATTGGTAACACCATATCAAGTACCACATTTATCAAAGGAGGTATGCTGGGTTTGAGAGTGTATACCAAAAAGAATATTGGTGGTTTTGCCGAAGTAGGATATGGAGCTTATGGCAATCTCAACTTAGGCCTTTGCTACATGTTTTAACCTTGAGCAAAGTATCTACGGTATTTCGATTTGCGACTGTTAAAAGAGAACCAAAGCATAGGATAACTTAATAAAGCAGGCATAAACCATTGGCCCGAAAAGGTAATCCGATCTTCGATAAAAACGTCGGTATCTTGCTGCCGAATGATGTGTTGGTGATGCCAGGAACGGAGAAAAAAAGGTAAGGCCCTTCCTACATCGGTAAATGAGAAAAAATGATTGTCTTCAGCAATAGATTCGGTAATTTCTGACTCCCACTTTAAGTTAATGCCTGGGAATATCACCAATGCCACAACCACCTTATCGCCTTTGCGGCAGCCGTCAAAACGGTGCACTTTTAAAGGCGGGTAAGCAGGACTTAAATACCGAAATAAATTTTCGTCAAAACCAGCAAAAACACGTGCTGACGATTGAGCAGGTATTCTGCTTACAATAGTGATGTTCATGGTTACAGCTGTTCCACAGCCGCTTTAATTTCCTCCATTAGCCACATGGGTGTTGATGTTGCACCGCAAATGCCTACTTTGGTATTGGGCTCGAACCACGAAGCATCGAGCTCGCTAAGGCTGGAAATGAAATACGTTTTCGGATTTTGTTCTTTGCACACTTGATACAACACCTTACCATTTGAAGATTTGGTACCGCTCACAAAAATTACGGCATCATATGCACAAGCAAAATTGCGCAGTTCATTGTCGCGATCGCTCACCTGCGAACAAATGGTATCGTGTGCATTTACTTTAATGCCACGTGCTTCTAAAGCCATGCGTGTTTCTTTGAACTTTTGCTTGCTTTTGGTGGTTTGCGTGTACAAGGTAATTTCCTGAGGTAACGTTTCAACGTCCAATTCGGCAACATCCGAAAATACGATGCCTTTGTTGTTGATTTGACCCATTAATCCTGTTACTTCCGCATGTCCCTTCTTGCCCATTAAGAAAATGGTTTCGTTTTTGTCGTACGATGAGCGAATGCGGTTTTGAAGCTTGAGCACTACCGGACAGGTAGCGTCAATTAGGGTAATATTATTTTCGATGGCTTTTCGGTACGTTGATGGAGGTTCGCCATGCGCACGTATAAGAACTTTTTCGTTTTCGAGATGCTCAAACTGCTGATGGTCTATAATTCTTAAACCCTTAGCTTTTAACCGATTTACTTCTTCGTCGTTGTGTACAATATCTCCCAAACAATAAAGATAGCCTTGATTATCGAGCACTTCTTCTGCCATTTCGATGGCATAAACCACTCCAAAGCAAAAGCCCGAGTTGGCATCTATAGTAACCGAAATATTTTTTACAGGCATAATTTTTTTAATGTTAACCAATTAAATTGAGTTGGTGCCGAATGTAAGATTGCACAATAAGCGCATATTTTCTACCGTCGGGGATTCTAATGCGTTCGTTTAATATGGTAGTGGATGGAGTATTGCGAATTTTATTCAATAATGCGAAATAATAAACGTAGGCCACATAAACACCGAAGCGTGCACCTTTTGGTAGCATTAAAATGCCCTTGAAACCGTCTTCAAAGTCTTTTTGAATGTCTTCTAAAATATCAGCTTTTATGCTGTCATCAAAGGCATCCATACTTAGATGTGGAAAATATGTACGTCCCAGTGTGGCATAATCGGCATTGAGATCGCGTAGAAAATTTATCTTCTGAAATGCCGACCCCAATCGCATGGCGGGCGTTTTAAGTTTTTGGTATTGCGCTTCATCGCCTTCGCAAAAAACACGCAGGCACATTAGTCCGACCACTTCAGCCGATCCCAAGATATATTTTTCATAGCCTGCCTGATCGTACGATTTTTCTGAAAGATCCATCTCCATCGAATGCAGGAAGGTGTCAATGAGCTCCCGCTCTATGCCGTATTGATTTACGCAAGCCTGAAAACTGTGCAGAATGGGATTTAAACTTATTTTTTGATCAATGGCTTTCCACGTATCCTTTTTGAAGTCGGCTAATAGCAATGCTTTATCGGGGTGTTCAAACGTATCTACAATTTCGTCGGCAAAACGCACAAATCCGTAAATCGAATAAATAGGATCTCTAAACCGTTTAGAAAGCGATTTTATGCCCAAAGTAAACGATGTGCTGTATTTTTGGGTGGTAAGCCTGCTGCACCGTATACTTACCGAATCGAAAATTTGCATGGTTGCCATTGCCGAATATAACAATTAACGGTATCCTTTTAACATAGCCATAAGCTGACGGCGCGCTAAAAAGATGCGACTTTTAACAGTGCCAATCGGAAGATCAAGATAATCAGCGATTTCCTTGTATTTGTATCCGTCAAAATACATGTTAAACGGAATTTTATACTCGTCGCTAAGCAATTCGATTTTCTGAAGAATTTCTCGTTCTGAGTATTTCGATTCAGGTGCAATTTGCTCTCCCTGTTGGGGAATATTCAAAAAGTATAAATCTTTAGTCTGATCAACGATGGTGCTCGATTTAACCGTACGTCTGTAGTTATTTATGAAAATATTTTTCATAATCGTGTACATCCAGGCTTTGAGGTTAGTTTTATCTGCAAAACGATGACGATTACTAATGGCTTTTAGCATGGTTTCTTGCAGCAAATCTTTCGCTTCCTCGTCATTAGAAGTAAGATTTAGCGCAAAATACCGCAGGGGCTTACTAAGACTTAATACTTCTGAGTTGAATTCGATAGTTGACATAGCTTTTTGTTTAACGACATGACAAATATATTAAACAAAAACTGTTTAACAATGCCTAATAAAGATTAAACAAAAAAAATCGACGTTTCAACAATAAAATACGTCGTAAAAATCAGATAATGAGTAAAATAAAATTATAAAAATCTGTTAAATTTGAGAGGGGTAGTGGCTATGCCTTATAAACCTTACGTCAAATAAAGTCTTGTTAGTTAAAGCGATGTGAAATAATTGATGGTGAAAGACCCCGCGGATCTAATTTTCAATACTTCGCAATTTTGTTATACTTCTGCGCAATGCAGCTTTAGAATTGGAGCATTATTGCTCCGTACCGGTCTTTAATCCAGATGTCTTACCCTCGGCAAGCCGAATTAAATCATTGACCGAAGTAATAAACCACACACCATCAGGAATTTTAATATCGGGCTGGTGCAGCTGCATTCCGGCCACCAATACACTCGTCTTTCCTGATAATTTCTTCAAATCGTTCAAGTAAATATTAATAGAATTTACGGAATGTGCGGCTGTAAAAAACGTTAATAGATACTCTGGCTTATGCTCTCTGCAATACACTTCGACATCTTCTCGCGGCAAGGTTTGGCCCAAATACATTACTCGTTTGCCACGGGCTTTTAATAGATATTTGGAAAACAACAGCCCCAATTCATGAAGTTCGCCTTCTGGTAGGAAAAGCAAATACGCCTCCGCTTCAGGATTCTTAATTACCGGCAGCGCATCAATAGCCACCAGCAATTTTCGGCGGATCATGTTGCTTATAAAATGCTCTTGAAGTATAGAAGATTCTCCAGATAACCACATCATGCCCACTCGTTGCAGAAAAGGAATAATTATGTTTAACATGGTAGGCTCAAAGCCCAGCTCAGTGGCCGAAGTATTTAACGTACTCTCAAACCGATCCTCATCAAATTGAAGCATCGCCAACACCATTTGGTTGATTTGCGCTTCAAAAAAAGGTTCTTTCCCTTCACTCTTTTCCGCCAATTCCACAATTTGTCGGGTAATTTCCTGCGCACTCATTTGAGCCAGACGCGAAATTTTACCTCCGTTTTTTATAAGTAAGGATATGTTGAGCAAAAGCTTAACGTCCTGATCGTTATATAAACGAATATTGGTGTCCGTGCGATCGGGACTCAATAAATTATACCGCTGCTCCCAAATACGGATCGTGTGCGCCTTAACGCCCGATAAACGCTCCAGGTCCTTTATGGAGTATTTAGAATTTAATGAATGCATCCCTTCGTTTCTTGCTGCTGTATTGTTGGTTAGAATACTGCACTATTCAATACAAACACCTATAAAACAGTATTGTTTATGAAACGAATTATTTTTTTTAATGGATAGTTACAGCTGTCCTATTCCGAGTTTTTGGCGGCCCATAATGGTGCTGAGGTATTTCCCCAAAATATCAAATTCCAGATTTACCTTTTGACCCACTTGGAGGAACTGCAAGTTGGTATGATTCCAGGTATAGGGAATGATGGCCACCGAAAAAAAATCATCGTCGCGGTTAACCACCGTTAAGCTAATTCCATTTAAACAGATACTTCCTTTACGCACCGTTATAAAGTCGGGATGCACGGCATGTTTAATTCCAATATTCCAGCTTCCGTCCTGAGCATTAATATAATCAACGATTCCGGTACCATCCACGTGTCCCTGAACAATATGTCCATCGAAGCGGCTTCCGGTTAAAACGCAACGTTCCAAATTAACGGCCGAACCCACAGAGAGTGCTCCCAAATTAGTTTTCAGAAGGGTCTCTTCAATAGCGGTTACTTTGTGGTAGGGCCCGGCAATATCCGTTACGGTGAGGCAAACCCCATCATGAGCTATGCTTTGATCCACTTTTAATTGTCCTTCCCATTCGCTGTGAATGGTGAACTCTGTGTTGCCACCTTGTGTTTTGATGGCTTCAACTCGCCCCAGCAATTCAATAATTCCTGTAAACATCTTTCAATATATTTTACCTTATTCCTGAGCCTTATTTTCTGACCCAATAATTTGAATGGTGCCTTTAACCTGCCTAGGAACCAAGCCTACAAGTTTTTGCTCATAAACGGTACCCACATAAAAATAAACACCGTCGGTGAGTTTGCTTCCGCTGATTTTACTCTTGCCGTCCCAATTAATTTCGGGCTCTTCGGTGGCAAATACTTCCTGTCCCCATCGGTTAAAAATTCGCAAATCTATCTTTTCAATAAAACGATAGGGGAATGGCCTGAATGCATCATTAAACCCATCGCCGTTGGGCGAAAAAACATTGGGTAAGGAGTATTCCGGACAATTATCGGCACACAACGTATCGCTTTTACTGATATTGCCCGCTGAATCAGTGGCAACTAGCACGTAACATCCAGCTACAAAATCGCCCGGGAAATGAGCCAGTTCCAAAATACCCGAATCGTACTGCACCAAGGTTTCATATCCCGAATCGGGATGCGGGTAAAAATAAACGGTTTAATTCTTAATATCGCTGTTGCAGGTGTCGAATGGAAGTTGCCATTTTAATGCATTAAGCAACGAGTCGCAACTGCTGTTTAATGAAAGAACGGGTGTACAAGGTGGTGTAAGGTCGTTAGGGGTAATGCAAAGCTCTTGCGACATATTGCGCAGCGGGGTGTTGAAACCTTCTGCACTAAAATGACCAAATGTCTCAATTTTGTAGCAATAGTTTATACCGTTAACCAATTGCAGATCGGTAAATTTTGAGGTATAACGGGTTGCAATAGGCTCGAACGCGCCGCTATTGGAATTTTTACGATAAATCACCGTGCTGTCAACCTGCCATAATACATTGTAATTCCAAATAAGCACCGCAGACTCATCCTGACCGCTGCCGCTCAAAAACGGACTCGATGATGAGGGCGAAACACCGATGGTTTGATTGGTTTGTTTTAACACTACTTTGTAATTCAATCCCTGGTTTACGGTATTGGGTGCATTGGTTAAGCTGTCGCGAAAAAGGGTATCGTTTATATCATTCAGTTCGGCAAGCAGAACGAAATCTGCGCCATTAATTCCGTTAGCCCTATATAACTCGTATGTATAAGGTCCGGGCCATTGGAGGGTGTCAATTTCGTTGGGTTTTGACCATTCGACGTAAACAGCACCACTATCGGTCGATGTTTTTCGAACGCTCACCTGCGTAATTACAGGACGATTATCATCGAGTTCGGCACAGGCTTCGGGCGAGGTATAGCTTTCGGCGCCATCGGGGAATAATGCCACAACGCGGTAGCAATAGTTTGAGCCTGGGTTGAGCTCGCCGTTTTGCCCGTCGATATATGTTAATGAGTTTAGTCCGTTTACCGTGGCAATTTGCACATAATCGCCCTCGGGCGGAATGCCTGTTTGGCATTGTGTAGGGGTAAACGGAAATGAACCGCTGCGGCGGTAAACCGCATAGGCGCTAGCTTGCTCGCAAGGGCTTCGCGACCAGTTCACCTCAATTTGATTGCCTGTGGCCTGGGCCGAAATACTGTCGGGACCCTTTGCCACCACACGGATATTTACACTTTCAAACGAAGCAAGATTAGGATTGCCGTTGTCAATGGCCTTAAAACTCACCAGATAGGGTTGCCTGCGAACATGAACACAAGAGGTAACCCAAGAAAATTGCTGGCTTACATTTCCAAAAAGCGAAAGAGGGGCAAATTCGGCATTGTTGGGGGGGGTAAACAATAAGGGGCCTCCACTGGCCGAGAGCGTTACCAATTGCACCGGGCTGTCGGTATCAATGGCTTGCACGGTAAACTGCACGGTGTCGCCGGCATCCACGCAAATATCAGGTATCGGGTTTATTTGTGGCGGTTGGTTCTGGCAGGGCACTACGTTTATCTGCATATCGCGCGTAACGAATCCAATTAGAAAACCATTGCGCCACTCTTCAAGAACAAAGGCCACATTATATTCACCAATACCACCGGGCAGAGGACTGTCCCAAATAAGATCGCCCGTAATAGGGTCTAAGGTAAAACTAATGCTGGCCTGCGGCTGATTAAAGCCCGGTATGGCATTCCCGTTCTCACCAAGGCAAGGCACAATTTTATAGGATACACTGTCGCCATCAGGATCGTAAGCGCCGGGGTTATGTATAAATATTTGGCCAGTACAGGCCTCATCAATAGGAGGATTGAGTAATTGAACAGAGTTATTGATGCCTAAAAACGGATTTATAATCAGTTGCGTGCTTACGTAAAATGGTATATTCACGGAATTGGGAATGTTAACCACGCCTCCGTTGCGATTGGGGTCTTCAAAGCTCAGTATGTAAACCGATGGCCCCGGATAGGTGTGAACTCCTATATATATATTCTTTTTAATGTCAGGTGCTACCAATTCGCCTTGTCCGTTGCCATTAACTCGTGGA
>JBKCHQ010000273.1:0-9909 GCA_046302715.1 Bacteroidia bacterium | reverse complement strand
GCAAAGGCTACACCGCTAAGTCCTAAACTATTCACAAGTCTCACCCCGGCAAGCATGTGTTCGTCGGTGCTGACATTATCGCCCGTCCAAACAGCGGCAAAGCGCTGCACACCGGCAAATCCAGCGCGGGTAAGCACAAATGGACGTTCATGCGGATTATGAATCAAAGCTCCATCATGCGTAGCACGAGCCATCTGCATGCCATAAATATTGCGCGCTTTTTTATGGGCGGCACCTTCACCTTCGTAATCAAACTCAATACAGTCGGGCATGTGCTGGCCCCAGGTAGCGGGCTCGTTCATGTCGGTCCAGAAACCCGAAATGCCCGTTTCAATAAGTTCTTTCATTTGAGAGGCCCACCACGCTCTACCTTTATAGCCAGTAAAATCAGGAAATGCCGACCAACCTGGCCAAACCTCACCTTCGTATAAGGCGCCATCGGGATATTTTACTAAAATATCGTTCTGCTGCGCCGAATTAAACACTTCGTAAGCTTTATCGGTTTTGATACCTGGATCCAAAATGGTGATCAATTTAAAACCCATTTCACGCATCTCGTCTGCCAACTGTTTCGGATTGGGGAAACGTTCGGCATCCCAAGTAAATACCTTATAATCCTGCATATAATGGATATCGAGATATACCACATCGGCAGGAATATTACGATTTCTGAAATTACGGGCCAGGGTGAGCACTTCCGAATCGGGATAATAACTGTAGCGACATTGCTGAAAGCCTAAACTCCATAAGGGTGGTAAGGGCATCGAACCAGTAAGCCAAGTATATTTTTGAAGCACATCGGAAGCCTCTGGACCGTTTATGAAGAAATAATCCATAGGCCCATCAGAGGCCTGAAAATAAACAAACCTTCGGTTTGATGCGCCGAAATTAAACACCGACTTATGGGTGTTGTCCATATAAATTCCATAACTGAGATTTGAATGAACCCCCATGTAAAAAGGGATGCTGCAATACAGCGGGTCGCCGTCCACGGGATAGGCAAAATAGTCGGTATTCCAATTGGTAAAAGCTTTTCCCCTACGGTCGAGGTTTCCGTTTTTTTCACCCAAACCAATAAATCGCTCGCCTGCCTGTACTTTTTTATAACAGGTTACTTCATCGCCAATCCATCCGCAGCTGAGTGCGTCATCGTCTTCGTTGAGTACAATACCGCTCTTATTCTCAACACGCACACTAAAATTGTTTCGGCTAACCGACACCTTTAAATCTTCTGTTTTAAGGATATATGCCGAACCAGATTCGTGAACTTCGAAAGGCACTTGTGAGGATTCCCTAATCGTAGCAAACGAATGTTCTGGGTGCTGTTCCAAACGTCGGTAGATGAAACGCAAAACATCGGTCGTATATACTACTATATCGAGTTGTGCGTATTCGCCTATAATTCTCCACCCGTTTGGGATGGCTTCAGAACCTACGGCTTTTCCTGCACAGGTATGCACCTTTCGATTTTTCATTTCTCTCAATTAACTACGCTGAAAATGATGTTTCATATGGTAATTTACCAATCCATAAATAGGTTTCTGAATAATGGTGCCTATTTCGATACCCTCTTTTTTTCCGGCATTACGAAGATTATCTTCAAAATTAAACGCTATGGAGCCAATAACATGGGTGATTACACGTTGGTAGTTTTTATAACATTTTACATGCGTATCTAAAAAATCGAGCATCCCTTTATCCACCGTTTCCTGTACCCAACCGTTTTCTTTATTATCTGACAGCACCTTCATAAATGAAGCTAAATACACATTAGCATGTGGCTTCATATAAACGCCCTCAACTATGGTTTCGCGACTTAATTTATGCTCATCGCGTAAGATGGCATGCAAATTTTCGGGTAGGTAGTTAGACAGGTAAGCCCGAAGTAGTTTCTTGCCGTAATAACTTCCAGAACCTTCATCGCCTAAGATATATCCCAAACCTAAGCCATTATGAGCCTGCTTAACAATATCGCCGTCGAAATAGCACGAATTTGAACCCGTTCCTAAAATGCCGGTAATGGCAGGATTATCGTCATAAGTGGCAAAAGCAGCTCCTACCAGGTCGTGATCAACATAAACGTTGGCGTTTGGAAATACACTGCGCAAGGCGCGCTCCACCACTAGTTTTAATTCTTTACTTGAACATCCGGCGCTGTATAAAAAAAGCATCGAAATATTTTCGGCAAATCGACACAATTCAGGGTTCTCGCGGATGGCATTCGAAATGATGGCTTCGTTATGAAAATACGGGTTAAAACCCATGGTACTAAAACTCAACGACTCTGCATTGTCCTGTATGAGCATCCAGTCGCATTTAGTGGAACCGCTATCGGCTATAAGTAGCATATTTATTGAATTTTAAAGTAAAAATTGATCGTTTAAAAAATGACTCATTCGTTGGTCCAATATAGTGGAGAAAATCTTACGGTTAGATTCATTATCGCGTGTAGCCACCATGGTGCGAATAGAAAATACGCGTAAGGCATCGTGCACACTGAGCGTACCTTCGGCCGAATCTTTGCGTCCGTTAAACGGAAAAACATCGGGGCCTCGCTGGCATTTGGTGTTGATATTTATGCGGCAAACCTGATTGATGAGCGGATCAATTAAACCGGATAAATCTTCTGGATTTTGACTGAATACACTTACTTGCTGACCGTATGGACTATGTGTGATATAATTAATGACTTCCTGTATGTTTGAGAATGTGCACACAGGAACTATTGGCCCAAACTGCTCTTCGTGATAAACGCGCATATTGGCGTTAACAGGAAATAATACGGCCGGCAATACCATGCTGCCTTCTACCCTGCCCGCTTGTTCGTTTAATAACTGAGCTCCCTTCGAAAGGGCATCTGCGATTAATTCTTGGAGAAATGCTGGTTTATTGCTTTCGGGCAGTGGAGTTATAAATACACCTTCGGTCCAAGGCATACCGGCTTTTAAATGATTAACACGAGCCACGAATTTTTCGAGAAAAGCAGCAGCTATGGTTTCGTGCACAAATAAAATTTTAAGCGCGGTACAACGCTGACCGTTAAATGCCAAGGAGCCATTAACACACTCATTTACGGCATTATCCAAATCGGCATCCGCCAAAATGATTGCCGGATTTTTAGCATCTAATCCCAAAACCGAACGCAAACGATGTGGCTGGGGATGCAATTTCTTAATTGATGCAGCTGTTTTACTGGAACCGATAAATGCCAGAACATCTACTTTTCCGGTTTCCATGATGGCTTTTACCACAATTTGACCATCGCCATAAACAAAATTAATTACGCCCGGTGGAAAGCAATCTTTGAAATCCTCCAACAAAGGTTCGAGCACCAAGATACCATATCGTGCAGGCTTAAAAACCACGGTATTGCCCATAATTAATGCAGGCAACAGCGTAGCAAAGCTTTCATTGAGCGGATAATTATAGGGTGCCATGCACAACACCACGCCCAATGGAGCTCGGCGTACCTGAGCATAAATGCCTTGATGCAGCTCGAGATTTGAGCTTTCTCTATCGAGCTTTTTAACAGCGGCAATAGTATCAACAATGTAATCAGTGGTTCGGTCGAATTCGTATTCCGATTCGGCTTTGTTCTTCCCGATTTCGAGCATTAACCAGCGCACTATCGCTTGGCGCCGGGTTTTGAAGCGTTCCAAAAATCGCTCAACCGCAGCAATTCGATCCATTACCCGCAGCGTTGGCCACTGGCCACGACCAAGATCCCAGGCCTTTACGGCCGCATCCAAAATTGAAATGGATTTTTCGGCATCGAAGCTGGGCACTGCACCTAATGGTAGCGGCTCATTATTGATCCATACCGGAGAAATTATCTGCTGCATAGCACCATTCCACGGCTGAATTTGGCCATCAGCGAGGAAATAATCCTGACGCAATGCTTTAAAATCTAAAGCATTGAGGGCCGTTTCATCGGAAGAAAAAAATCCGTAACTCTCTTTCATGCGGCGTTTTACACCGAGAGAATGGAAGCAATACGCACCATTTCTTCATCGAAATTGTTGACTGCACCCGTTGCCTCGGCAAAGGGTGTAAAATTAAGCTGATTGTTGACAAGTCCTATCATAAAACCCGACTTTCCCGCAATGAGTTGCTCCACCGCCGAAACGCCCAACCTACTTGCCAAAACACGATCGGCCACCGTTGGTGAGCCGCCACGTAAGAGGTGTCCCAAAATAGTAACCTTGGTATCGTAATAGGAAAATCGGTTATTTACTTCCTTGGCCAATTGAATGGTGTGTCCTGGCTGACCGCCTTCGGCTACCACTACCAGGCTCGATGATTTCTTTCGACCTGCTCCCTGCTCCAAATTACTAATTAACTCCTCTACACGCATCGGCTTTTCAGGAATCATCATGGCTTCGGCACCTGCGGCTATTGAAGCTCTTATAGCGATTTGCCCCGAATGGCGGCCCATAACTTCAATAAAGAATAAGCGGTTGTGCGAGGATGCTGTATCGCGAATTTTGTCGATAGCCTGCGCCGCAGTGTTTACGGCGGTGTCATAGCCAATGGTATAATCGGTTCCGTTGAGATCGTTGTCTATGGTACCCGGAAGACCCACCACAGGAATGCCCGTCTCAGCTGAGAAGATTTGTGCGCCTCTAAACGTACCATCACCGCCAATGGCCACCAATGCCTCTACTCCAAAGGATTTTAAATTATCGTACGCCTTTTGGCGGCCTTCAGGCGTTTTAAATTCCATGCTGCGCGCCGATTTTAAAATAGTACCGCCGCGGTGAATAATATTAGAAACCGAGCGACTGCTCAATACTTTCATGTCGCCGGCAATTAAGCCATCGTACCCTCTAAAAATGCCCACCGGCTCAACACCGTAATATATACAGGCTCTGACTACAGCCCTTACCGCAGCGTTCATTCCGGGGGCATCGCCGCCCGACGTAAACACTCCAATCCGTTTCATCGTTCTTTCGTTCATGAGCGCTAAAATAAATAAAGTGTCATTGAAACACTAAGATTTTTTTCGTTTAATTCTATGACAATAATCAACAAATGCATTGATAGCGATCACACCACAATAAAAAATGATAAAATAGCTTAGCTGAAAAATTAAAATACCATGCGGCATATTCTCGTACCTGTTGATTTTTCGGCAACCTCATTAAAGGCGCTGCGCTTTACGTTTCATCAATTTCAGCCAGCAGATGCTGAAATAAGCATAATGCATCATAGCTCTATTTTGGAGCTCGCACCCGACTCGGCCTTCACAGGCTTGTATGTACCTCCTCCGGCCGATCAATTGGAGTACACACGTGGAGAGTTAAATAGATTTACCGACAAAGCACTGAAAGGATATGAAACAAAGTGGCCCAAAGAAAATATTCGGCAATTAATCATTCCGGGTATTGGCTCGCCCGATACTATTGTAGAAACTCAGAAGAAGCAAAAAGCCGACTTAATTATTATGGGAAGTACGGGAGCAAGCGGCCTTAAAAAATGGTTTATTGGTTCGGTAGCGGCTAAAGTAATTGAATTAGCTACCGTTCCGGTTTTGATGATTCCACAATATTACAGGCTTAAACAGGTGCGTAAAATTGGATATGCTTCAGACTTACGCAGCGTGCAAAAAGATTTAGAACATTTAAAACCATTATCGGAAATTTTACATGCTACCATTGAAATGTTTCACGTTGAGCCTGTATTTCCTTCGAACGGAGTCTTTAAGAAATTTAACGCCGAAAAGGAAGTTTCGGAATTGAAACAACGATTCAATCTACCTGATTTTAGCTACCAACTCATTAAGACGAGAAACGAAAACGATTTATTTGCAGGAATTGCCCAGTTTAAAAGAAAAAGCAAGCCCGACCTCCTTGCCATAATAACTCACAGGCGGAATTGGGTGGGTAAAATCGTAAATCCGTCTCAAACTAAATCGTTGGCCTACCAAAGCAAATTGCCGCTTTTGGCTATTCATTAATTTACTTTAATGTTTCGGCCTGTTTCTGACTTAGATTTTTCTGTGCTTCTTCGTAAATGGCCTGCAATCGTTTGGTGTTTTGAGCGTAATAGTCCAACGAGCGAATAAACTGATCGCGCTTTACACCATGCTTTTTCATTACTTCCTCGTAGAACAACTCCTTTTTAAACTTAGGGAGTTCGGCCTTTGATTGACTCACTTGATATGATGCATCCACCAGCGTTAAATCGAGTACAATTTTCGACATCACGCTTTCAGAGATCACATCGTCAGGCGCTTCGATTTTATTGGAGCAAGATGCCCAAAACAAAGAACTGATTAAAACAAGAGCTATGAATTTCATCGGTTAAACATTAATCGCATTCCCCGCTCCGACTCATCAAAAATGCCGTCGTTATAGACTAAATGACCACTTACAAATGTTTTTTCGACCGAACTGCGAAATTGCACATTGTCGAATGGCGACCATTTGCATTTATATAAAACATCTTCATTAAAAACCGTCTGCTCCTGGTTGGGGTTCACGAGAACTAAATCGGCATAATAACCGGCACGAATATACCCTCTGCGATCTATTTTAAATAAATCAGCCACCTGATGCGCATATCTGTTTACAATTAATTCGGGCGTAAAAACCCCCTGAAACGCTAATTCAAGCAATGCTGGAAGCGCATGCTGAACAAGCGGTCCACCGGAAGGACAGGAAGCATAGGGATTAGCCTTTTCAGCCAAGGTATGTGGCGCGTGATCGGTAGCCAGCACATCAATTCTGCCGTCGATAACGGCTTGTCTCACAGCATCGCGATCGCTTTGCGATTTAACTGAGGGATTCCATTTTATAAAAGCACCACGCCCGGCATAGTCGGCATCGGTAAACCAGAGATGATGCACACAAGCTTCGGCCGTAATTTTCTTTTCCGATAGTGGGATATCATTTCTGAATAATTCTGTTTCGCGAGCAGTAGAAATATGCAGCACATGTATTTGAGTGCCATATTTCGTGGCAAGTTCAACCGCTTTTGAAGAGGATTTATAACAAGCTTCGGCATCGCGGATGATGGGATGCATCTGCATTGGAATTTTATCGCCGTATTGTGCTTTTGCCTTTTCCATATTTTGGGCAATAAGCCCATCATCTTCGCAATGTAAGGCAATAAGCAGCTTTACCTCTCTAAAAATATCATTCACCGATTGGCAATCGTCCACCAATAAATTACCGGTGGATGAGCCCAGAAATATTTTAATACCGCATACCGTTTGAGGATCAGTTTTGAGCAATTGATCCAGATTAGAATTACTAGCCCCCATGTAGAAACTGTAATTGGCAAGCGATTTTTCTGAAGCTATAATGTACTTATCGGCCAACAAAGCCTGAGTTGTAGCGGCAGGCGAAGTATTGGGCATTTCCATATAGGTGGTAATTCCGCCTGCAACTGCGGCTTTGGGTTCGGTGTATAAATCGCCTTTATGCGTAAGGCCAGGCTCTCTAAAGTGCACCTGATCGTCAATAAAACCAGGCAGCAGCCATTTTCCCGAAGCATCAATAACCGTGCAATGCGCTAAAGATTCTTCTTTGGGAATCTCACCCTCAAATACTTTTTCGATAAAACGACCATTGGTTTTAACGCTACCCATGAAACGACGCCCTTCGTTAATAATAAGAGCGTTTTTTATAAGGAATGAAGCCATGTTTTTTATTTCCTACAAAGGTATGTTAAATCATACCAATACTATCTGCAGCGTAGTGCGACTTTTTTGCTCAATAAGTACTTTGCGGTCTTTTATATGTTCGAGCCCTACCTCGTCTGAAAAATTTCGCACCGTTAGTAATTCGCAGTTCTCGTTAAAAAGCACTTTAAATTTATGCTGGAGCGATGCGATAAAATCTTCCACCCTATCGTGATCATGATTAACGCACACCGAAAATTTAAGGGCAGAATTTTGCATAAGATTCACCTTAATTCTGCGTGCACTTAGTTCTTGAAAAATGTCACGAATGTTTTCTTCAATGATAAAAGAAAAATCTCGGGGCGAAATAGAAATCAATACCTGTTGAGGTTTAACAATATAGCAGGGAATATTATTGCGCTCATTACTCCTGCCAATTAATGTTCCATCGAACTGTGGTTCTATAAAAGATTTTACCCTTAAAGGGATATTTTTATTCTGCAGCGGTTTAATGGTTTTGGGATGAATTACTGTAGCTCCATAAAAGGTCATTTCAATGGCGTCGTAATACGACAATTCGTTCAAAAGTACCGCGTCTTTAAATATGCGTGGATCTGCATTTAAAACACCTGCCACATCTTTCCATATCACCACTTCGGTTGCATTAAGGCAATGCGCCAGAATAGAAGCAGTATAATCAGATCCTTCCCTACCTAGCGTAACGCTCTCGTTATCGGCGGTTGAGGCAATAAAACCTTGCGTTAATATGAGGGCTTCGGAATGTTGTTTAGCGTATTTACGCACGGCCTCTTCGGTTGTGGTCCAGTCGATATTTCCTTCACGAAACGTACGATCGGCTCTTATTAAATCGCGTGCATCGGTCCAAAGCGTTGGAATGCCTATGTAATTTAAATACGCGGCTACGATGCGTGTACTTAATATTTCGCCGTTCGAAACCAGCTGGTCGTATTCATAATCGAACGATTTTCGTTGCGTTTCTTCGCAAACCCAGTACATCTCGGCAAAAACATTTTCAAGTTGCGAAAAAACTTCATGATCATGTGGCATTAAACCCAAAGCTATATTAAAATGAAATTCTTTTATTTCATTCAGCTTTGATTGCCATTGCGCATTGTTTTGCAAAACTAATTGCAACAATTCTTCAAGCGCGTTGGTTATTTTGCCCATGGCCGATACAACGACCCAGGGCTTATTATCGCTATTTTTTGAGATGATATCGGCAACATTTTTCACACCCTCGGCCGATTTAACGGAGGCACCTCCAAATTTAAATACCATCATATTCCTAATGTATAATTTTGAAGATCTTCGCGTGTAAGCTTCCCGTTTATCCATTCGGGATCAAGTGTAGCCCCCATTTTCTGATAAAATTTAATGGCCGGCTCATTCCATTCCAAAACCTGCCATTCCAATCGGGCGGCATTCAGCGAATGCGCGTAAGCAGCAACGCTATTAAACAATAGCGTACCCACTCCTTTATTGCGGTGGGCATCGGTAACAATGATATCCTCCAAAAAAACACATTTGCCTTTCCAGGTGGAATATTTTATGTAAGTAAGCGCAATACCAATTACTTGTTGTTGCAGTCGTGCAACAAAGCAGTGAAAAATTTTATTTTCTGAAAAGCCGTCTTCCAGCAGTTGCTGCGGCGTTAAAACGGCTTCATTGGCAGCTCTCTCATAGATTGCCAGTTCCTTAATTAAGAAGCAAATTGCATCTACATCACCCGCTACAGCATCTTCAATTAATACATCCATTTTTGAAATCGTGTGTGCAAGTTTACATTTTGATTTTACACCATAAAAAAAAAGGTGCCCGAATAATCAACAGGCACCTTTTAATTATTTAAAAAATCATTAAGCGATATATCCTTCGTCACTAATTGAAGGTAGCGCCCAGTAAGCCTGACGGTCTTTTTCTTTACGACGACGCTTAATTTTACTTTCCGACTGAAGCGTATTTAAAGCAATTTGGATCGAATTTTTAGCGGTATCTTTTTCTTTTCCTTTAAGATTAAACTTTTTTATTCCGCGTTGAACCAATTCATCGGTGGTATAGAAGCGAGGTGCAGATGAAAGAATTTCGTTAATAAATTCATGCATCACTTTTTTTTTTGTTTGACGCTCTGGCTTAGGTTCAGGTGCAGCTTTTTCTTTCTTCGCTTTAGCCACCACCGCCGGTTTCACAGCTTTAGGCTTCGAAGCTTTTTTTTCACCTGTTTTTGCTTTAGGAGCTTTTGTTGATTTTTTGACAGACGTTTTAGC
>JBKCHQ010000272.1:0-6801 GCA_046302715.1 Bacteroidia bacterium | reverse complement strand
AATAAGGTAACGGTTCCTTTAAACTCACCCGAATTTTCGAAATGCTTTAAGCGCGCCACGTAGAAATACGTTCCGTCGCTGGCTTTTTCGCCCCCATCGGTAGTGCCATCCCAAGCAAAAAACGGATCGTTGGTCTCATACATTTTGCGACCCCAGCGGTTGTATATAATCATGCTGAACTCTTCATAATCGAAGGTTTGCTTAGCTATCCACGTATCGTTGGTGCCATCGCCATTTGGACTAAACGCATTCGTTAACTCAAGTGGTTTGTAGCATACCTGTAAATCGAGCAGGAAGGAGTCAACCCGTGTGCATACCGCCCCTTCGAAATATAAGGTCAATACATACCATCCCGAGTCGGCAGCGGTAATGGATGGCGTAATATCGCCCGTGCTCCATAAATACGCATCGGCCGTGGTGTCGGCGGCAAACTGTTGTGTTTGTCCCTGGCAGAGTGTAACCGTGTCTAATCGGCCCGGATCTGAAGGTTCAATTAGAACCGTTAACGAATCAAAAGCCTCGCAGGCGAGTGTTCCGTAGTTTGTGACTCTAACTGTTAATGTTACGGTGCTGTCGGTGTTGAGCGAATAATCAGGGCCCGTACCCACCTCTTCGCCAGCAATACTCCAGTATTGATTATAGTTAGGTCCATCAGTAGCTACAAACGATAGCAATGCTTCGTCGCACAAGGTTGTGTCGTTGCCAATATCTACAACTGGCGGATTACGTACAATGATGTTGCGCGTATTGTCGGCATTGCCGCACTGATTAACCGCCGAAATTTCAATGGTAATATTGCCGGCTTGTGTAAATACAAACTGGGCCAGATTAGATAAGGTATCTACCAGCGTGCCGTCTGAAATTTGCCATTCGTAATAAGTTGATGGCGTTAGTGAAACCTGATAGTTTGCCGTATCGCCCAAACACACCTGACTGGGGCCGGTAATGCTGGTTGGCGGCGGACCTAACACCGTAATTTCGGCCGGAGATGAGCCCGGCCCTACACAGCCAAAATTGGTTTCGACCACATAAAGCGAGTTGTTGCCGGTGCCGTTAAAAAGGATGCCCGTGTAAGGGCCACCTTCTGCAAAGTTAGGATCGTCGTTAAGGCCCCACACGTAGCTCGATTGCGAGTTGTAGGGGCTCAGTACAAAATAAAGCGCTTCGCTTTGACAAATGGTGGTATCGCCATCCCATCCAACAGGGAAAAAGAAAAAGTCGGGATCGGCAATATCAATGGTAAGCGGACTTGGATTGGGGGCACCAACGGTTAATCGGATCACCGTACCTAAGTTATCCCAGCCTTGATTGCTGTTGGTTGCCACTATACGCATATAATAGGCGCCCGGATTAATGCCAATGGTAAACAGCTGCGGAATGGGAGGTATAACAATTTGAACTGTGGTATCGCTGGTGGCTTCAACACTACCGATAACCCCTGTGTTAATTACTGCAAAGGTTTGATAATCGAGCAACTGTACCTGAAATTCGTTGGGCGGCGAATACGTGGCTGGCGGATCGTATTGATTGATTTCGATGGTGAGCGTGGTATCGCCTCCTTCCACATCGGTGATGCAGAAGCTAACGTCTTGTTTGTTGTTGCTTTCAATATCACATTCACGAATGCAAAATGGCCCATACAATGATCCGGTAACAGCAGGACTCGTTGAAACGACGCGTATAAAATAATTGCAGCCGGGCGGTATTGGCTGGTTCTGAGCGGCTATTAATCCCGAAACATTTCCTCGGGGAATGGTTCCGGGCGGGTACTCGGTATCGTCGTTTGAAGTGCCGATAATATTGGGATTGGGCGGAAAGAACCCATTAGAGTCCGAAAGCTGTGCAATGTAGGTATTGCCTAAATAAACGCCTTCAGAATAAAACGGAACATCAATAACACTACCCACGCAGAGCGTATCTAGTGGATTTGAAACTACCGCAGGCATAAGCGTAGTGATGATATTAGGGCAATCAATAATATCGATACAAACCGAAGTATCTGAAACTATAAATGGTTGAATATCCACCCTTACAACCCTAATTCGGTAGCAGTTACCCACGTTAATATCGGTAGGTACGGGCAGTGTGAATAGCGCAGGAGTGGGATTTTCGTTATTCAGCTGATAAATCCCCAACGACGTGGGGAGATCAAAATCTCCGAAAATATTCGAAAGCTGCACTTCATAATAACCCAATCCGCAAAGCGGAACAGGATTGTTTAAAAACATAAGTACCCCATCGCCTTTGCACACTTGTGTTGGAATAATGGTGTCGATTTCAAGACGTACGTTATATAAATCGGGACTGTAAACTCCCACCAAGCGAATTCCATCAATACCCAATGAAACGCTGGGTGTATTGGCTGTTGCACTATTTACCCAGCGAAACCCGAAGCGTAAATCGTTTTTATTATTAAAATCGGGATTATACACCACCAAATAATTCCACTGCGGGGTATTTGAAAGTTGTACACCCGGCACTTGGGTCCAAGGCCCGTTATCTGCCTGGTACCACAACTCGCCATATGCATCGGCCGCACCCTCGCAATTGTAGTAAAATGCCAAACGAACGCTGTCGAGTCCAAGGGTACAAAAATTATTGGTTTCGGTAAAGTTGTCGGATGCAACAGACGGGTTATAATTTGAATTTCCTACGGCACTATTGCCTGCAAACGCTTGCGAATCGTGTATATGTAAATAGTTACTAAACGGCCCAAAATTAATCGAACCGCCTACAGTATTGTTTTGTCCTGTAGTATTGGGATAAACCGGATCTCCGGTGAAATCATTATTTATAATCCAGCGGTTTGGACCTACCGAATCGCCCACCGATCCGGTATTGAGAATAAATTCGCCGGCACCTTGTTCAAAGTCCTCGCTGTACACCAATGTTGTTTGTGCATGGGCATTATAAAAACAGAACAAGCCGAAGGTTAAGAGTATAAATAATCTCATGTGCCAATAATTTAATTCAAACGGCATTTACAGCCGATGGCTAAATTATTAAAAAATACAATTGCAATACCTTGGAATTTAATTGTTTGATTTTACTAAATTTACCTCGATGTATCGAGCGTTCCGCTATTGCGGTTTGATTCTTTTGCTTTTGCAGTCATCCAATGTTTTTTCAACGCATTTGATGGGTGGAGAAATCACATGGGATTGCCTCGGTAACGGACGGTACAAATTCTTCATGACTTTGTACCGCGATTGTTCCGATCCAACGCAGTTTCAAATTCAGTATCAGAATGCAGGTTTTGGACTTAGGGTGCACAATCACCCCAGTGTTACCTTTATTCCAATGACCTTAGTAAGCAGGCAGGATATTACGCCCGACTGCAATATTCTCGGGCCTCCGGCAAATTGCGCAACCCAGTCGCCGGGTTCTGCCGAAGAACATATTTTTCAAAGTCAGGAAATTCTGCTCAACGGTGTGCCTCCCGCTCAGGGATGGATTTTTACGTATTCCGATTGTTGCCGCAATACGGACATTTTTAACATTGACGCATCGGGGGCCGTTGGCATGACGCTTCGCGCCAAGATGTTTGCCTATCAGGGCGCCAATAACTCGCCCTGCACCGACAGTTCACCGCGTTTCGAAGCCAAACCGGTAACGGTAATTTGTAGCTCACCGCAACCGCCCAATCAGGAAATGTTCATCTACAATCAGAACGCTTCCGATCCCGACCGCGATTCGGTATCGTACAGTTTTGCAACACCGCTCGATTTTTTGGATTCGGCCGACCCTTTTAATGCCACAACGCCCGTACCGCTCGATTTTAATCCAACCATGAGCGTTAACTCGCCCTTTCCGGGGCAAACCACACCGGGCTTTCCGAATAGTATCCCAGCAACGCTCGATCCGGTGAGCGGGCAAATTTCTCTTTCGGTAACAGGCATCGGTAAATTTGTGAGTGTGGTGCGGGTGCAGTCGTTTAGATGCGGGCAGCTTATTGCCGAGATTTATCGCGAAATACAACTTATTTCCAGAGCCTGCGGCGTCGATAATCCGCCCCAATACACGGTTTCTATTTTAGACCCTTCACCTGGAGATTATCTGGTAAACCTCACTGTTACCGCCGGCGATTTGGTGCAATTCAACATCAATGCGGTTGACAACGAAACCATTCCGCAGTCGGGCGCAACCCAGGTTATTACTTTAGAGGCTTCGGGTGGTGCGTTCGGTACCTTGTTTACCGATCCCAATGTTGGGTGTAATATTCCTCCTTGTGCAACGTTAAATCCGCCACCGCCGGCCAGCGGAGTAGGGCAGCTGTCAACGGTTTTTACCTGGCAAACGGCCTGCGATCATGTAATGGATGCCACCGTAGTGCCCGAAATTATTGACGAGGAGTGTTACATGGAACAAACCTCGAATACCTTCCAAATTAGCTTTTTCGATGATTTTTGTCCGTATCCGGCCTACACCAACATTACGATAAATGTAGTAGTGGAAGCGCCACCGCTTACGCCCTCTCCCGAATTACGCTGCCTCGAAGTGTTGCCCGGTGCGGGAGGCGATGTTAAACTTACCTGGGTGCCGCCAGCCGATCCTGAAAATCAGTTCGAAGCCTATCGCATTTTTCGTTCTTCATCCCTTGCAGGGCCTTTTACCGAAATTGCCTCTCTCAATAATATAGCACAAACCTCTCACACCGATCTAAATGCCGGTGCGCATTTGGCTCCGGTGTATTATTTTATTTCTACCCTCACCGGATGCTCGGGCAATATTTTAAACGTGCCAATGGATACCTTATCCACCATGTATCTCGATTTTTCGAGCAGCAGCGGCGGTGCTATTTCGGTAAACTGGAATACGCTGGCTCAACCTCTACCTCCCAGTACCGTGTTGCCTTATGAGGTGTTTTCGGCCTACGAGAGTGTAAATCTTAATTACACACTTTTGGGTACGTATCCTACTGCCCCAGCAAACGATGCAGTGGCCGGATGCGATCAGTTTGTTTCGTATTACGTGCGCATTGCCGATCAATTGGGCTGTTATTCGGTTTCTAATGTGGATAGCGGACGTATTAGTACTACAGCCCCCCCATTGCCGCCAGTACCGGATACGGTTTCGGTGTTGGGAGTATCTAACGATATTATGGTGGCATGGGAGGCCAGTAGTGAACCGCTTTCCGACAGTTTATATATATACAGGTGGAATGGTGTTGCCTGGGTAAAGCGCGATTCGGCAAGTCATGTTAACGAATCGTTCAAAATCCTGTCTGGCGATGGACCCGAAATTGAATCGCAGCGTTACCGCTTGGTGGCTAAAGATAAATGCAAATTAACCGGCGATCCATCTGAGGAGCACAATTCCCTATGGCTCGATTACATGCTCGATAACTGCCAGGCCTTGGCCCAACTCGAGTATACACCTTACAGTGCATGGGCTTCCGATAATTTGGTGTATCGCATTTTTACCTCATTAAATGGGCAGCCCTACCAGCTTTACCAAAGTATTAATGCACTACCCGGGGTTGCACCATCGCTGGTAGTTACCAATTTAATCCAGAGTGCCGATTATTGCATTTATATTCAAGTCTATAATCCCTTACTCGATAAAAGCAGCAGCTCAAATGTGCTTTGTTTTACGGCAAATGTGGATGTGCCTCCTCAATACACGTATTTGCGCTACGCTACGGTGTTTAATAGTGGCGATGCCTATTCGGCATGTTTAATTGATGATGCAGCCGACTTGCAGTTTTATTCGGTATTGCGCGCCAATTGGCCCAATGGTACGTTTGATACTTTGGTTACGCTTCCCATTTTTAGCGGGGCAACACAAGTGGCCTATCTCGATACGGCAGTGGCTACGGCACAACAAAGCTACACGTACAAATATGTGCTGTATAATAAATGTTACGAGA
The DNA here is from genome assembly GCA_046302715.1 of Bacteroidia bacterium. Lineage (GTDB taxonomy): Bacteria > Bacteroidota > Bacteroidia > M30B66 > M30B66 > CAMCXT01. The sequence goes on along the minus strand of JBKCHQ010000272.1, from coordinate 932 downwards.
TAGCCTCAACTTCAAATACCGGCCGCACGATATTGCTAAAAGCAAGTGCCGACGATGGCTACCGAAATTCACTTAACTGGAATACCTATGCCGAGTGGGAAGGTCAGGTGTTGGATTATGTAGTGTATAAGTCGGTAGGCGAGGGGCAGGCTTTTTTCCCCTTGAGCAATACCGGCACCGACACCTTGCTTATTGACGATGTGGCCGATGAGGTGGATGCAGAATTAACCTATTGTTATCGCATATTGGCCCGCGAAGGTCCCGGAAATCCATACGGCCTGGCCGATACCAGCTGGTCGAATGTGGTGTGTGTAACGCAAAAACCTACCATATTTATTCCGACGGCCTTTTTACCGGGCGACCAATCGTTTAATAATATGTATAAGCCCAAAGGCTTGTATGAAACGCTGGCCACCAATTTTGAATTCAGAATATTTAACCGCTGGGGCGAGGAAGTGTTTTACACCCGCGATACGACAAAGGCCTGGGACGGAAAATATAAAAGCAGATTTGTAGAATCTGGCATTTATTCGGTAAAGATTCAGTTTGATTTGCCCGACGGCAGCCGTTTTAAGAAGATAACTTCGGTAACGGTGTTGTATTAAATTTAAGGCAAAGAAAATGAGGCGAATATTTTTTTTGTTTCTGTTTGCAACCTAAAATCGAATTGTTACTTTTGCATCCCATCAAATTGTCCGATGGTGTAACTGGCAACACGTCTGATTTTGGTTCAGAAGAGTCTAGGTTCGATCCCTAGTCGGACAACCAATAAAGCCCCTCATTTAGGGGCTTCTTTTTTTTCAAGCCATAATGCTCATAACTTTGATGCGATGTACATATTGTTTCGTACATCTTTTCTATTTTCGCTTGCAATAATTAGCATTTTTATTCTCGATTAGCTGCTTATGAAATCGTACAAGTTGACGAACAAT
>JBKCHQ010000271.1:0-3049 GCA_046302715.1 Bacteroidia bacterium | reverse complement strand
GGGAAGATGCGATACTCTGAGCTCATCCATCCAATGCAATGCTTTAATGCCTGTATCAGAGGTTTTCAATGGCGGTATGGTTTCAGATATAAGTGCTTCGGCAAGCATGATTGTATGGGTATTTTACCTTAAGTAACGGTGATTTGGATGCTTTGTTTCGTGATGAATGCGACAAACCTATGTAAAATCAGCAAACGCACAAATGTTTTTGAGAATATTTAGCTTTGCTGTATCAATTAAACGATGAAATGGTAAAACTAAGTGTTAACATTAACAAAATTGCACTTATCCGAAACGCACGAGGTGGAGGCATACCCAACTTGCTGGAAGCGGCATTGCGCATTGAATCTTTTGGAGCGCATGGAATAACCGTTCATCCACGGCCCGACCAACGGCACATAACATTTGCCGATGTACGGGTGTTGAAACATGAAATAAAAACCGAACTTAATGTTGAGGGCTTTCCGTCGGAAGAATTTATTGATTTGGTGTGCGAGGTTAAGCCCGATCAGGTAACACTGGTGCCGGATGCCCCTGAAGCACTTACCTCTAACGCCGGTTGGGATTGTCTTCAACATGAGATGTTTCTTAAACCGATTATCGCAAAACTCAGATCAAAGGGCATACGAACCTCTCTTTTTATGGATACCGATATTCGGCATTACCCCGCTGTAAAGCGCATTGGTGCCGATCGTATCGAACTTTACACCGAAGCCTATTCACAACGCTACATTGCTGATAAAGAAGACGCCATAAAACCCTACATCGAAGCTGCTCGTATGGCAGGCGAATTAGCGCTTGGCCTCAACGCAGGACACGATCTGAACAGTCAAAATCTGGCTTATTTTGCGCATCAGGTTCCAGGACTTTTAGAAGTTTCTATCGGACATGCGCTTGTTTCAGAAGCGCTTTATCTCGGCCTAGAAAAAACCGTACAGCTTTACCTCAATCAATTGCCATGATTTTATTTTGCCGCAATTACGGGAACCATCCCCAAACACTGATTGTTTTACACGGACTGTTTGGGCAGTCTGACAATTGGACAAGCCTTGCACGCCGTTGGTCTGAAATGTTTACGGTAATTACCCCCGACCAACGTAACCACGGGCAATCGCCACAAAGCGATGATTTTAATTATTCATTGATGGCCGACGATTTAAAAGAAACGGTGGATGCTTTGGGTATACGCTCTTTTGCACTCCTCGGTCATTCCATGGGAGGAAAAACCGCCATGCTATTTGCCCAAAAATATCCGCAATACCTTAAAAAATTGATTGTGGCCGATATTGCACCGCGCTATTATGCACCACACCACACCGAAATTATTGATGCTTTAAAAGGCCTCAACTTAAAGGAAATTAACGACCGCCAAACTGCCGATGTAGAACTTGCGAAAGCGATTAAAGAACCTTCAACTAGACAGTTTTTACTTAAAAATCTGTACCGAAAGCAAGATAATTCCTTTGCATGGCGCTTTAACCTATCAGCCATCTCAAGCAATATCCAAGAAGTAGGAGCCGCACTGCCCGAGAGTAAGGTTAATATTAACACCCTTTTTTTAAGAGGTGAAACATCAAATTATATTCAAACCAGCGATGAGGCTGCAATTAGGCAGCATTTCCCAAATTCGGAGATACAAACCATTCCCAAAGCCGGCCATTGGCTGCATGCCGAACAACCCCTTGCATTCTCCGATGCAGTGCTCCAATTTTTAGCGCTCGATTGAGGGTTAATTGCTTAATTTCGCAGCCATGGAAACAGTTGTTAGCGGCATCCGCAGTACAGGAAACCTGCACTTGGGCAATTACTTTGGTGCCATCCGTAATTTTGTAAAAATGCAGCACCAGCATAAATGCTTCTTTTTTATTGCCGATTTGCATGCGCTTACTACGCACCCCAAGCCCGATCATTTTCGAAACAGCGTTAGAAACGTTTTGGTCGAATATTTGGCCGCAGGCCTCGATCCAGAGTCGTGTACTTTGTACATTCAGAGCGATGTGCCCGAAATTTCGGAGCTCTACCTCTTGCTCAATATGGTAGCTTATGTGGGCGAACTGGAACGCTGCACCTCGTTTAAAGACAAAATACGGAAACATGCCGACAATATAAACGCCGGTTTGCTTACCTATCCGGTGCTGATGGCCGCCGATATTCTCATTCACAAAGCCACGAAGGTTCCTGTAGGAAAAGATCAGGAACAGCACCTCGAAATGGCGCGGAATTTTGGTAACCGATTTAATCATTTATACGGGAAAGAGGTGTTTCCCGAACCCTATGCTTACAATTTCGGGGAACAATTAATCAAGGTGCCCGGACTGGATGGAAGCGGCAAAATGGGGAAAAGCGAAAGCGAAGGTAATGCTGTGTTTTTGGCCGATACGCCGGAGGTTATCCGCAAAAAGGTGATGAAAGCCCTTACCGATGGCGGGCCAACGGCACCCAACCAGGAAAAGCCTGAAATTATTGCGCATCTTTTTAAGCTTATGGAGTTGGTGAGCAGTGCTGAAACGTATGCCCACTTCGATAGCGCATGGAATACCTGCAGCATTCGTTACGGCGATATGAAAAAACAATTGGCCGAAGATATGATTGCATTTACCGAGCCCTTTAGAGATAAAATAAATGAAACGGCTGCCAACGAGGCACTTCTCAAGGATGTTATTCAAAGCGGCGCCGAAAAAGCCCGAAAAAGTGCGGCCGAAACACTTAGGGAAGTTAAAGAAACCATTGGTATTAAGGCTTAATCCATGGCCGAGAGTATTTCCATATCTGCCGACCCCAATCAGCCATTACTGGTGTTTGAAGAGCTTATTCCTCAGTTGGAAGCCTTGTGGATGGGTGAAACCGACGAAATTGCCTGTATGGCTAATACCGCTGCCGCTTTGCATACCGTTTTTGGCCACCATTGGATAGGGTTTTATCGGGTAGTGGATAACGAGCTGGTCTTGGGGCCGTTTCAGGGCCCAATTGCCTGCACACGCATTCGACAGGGTAAAGGAGTTTGCGGCACAGCCTGGCAACGAAAAGAAACCATAGTTGTGGACGATGT
>JBKCHQ010000270.1:0-4062 GCA_046302715.1 Bacteroidia bacterium | reverse complement strand
TAGCATCAGGGCATAAGTCTTCCTCCGGTTCTAAATGCTAGTTCCAATTAACAAAGCTCAATATATAATAATTTAGACAATAGTCCTAAATAAAAAACTATTTATGATAAAATAAATATGAGCTTAAGCTACGAATTTATCGAAACACAATTTCTTTGATGACACCTTCAGAACCAACCACTTCATTTAGCCGCCTCACCAAATCTTTCTTCATAAAACTCAATTCCGATCGAATGGCCGGTGAGTCGATCTGCACGTAATACACCCCATCCGAAAAGCGTATGCTGCGGGTGCGTGAAGCCACCATGCGCCCCACCACTTCGGGCCAAGCCATACTTAAGCGGTATTCTCTGTATCCTTCACCCAAACCCATTTGATCGAGCACCGTGCTTAGTAAATCAGAAACTATACTCTCGTTACTCCGTTTCATCGGATCTTTTTGAATTTACGGGTAAAGGTAACTCAAAATGCGTGTAGGCGCAATTAATGGAATTTAATATCTCAGTTACCCGCTGTGGATGTGTGTCGGTGATGAAAATTTGCCCGAAATGGCGCTTCGAAATTAATTCGAGTAGTGCGGTAATTCTGTTCTGATCGAGTTTTTCGAAGATATCATCCAGTAACAGCAACGGCGCAGTCTCTTTCTTATTCTTGATGATGTCAAACTGTGCGAGTTTGAGTGCGATGAGCATGCTTTTTTGCTGGCCCTGAGAGGCAAAACGTTTCAATGGTCTATCGGCAATACACAATTCTAAGTCGTCTTTGTGCAGTCCTTCAGTAGTATATTGCATTACTTTATCGCGCTCAAAACTTTGTTGAAGCAAGTCTTCCAAACTTTTTGACTGCAATCCCGAACGATATTTTATGCTGGCCAATTCCTTGCCACCGCTTAGATGTTCGTAATAAAAAGCCAATAAGCGACTCAATTCTTCGGTAAATTTTCGGCGTTCCTCAAAAATGACACGGGCGTGCTCACAAAGCTGCATATTGAACACCTCAATAATTCCCGGGTCGGGATTGCCATTACGCAGCAATATATTACGGTTGCGCAGCACTTTATTGTATCGAATAAGCTCCTCCAAATATGTACGATTGAACTGTGCAATCACACTATCCAGAAATTTGCGCCGCTCTTCTGAACCTCCTGAAATAAGGTGTATATCGGTGGGGGCAATCAGCACAAGAGGCACATGGCCAATATGTTCTGAAAGCCGCTCGTATTCTTTACCGTTTTTCTTAAATATTTTATTCTGTGAACGTTTTAACCCGCATGAAAATGCATGGCTCTTATCTTCCATAATAAACTTACCTTCTACCAGAAAGAAGCCTTCGTTCTCATGAATATTCTGACTGTCAACGGAGTTGAGAAATCCTTTGCAGAATGCCAAATAGTGTATAGCATCCAGAATATTTGTTTTACCGGTACCGTTTGCACCTGTAAAGACGGTAACGTCTTCAGTAAACAAAAAATCAGCATCCAGATGATTTCTAAAATTGATCAAACCAAGGCTGCTGAGTTTCATTACGGCAAAGATAATCAGGCAAACGTTCGACCTTTAATTGTCAATAAAAACGTTTTAAACGTTTATAAACGTTTATAGACGAATAGTTGAGAGTTTGTGCGCTAACCTTGCAGTGTCAATTGATAATCGGAACAAACAGGGTGCACCCATTTTCTAATTTTCTAATCACATAACATTTTAAACACATGAACAGTTTACGAAATTCGGTTCGTCTGATTGGCAATCTGGGCGCAAATCCAGAGATCCGCGAACTCAACAAAGGAAAAAAAATGGCCAAATTCAGTCTGGCAACCTCAGAATCGTATAAAGATGCCGACGGCAATCGTGTTAACGAAACCCAATGGCACAACATCGTGGTTTGGGGCAAGCAAGCTGAATTTGCCGAACAATTTCTCGAAAAAGGCCAACAAATTGCACTTGAAGGTAAGTTGCTCACCCGTGCATATACCGACAAAGAAGGCAATAAGCGGTATTTTACCGAAATCACAGCCAATGAAATACTAAAGACTTCTGCTTCGAAGAGCGAATAAGCTATTCACCGTTCGATGGGGCACTGGTAGTGCTATGCCCTTTCGGACGGTGTAAATGTATTACTTTGCAATGGGCTTGTTTGCCCATACTTTGGCTCCGTCCAACAGGTATTCTTCCAAGCGGGCCTCGCCAATTTTAATGATAATTTTATCCACCAGAAATTTAATTTCACATTGTGCCTGCTTTCTTTTCTCCGCATCGGTTTCTTTTTCAACACCTGAAATAATTCCTGTGTAAACGAATGAGCCGTTTACGGTATCGGTACCTGTTATTGCAATGTCATACCATTTATCTTCTGGCCCTGCCATAACATTAATGATATTCTTTTTCTTATTCCACAACAGATTAAACTCCATAGTCTTTACCCCTTCAGAAAATACTTTGCTTTTACCCAGCAGGGAAAATCGTGTTTTTGTACCCGAATATTCAACGCCTTTTTTGGATTGAGCCCACAAATTAGTTTGTGTAAAAAAGAATATGAACATTAGACAAAGGCCGGTAGGTTTTAGGATTTGCTTCATCATTTTTGTGGAGTTACTTCTTTAGGAAATTACTTAAGTTTTCTCTGTCTATACTGGAAGAAAAAAGGGAGCTCACTGTGAGAAAATACACATCATAATCGGTGATATATGCGGCTGCAAATTTTGCCAGATCGAGCCGGTCGGTGGAAGACGAAAATAAGCCCAGTATTTCCTTCATTTGTTGAGAGGTAAAACATTTTTTAGAGGGAATTTCATTCTTCGCTATTTTTAATCTACTGATCGATGAAGACTCCCTGGAGAGTGTTTCGCGCAATAATTGAAATTGATTGGCGGGTAGCGAGCAAGGTTGAGCTGCAGAAGTGGAAAGCGCATTACTCATGCCAAGCAGAAAGTCGATCCAAGCCGTTCGGTTGGGCGCATGACTAAACACCTGCTGAGCAGCATCCATATTTTGTTGATCGTAAATGGTTCTGTACGCTGCCTTAAGCAGTTCGAGGCGATTGTTTTCGAGCGATAACAAGCTCGCTAGTTTCATTACTTGAGCAGTACTAACGCATGTTTTAGCGATACAAGCCATGGCGGCATCCATACGAAGCGCTTCGTTGGGTTTGCTATATACATCTTGTGCATAGACTATAAAATCGCGGTCTGCCAAATAGGAAGCGCAGTTTTTAATGCCTATATAGCTTAGCGCATCCGGATAGTTTAATGCCGGAAATGTCATAACTGCCTGCTGATTTTGAATTACGGTTTGAGGCTGCAGCTGTGGCCTGTCAGGTAGGGGCTGGCCGGCTAAAGTGGGATTCAATAAATCGTAAAAGTGAAAGGCATACGAAAATTGTTGAAATTGATCGAGCAGCATATAGGCATTTTCGCGGTCGGTTATGGAATTAATGCCGAGCGAAGCCACTTCATAACGATCAATATCATTAGTAAACAACACCATAATCTCAGAAAGTTGTAAACACGTGAGACAATTGGCACTCACAGCATTTCTTGCCTGCGCCAACCGTGCAGTATTTTGAACCGCAGAACTAACGTTTCGTTTTACTTGTTGAAATTGTATGCTGTTTATTGGTGTCGTGCAGCGTTGTCCTACTGAAATTAAAGGCACTAGCAATAGAATAAAGGCAACAAAACGAGGCAGAATTTTCATACGATTTTAAAACAAGTGAATATAAGTAATCCTTAAATAAACAAATGCTCAATTACGCTTTATTTTTTGACACTGGGATTCGCTTTACGGCAATAAATATGTAGTTTCGCATCTTAATTTAGTTTTAGACATGAGCCAAATTCAACATACTCCATTTGATACCATTCATAAAAAACTGGGGGCTAAAATGCTTCCTTTTGCAGGCTTTGAGATGCCAATAACGTATTCGGGAGTTATTCAGGAGCACGAATGTGTGCGTCATAAAGTGGGAGTTTTTGATGTAAGCCATATGGGCGAATTCATTCTACGCGGACCACACGCATTGGATTTGATTCAAAAAACCACTTCCAACGATGCCTCAAAACTTACC
>JBKCHQ010000269.1:0-6307 GCA_046302715.1 Bacteroidia bacterium | reverse complement strand
ACTTCAGGCGGAACAGTTACTTCAGGCCTTTTGCAACTAAGTTTTCCTGCCAATTCCGTAACCTTAAATGGGCAACCCTATACTGGAACAGTGCGTGTTTATGCCGCTGCTTTAGACCCAACATCCACTGCTATGTTCGACCAAATGCCTGGAGAATTATTGGGAGGAATGAATGATTCTCTGCGCTTACTCCGCTCATTCGGTATGGCATCCATCGAATTGCGCGATGCCAATATGAATGAGTTACAGTTGGCAAATGGACAATTAGCAACGCTTAAATTCAACATCCCAACTGCCCTTCAAGCTGAAGCGCCAGTCTCCATCGACTGGTGGAGTTTCGACGAAAACCTTGGGTATTGGATACACGAGGGCGAAGCCCAAAAGCAAGGCTCACAATACATAGGTTCAGCAAGTCATTTTTCGTGGTGGAATTTAGATGTGCCAGGTACTTTCAATGAATTTCTAGGTATAGTTAATAGCTTACAAGGCAATCCAGTAACAGATGCGAAAGTTAATTTAGGTTCTACCACATTGGGTACAGCAACTACCTATACTAATTCTGATGGTATTTTTTCTGGACGAGTGCCTAAAAATCAATCGTTAACATTAGGTATCTTGCTTACTTGCAATACTACAAATGACTGGACATTGGCTTATTCCGAAAACTTGGTGAGTGGAGTGTTTCCTATTGTTGGAACTTACACAGCTTCGCTTAGCGAGTATTATCAGATTACAGGAACGGTATTAAACTGCAGTGGGCTGCCTGTTGAGTCTGGTTATGTAAAAATGGGAACAAATGTTTTCAGCACCAATGAAGGCCAATTCAACATTCAAACTTGCTCAGTAGGAGAGTATGTGATTCGGGGATACGACACTTCCAATCCCGATTCCATCAAAGCCAGTGCTTTGGATACTATTCTGGTTGTTCAGCAAATAAATGATGCAGTCAATGTGCAGGCTTGTTCTCAATTTTTCGGGGAAGTAAGCGATATTGAAAATAATGTATACTCCACAGTGATTATTGGTGATCAGTTATGGATGGCCGAAAACCTGCGCACCGCTACCTATGCCAATGGCGACCCAATACCAAATGTTACCGGTAACCTTCAATGGTCTAACCTAAGTACAGGTGCTTGGTGCAATTACGATAACAATGTATTAAACGATTCGCTATACGGTAAACTATACAATTGGTATACGGTTGTGGATGCGAGGAATTTGTGTCCTACCGGCTGGCACGTGCCAAGTAGCGTAGAATGGGAAGTTTTGGTTGACCTTTTGGGTGGAGAACTCTCCGCAGGAGGAAAAATGAAATCGATAGTTGGTTGGGAATCTCCAAACCAAGGAGCAACCAACGAGAGCGGTTTTTCAGGACTTCCAGGAGGCTATCGCTATTATTTTCAAACTGGTTATTTTACCGACATTGGCTTCTATGGTTACTGGTGGAGTACCACAACTCAGCCTAGTACAAGCAGTGCGTGGATTCGCACACTTAATTACAGCGATGATAATGCTAGTTTAGCCTCTTACGCAAAGAAAAATGGACTTTCTGTGCGTTGCATCAGGGATTAGTGGGAGTTGAAAGTTAAAAGGGGAAAGTGAAAAGTAAAAAGGTGAAAGTAAAATTGAGAATATAGTTTCAAATCATATTACACATGAATAAACGTATACTATTTCTGGGGTTTTTGTTGATGATGTTCGGTCTGCGGATCGATGCCCAGTCCTTGAAAAACATCTACCGCCACAACCTTCCGGTTTTGCGTATTCCAACTGCTTTAATTGATAAAGTAGAAACTATCGAAATCAACGGTCAACGCACTTTACGGGTAATTCAGTTCAACGGATTTGTGAGTCAAATTCCAGTTGCGCAAATTGATAGCATTACCCATACCGAAGGAACTGCGCTCGATCCGGCACAATTAGGCAACCTGCGCACAGCAAGTGTTATGGGCGTGGTGCGTGGTCCAACCGGGGCACCCGAAATGAATGCCATTGTGCGTTCTCCTTACGGCGGCGAGGAAACCCGCACGGATCCAAACGGCGTATTTTTCTTAAACAACATCTTGGTGTACGACAAACTGGGTTACATCACCATCACCAAACCGGGCTTTCACCAAGCTTCACGCAGCTTTTTACCTTTAGAAACGGGCAGCAATCGGGTAAATGTGCAACTCTTAACCATGACCCAATCGGGAACATTTAGCGCAACTTCAGGCGGAACAGTTACTTCAGGCCTTTTGCAACTAAGTTTTCCTGCCAATTCCGTAACCTTAAATGGGCAACCCTATACTGGAACGGTTCGGGTGTATGCAGCGGCTTTAAATCCTTCATCTCCCGAAATGTTCGACCAAATGCCAGGCGAATTGTTGGGTGGATTGAATGATTCACTGCGTCTTTTGCGCTCTTTTGGTATGGCCAGCGTGGAACTGCGCGACAACAATATGAATGAGTTGAAATTGGCAAATGGCCAATCAGCAACACTTAAATTCAATATCCCAACCTCTCTGCAAGCCGATGCACCTGAAACTATAGACTGGTGGAGCTTTGACGAAACCCTCGGCTATTGGATTCACGAAGGTGAAGCCCAAAAACAAGGCACACAATACATTGGTGCAGCGAGTCATTTTTCGTGGTGGAATGTAGATGAGCCCGCTAAATTTAACGAACTGCTTGGAACGGTTTACGATGTGAATGGGGATGTTATTTCAAATGCAAAAGTTAATGTTATTTCAACCAGCCTTGGCACAGGTACAACATATACCAATGCAGCAGGTCAATTCAGTGGGAGGGTTCCCAAAAATGAACAACTCGAATTGAATGTGTTTCTCATCTGCAGCTCGACTAACGATTGGGCTTTGGCACACACAGAAATCATAAATAGTGCGACCCAAATGCTGAGTGTTGAGATTATTGCAGCATTAACCGAACAATTTCTAATAACTGGAACTGTGTTCGGTTGTCAAGGTCAGCCTGTCACCAATGGTTATGTAAAATTAGGTTCACAAATTTATCTAACAAACCAAGGTAATTTCCCCATTCAAACATGTGCTCAAGGGCAATATCAACTGCTTGGATTTGATAATACGATTCCTGACTCGTTGAAATCAAGTGAAATGATTAATGTGCAGGTCGATAGTTCTGGAGTTGATGGGGTTAATCTTATAGCATGTGCTGTTTTCTTTAGCTCACTGACGGATATTGATGGTAATATTTATCCGACTGTATTAATTGGCAATCAATGGTGGATGGCCGAAAATTTACGCACAAGTAGCTATGCCAATGGGGATTCGATTCCGAATGTGCTCAATGGCACAACATGGACACAACTTGACTCAGGCGCTTGGAGCAACCATAATAATTTAGCTGCAAACGATTCCATTTATGGGAAGTTGTACAATTGGTTCACAACTTCAGATCCTAGAAATCTTTGTCCAGTTGGATGGCATGTGCCTACCGATACAGAATGGACTGATTTAACGGATTATCTGGGAGGTTTAACACTTGCAGGTGGAAAAATGAAATCGATTGTTGGTTGGAATGCCCCAAATACCAGTGCAAACAATGAAAGCGGTTTCTCTGCTTTGTCGTGTGGCGCACGTGATGCGTACAACATCGGCACTTTTTGGACAATTGGCTGCGATGGGAATTGGTGGTCATCCACTGAATCACTATCCACAGCTGCATGGTATTATTACTTAAGCTGCACTAGTGGAAATGCCTTTAGAGCAAGTAGCAGTAAGCTTTATGGCTATTCTGTTCGTTGCGTAAAGGATTAGGGGAAAGTGGAAAGTAGAAAGTAGAAAGGGAGAGAGAAGTACAACGAATGGAGTTGTGCATGCGTGAGGGATTGACGCGGAAAGCCCGCAATCCCGAGAGCGAAGCCTCGTGCGCAGCGATGCGGGAGAGGACTTGCAGCAAAAGCCCGACCCGAAGGGGCACGCCCAAAGCCTTATAATTCGGGTAGATTCATCCAACAAAAGCCGAATTAACAGCGACAACAAATTTCTTAGAAGTCATTACGCTGTTCGAATTACGTAGTACGAATTAAGACCTACACGCTTACATATTCCTTCTATACTGTCCGCCCACTTCAAACAAGGCATCGGTTATTTGCCCCAGCGAACAGTATTTCACCGCTTCCATCAGTTTTTCGAAGATGTTGTGGTTTTGTACAGCTGCATCTTGAATTGCCTCCAGCATTTTGGCAGCATCGGTTTCGTTGCCTTTGTGCAGTGCGCCAAGCATCGCAATCTGGTATTGCTTCTCGTCTTCGGTTGCGCGAATTACTTCTTTCGGTAAAATCGTGGGCGAACCTTTTGAACTTAAAAAGGTGTTCACACCGATTATCGGATATTCGCCCGTGTGCTTGAGCATTTCGTAATGCATCGACTCCTCCTGGATGCGCGAACGCTGGTACATCGTTTCCATGGCGCCCAACACCCCTCCGCGATCGGTAATGCGGTCGAACTCGGTGTACACGTCCTCCTCTACCAAATCGGTCATCTATTCGATGATGAACGAGCCCTGCAGCGGATTTTCATTCTTCGCCAAGCCCAGTTCGCGGTTAATAATAAGCTGTATAGCCATGGCCCTGCGCACCGATTCTTCGGTAGGTGTGGTAATGGCCTCGTCGTAGGCATTGGTATGCAGCGAGATGCAGTTGTCGTATATGGCATACAAGGCCTGCAATGTGGTACGGATGTCGTTAAAATCGATTTCTTGTGCGTGCAGCGATCTTCCGGAGGTTTGAATGTGGTATTTCAACATCTGGCTCCGCTCGTTGGCTCCGTATTTCTGCTTCATGGCCTTGGCCCAGATGCGGCGCGCCACGCGACCAATCACCGCATACTCCGGATCGATGCCGTTGCTGAAGAAGAAACTCAAGTTCGGCGCAAAAGCATCGATATGCATGCCCCGGCTGAGGTAGTATTCTACGTAGGTAAAACCATTCGCCAGCGTAAAGGCCAGTTGCGTAATTGGATTGGCGCCGGCTTCGGCGATGTGATAGCCCGAGATACTCACCGAGTAAAAATTTCGCACTTTTTGGTCGATAAAATATTGCTGGATATCGCCCATCATGCGCAAGGCAAATTCGGTTGAGAATATGCAGGTGTTTTGTGCCTGATCTTCCTTCAAAATATCGGCCTGCACCGTTCCGCGAACAACTTTGAGTGTATCGGCTTTGATTTTTGCGTACACATCGGTTGGCAAAACTTGGTCTCCGGTAACCCCTAAGAGCATCAATCCCAAGCCGTCGTTTCCTTCGGGCAATTCGCCCTGGTAACGCGGCCGTTCAACGCCTTTTGCTTTGTAGATGGCTTCGATTTTGGCTTCCACTTCGGCCTCCAGACTATTCGCCTTAATATAAACCTCGCATTGCTGATCGATGGCGGCATTCATGAAGAAGCCCAATAACATTGGCGCCGGGCCGTTAATTGTCATCGACACCGAGGTGCTTGGCGCACACAGATTAAAGCCCGAATACAGCTTTTTGGCATCGTCGAGGCAGCAAATGCTCACCCCCGAGTTACCGATCTTTCCGTAAATATCGGGACGCAAATCGGGGTCGTTGCCGTAGAGTGTAACCGAGTCGAAGGCCGTACTCAAACGGGCAGCCGGCATGCCCAAACTCACGTAATGAAAGCGGCGGTTGGTGCGCTCTGGTCCGCCTTCGCCGGCAAACATGCGCGTTGGGTCTTCGCCTTCGCGCTTAAAGGGATAAATGCCGGCCGCGTAAGGAAATTCGCCCGGTACATTTTCGGTGAGCGACCAGCGCAAAATGGCGCCCCAGTTACTAAACGATGGCGTAACCACCTTCGGAATCTGGCTGTGCGAAAGGCTTTCGGTGTGTGTCTTTACCTTGATTTCTTTGTCGCGTACTTTGAAAATGTAAAATTCGCTTTTGTAGGCACTCCGTTTGGCTGGCCATTCTTCAATCAGTTTCCAGTTTTTCGGATCGATGTTGAGTTTTACGCGATCGAATTCGGCTTGAAGAACTTTTACGATATCTGTATTCGCACTGCCCGAAAAGCCATCCATGGTGGTTTGTATGGCATACAGCTTCTCGGCCACCTCGGCTTGTTTTTCGACCCAAGCATTGTAGCTGCGATTGTTCTCGGTAATCTCGCTGAGGTAGCGCGTGCGGTTTGGCGGAATTACATAAATCTTCTCGCTCATTTCGCGCGTAACGGTGTAGCTCGATTTGAGTGGTGCTGCAGTTTTTTCTACCAGCTTATCCATGATCGCACGGTAGAGGTTGTTCATGCCCGGATCGTTGAACTGCGAAGCAATGGTTCCAAAAACGGGC
>JBKCHQ010000268.1:0-4455 GCA_046302715.1 Bacteroidia bacterium | reverse complement strand
CTACAAGCTTTTTCTCCCGTTCGAGCGAACGCGCTGTATCGGGTATACCCAAATGAAAGTCGCTGGCAAAATAGATTTTCCCCATAGTTTTTAGGTGCCCAAACGACGAATGGCGCGTGCAGGATTCACGAGTTTAACATTCAACACAAAACGAATCCGTTTCTCGAACGATTGATCGCCAAAAGCATCTTTTAGGTTTTGCGTGTAAACAAGCGGAAGATACACTTCAAATACATTGCGCACTAAAGGCCAGCAAATGCCGGCTTCGGCTGCGAATTCGGTCTTGATAGTTGGCTCTATTGTAGATTCAAGGCCTGATGGATAAATATTGTAAGATGTTGCGGCTGCATTGGCAAACAGTCGCAGCGGAATTTTACCGGGTAAGGTACTCATCAGGTTCATTGAGGTTAAAAAGCGGTCAGATTGCCCAAAAATAGTTGGAAGCGCAAAAAAACCATCTGTCATGCTCATCTGTTGCGCAGCAATGCCACTTATCTCATTTCGTCCGAAAAACACATCGTCGAAAAGATAATCCTGATAGCCACTTTGCCCGCTTAATCTGAATCGTCCATCGACGGCTCCCGAACTAAAATCATTTCGCTTCCACAAAAAACCACCGGCAAACAAGCGCATATCGAGGCCCTTCTTTTTGGCCAAATATGGAAAACGACGGGTGTACGTAATCGAACTCTTTACGAAGGTGGCATAATGCTGCAGCTCGGCATTAAACGACCAGGGCTTCAACACTTTCGAATCGCTGTATTCATAATTTAATACATGAAAATTACGAAGGTCATTGCCCTGGCCTTCGCGCTGCAATTCGCGGTGTATGTAGCGGTAGGTTAATTCCTGATTGATTTTACTTGCAGGCTTCTTAAGGTTGTCAAAACGAAATGCGATGCTTCCAACGATGCGGTTAAAATGGTCATTTTCGCCAAAAGAATACCTCGCGCCGGTGGCGCCTAGGGTAATGGTTCTAAAAATGCCACTGATGGGTCTGAACTGGTAATCTGCATTAGCAGAGCCGGTTAGTTGCCCATTTCCGGTGGCATACATCGGCACAGCAACATATTCGAAGCGCTTTCTAAAGATGCCGAGGTTACTCAAAATCGCGCCGGTCATAAAGCCATTGTATACGTTATAGCCGAGCGCCGGAAAAACATAGAGTGATCGTTTTCCCGCACGCTCCAGACTGGTTAAAATTCCAAGTCCCGGTTTGTTACGTCTAAATAATCCGCTTGTACTCTTCTGGTCGTTCTTTGGATTGAGGTCGGGAATTTCGCCCGTGCCATTTACCGAAAACCAATCGCCCTTTTGAGGATTGGTATTTGGTATCGATAGTTTCTGCTTATTTAGAGAGCCTTCAAACCAAAACGTTTGCATTTGATTGCTGCCGGCCGGCTTGAGTGTAATGCCAATCGGGCTCGTTGTTTCGCCTTTATTGCGCACGGTAACCGTGTAGCCGTTTTCGCTGTGCTTAATCTTTCCGATGCTGTAATCAATGCGTTTGCGGGTATTGATGAGCTCGTCGAAGAACCAGTTCAAATTCTTTCCAGTGAAGGATTCTGCATGTTGCCTCAAATCTTCGGGATAGGGATGTTTAAATTTCCACTTTTCGAAATACGCTACCATCATGGCATCAAAGGTTTCTTGCCCCAGATAGGCCGCCAGATAATTGTACAACACCGAGGTTTTTTCATACACCATAGCACCGTAATTTAACCCGATATAATCGGAGGCATGCAGGCAAAGCGGCTGATCAATGGCATTGCGGGCACTTAACATATAGGTAATGGTTTGCAGGTAATACGGGTTGAACTTATCCACTCCGAGTTTATCGGTTAAATTCGACGAAATCATGGCGTCGAGTGGCGTGTGGTTGGGATATTTAGTGCGCATGTAGCGCTTTTCGTAATACGAATTGGTGCCTTCGTCCATCCAGGCATGGTCGCGCTCGTTTGAGCCCAGAATGCCGTAAAACCAATTATGCCCCACTTCATGCGCAATAACCTCATCGAGCATTACGGTGTCGCGCATTGGAGAAATAATGGTGATGGTGGGATACTCCATTCCGCCACCTGCACTCAGTGCACCATCGAGGGCTTTACAAACCGAATAAGGATAATCGCCCGCCCATCGCGAATAATATTTTACGGCATCGTTTACATATTGAACGGCATTTTTCCATTCCTTGCCGTTCTGCGGGGTAAAATACACCCAAGTTTCTACCGTGCGACCCGAGCGCTCAAGTTGCACCGAACTTTTTCTGATTTTGGAGGCTTTATCCGTAAACCAGGCAAAATCGTGTACATTATCGAGGCGATAGGTTACGGTTTTGGTACTTGCATCCGATTTTAAACTGTCTTTGCTTAGGGGCATTCCCTCGGCAAACCAGGCATTGGTTTTTGCGATATTTTCTTCAATCTGCCTCTCTTCTTCGGTATTGGCATCCATTACGCCACTGGCTGCTATCACGTAGTTCTTCGGCACCGTAATACGTACCTCGAAACTGCCATATTCCGAGAAGAATTCTCCCTGATTCACATACGGCATCGGATGCCAGCCTTTACGGTCATAAACAGCCGGTTTAGGGTACCATTGACACAATTGGTATTGTTGGCCGGTATGTCCCAAGCGCGAAAAATCGGAACTGGGCAGTTTTACCCGAAAAGGGGTGCTGATACTAATGGTAGCCCCCGGAATCAGTGGTTCATTAAGTATAATCCGGGCTATATCGATGTGTTTTACATCGTATTCAAATTTGACTGCAATACCATTGACCTTGAAATCTAAACTATCGATAAACCCTCTTTCCTCGTCTTTGGCAAAGTGAAAGCGTGTTTTACCACTTGCCAGCTCCTGCCGTGCAAATTCGGTTTCGTTGTTTTTATAGGCATTGGGCCATAGGTGAAACCAAATCTCGTTAAGTATTTGCGGTGAATGGTTGGTGTACTCGATGGTTTCGGAGGCCAGCAGCATGTGCCGTTTGTCGTCGAGCTTCACATCGATGTTATATCGAACCTGTTGCTGGAAATAGTCGGATGATTGTGCCTTGGAAGATTGGATTTGAAACGCAATTAGGATTGCAACTAATACACCTTGTTTGATATGCTTCATGGACAATTTACACGTATTAAGATAGAATGGGTAATGCTGCGAAGATGGCAATTTTATCAAAATTTCAATCAAGTTATTCATTAAAATACTTGAACATTCTATTCGGTTTAGTGCGAATCGAAAGGACTTATTTTGCATTCAATTCGCGCGAATTAAAATCTCGTGACGAATGATGTACAGTTAAAATTTCGACTCGATTTTTATCGATTAACCGATACACTATTCTGTAATTACCCTCAATTAACTCTCGAATTTGCTCGATATCCAATTCCGGAACAATCCTTCCCAATTCAGGTTGTGTTTTTAAAACCTGTGTTTTTTCCCTAATTCGTTTGACATGGTTTTCGGCATATCGTCTGGAATCCTTTGCGATGTAATCGAAAATATCCTTCAATTCAACTGCTGATTGCCGAGTCCAAACTATTTTAACCATTTTTCGATTTCGCGATCCAGTTCTTCCTCAGAAATCACTTGATTTGAATCTGCTTCCTTTATTCCTTTTTCTATCTTGTCGAGTAATATCATTTTTTCAACCAGTTCATCAATTGAAAATTGATCCGGTAATTTGGTGATTGTATTAATTACTGTCCTTTTTTGTAGCATGACAAAATGTTTTATGAAAGGTAGCGAATTAAACCGTACAGCTAGTATAATATTTCCTTAGTTCTGAGGCCCTTATTATTCACTCAAATACCGTGTAACAGCCTCCTCCAGTTGCTGACCGCGAAGTCCTTTGGCTAAAATTTTACCATCGCGCCCCACTAACACTGTAAATGGTATGCCTTGGAAACCATATTGCTTAACTACAACCGAATTCCAATACCCTAAATCACTCACATGCGATGGCCAGATTAAACCATCTTTTGCAATGGCTGCCGTCCAGGCATTTTTATCTTTATCGAGCGATACTGAATACACCTCGAATCCTTGATTTTTCTTCTCATTGTAAAGCTTCACCACATTTGGATTTTCCATCCGGCAGGGGCCGCACCACGAGGCCCAAAAATCAATCAATACCACCTTGCCCCGCAAGGACGACAAAGCTATGGCCTGACCTTCGGGCGATGGCAAATTTATCTCAGGTGCAGGAGCTCCAATAGCCGTAGCCTTCATTTGTGCCACACGCTTCACAAAATCATCGGCAAAGCCTGAGTTTTTATAAGTTTTTGATAGATTATCGGCAAGCATCTCATAGAGTTTAAAGTCTTCATCCGGATTCAACAAATCGGTTGCAGTAATACTGGCAAGGGCCGTAGGATTATTGCGGATAATGGTGCGCGCCACTTCAAGCTTTTTGCTCACAAAGGCATTAAAACCGGCTTCCATCTCAATTTGCAT
>JBKCHQ010000267.1:0-6459 GCA_046302715.1 Bacteroidia bacterium | reverse complement strand
CCATATAAACTATCGTTAATAAACGATTATAAACGTTTAAAACGGATAAGTAGTTGAACCAGAAAAAGTACTTTTTCTTTTTCTTTTTCCTTAATGAAAAAGGAACAAAAATCAGGGCTTGGGTAAATCGACCACCCAATTGCTCCATATTGTTTCGGCACAAAAACTCATTCCGTAGCGGAAAAGGGTGTTTATTTCCGGAATTCAAACAGTTCATGCCGTTTACGCTACAAGGGGTGGGTAACCTGGCCAATCATCCTAGGCCAACTTAAGGAATTTAGGAGAGTTCTTCGATAAAACGGCAAACGCTGATTAATTCGAATTAGGTAATCGAAATAATGAACAGAACCAGTACGATTGTTTATCCCTCCGGCGTGCCGAACCAGTCTTCAATATCGCGCCGCTCTTTTTTGGTAGGCCTGCCCGAGCCGCGCGGTCGCTGCACAAAACGATGCTTTTTTAATAAGGCAATCGATTTATATTCCTCTTCAGGTGTGAGGTCGGTAATGAACTGTGATACCGCCGAAGCCGCTACCCTACCCTTTGGAAAATCAAGTACTTTAATGGTTTTGTTAAGTTCGCCAATCTGTATGTGATACTCTTCCCCCGGTTTGGCCTCCTTTGAAGGCTTACACGCATCGTTGTGGTGTTTAACCTTTCCACCTTTTATAGCATCTGCAGCCAGTGTACGTGTTTTAAAAATTCGTACCGACCATAGAAACTTGTCGAGACGCATAATTAATGTAAAATCTTCCTGTTACTTTTCCAGTTAGAGGCAGCTGGTAGCGCAGCAGTTTCAGGTTTTGATTTGGACTGAACCTTTTGTCTGTGATAGGCCGCAAAGATTGCGGCTGTAAGCTGTTCATCTTCATCAGGCTTACGTTCTAATAGTGCAGGCTGGTAATGATCGCGTATAAAGTGTGTATCGAAATTTCCGCTAGTAAATGCAGGATGCTCCATCACGAAGCGACAAAACGAAAGCGTGTTTTTCACCCCTACTATAATATAATCATCAATAGCGCGAATCATTCCCTTCATGGCCTCATCACGATTGGATGCATGAACGATAAGTTTACTCAACATCGGATCGTAGTAAATGGGAATGCTCATCCCCTCTTCGAAACCACCATCCACTCTCACACCATTTCCTTGAGGCAAACGATACACATTAAGCGTACCAATATCGGGAAGGAAATTATTTTCAGGGTCTTCGGCATACACGCGAATCTCGATGGCATGTCCGTTTATGGTAAGCTCATCTTGAGTAAAGGATAATTTTTCGCCTCGTGCCACGCGAATTTGCTCCTTCACCAGATCTTTACCGGTAATCATTTCGGTTACTGGATGCTCAACCTGTAACCGAGTATTCATTTCGAGGAAATAGAAATTGTGGTTTTCGTCGAGTAGGAATTCAACCGTACCTGCTCCCGAATAATTGCATGCCAATGCCACACGCACTGCGCATTCGCCCATTTCCTTCCTCAGCTGAGGCGTAAGCACCGAAGAAGGCGCCTCTTCCACTACTTTTTGATGGCGGCGCTGCACCGAACATTCGCGTTCAAAGAGATACACACAATTTCCATGGTTATCGGCCATAACCTGAATTTCGATGTGACGGGGAGAGGCCACATACCGCTCAATAAAAACCGAACCATCTCCAAAAGCTGATGTAGCTTCTGAAATGGCTAATTGCAATTGCTCATGAAATTCTTCGGAACGATATACGATGCGCATTCCCTTACCACCACCACCAGCTGAGGCCTTTATAAGAATAGGAAATCCAATGGTTTGAGCTATCTCGCGAGCTTCGTCGGCATTGGTAATTGCCTCATCGGTGCCCGGAACTAAAGGGATGTTATACGCTTTTGCCGTAGCTTTAGCCGAAAGTTTTGAACCCATCATATCCATAGCATGCGGACTCGGTCCAATAAACGTAATGCCAGCATCGGCCACAGCCTGTGCAAAAGCAGCATTTTCTGATAAAAAGCCATAGCCTGGATGTATGCCATCCACACCCAATTTCTTAGCGGCATCGATAATTTTATCGCCGCAAAGGTATGATTGATTAGACGGTGCAGGCCCTACACATACCGCTTCATCGGCATAACGAACATGTGGAGCCATACGATCGGCTTCAGAATAAATGGCCACCGTTTTAATGCCCATTTCACGTGCCGAACGCATTACACGTAAAGCAATTTCGCCGCGGTTAGCTACTAAGATCTTTTTCAAAGGCACTTATAATTTTATAATACGTAAAGCTGATACTTGAGTATCGGTAATATACCGCAAGGTGTAAATACCTGATGCTAGATGCTGCAGATCTAAAATGGTATCTTGTTGAATTACTTTGCTTACCACTATTTTTCCTGAAGCATCTATTAAATTCAATACAATCTCTTTGGCTGTGTACACTTCAATGTTTAGCAATTGGCCAGTTGGATTGGGGTAACAGGTTAGGATTGGTAATACTGCAGGATCAGAAATAGATAATGTACTTACACTAAAATTAGACGATGATGCACTGCAGCCATTACCCAATGTGGCCGTAACGGTGTAAATGCCGTTTTCCTGTGGAATCAACTGGTTTCCATTTGCTCCTGTAATAGGCGCTCCGTTAAAGAACCACTGAATGGTTCCGATGGCATCTGTAGTAAGTACTAAATTGCTTTCAGTAATGGTTGGCACCGGAGGCGCATCCAATACAGTAACATAAGCTACTTGCTGCAAGGTATCGCTGAACTGTGCGTTAGAAGCCACCAAACTTACTTCATAGGTACCGGGAGTGTTGTAAAGAATGAAGGGGTTTAAATCGGTAGAACTTGAAGGTATACCGCCTTCGAAATTCCAGTTGAATAAAGTAGCATTCTCACTTTGATTGTTAAATTGAACTCTTTCGCCAACGCAGATGGTAGCTGTTGGAGCGGTAAACTCAGCCACAACAGGATTAGAAACCGGCGCTGTGCAGTTACCCGAAACACGCACATTATCGATGTAAATGTTATTTCCGCTGGCATTAAAAGCCTCGAAACGAACCAACAGATTATCAATACCATCGTAAGCCGATAAATCTACTTCGAGACACGAAATACCCGGCGTTCCGGTCATGCACCAATCGTCGGAATTTTGGGGAACAAAATCGGCAGCAAGTATACCCGCTGTAGCTAAAACGTTAAATGTTGCATTGATAGGATCGGGGCGTTTAAGCAAACGTACCCAACTAGCCCCTTCATCGGCACTCACAAAAACAGAAAGCGTATCTTTTACTGAATTGGTTCCCGAAGCACGACGACGATGTGCATGTTCAAAATTTAGGATATTATTGGACGTTTGAGAGAGGTCAATTGGAGGACTGGTGATATAATCAACTTGCCCAATTCTATTTTGGTTGTTATATATATTAATTCCCGCCGATTGATTTCCTGGTGTGGTTCCGCCTGTGGTGTACATCTGCCATGTATTGGCATTATCCGGATTTTCAACCGTCCAAGCTCCTAAACCGTTTTCGAAAGTTTCATTAAACACCTGAAGCACCCCTGTATTATTAATCTGAACGTAATTATCGAGTATTAGGGTGTCGGTGCCAAAACTATTGGTCGCGATTAAACGAACGGTATAGTCGCCGAAATTATTATACGTTACCGTAGGCTCTTCATCTGTTGAGCTTGCCGGCGAACCTCCGGGAAATTCCCAAATAAAAGATTCCGCATTGGAACTTGAAATGTTATTAAACGACACCTGCAAACCAGGGCATCCCGTGCGGCCTTGAGCATTAAAATTGGCATTGGGCGGTGCCTCAGAATTGCATACATAGTTTTGTACTTCAAGCAGCGCTCCATGTGCATTCAAGCGGCGGCTTCCATTTACCAGTGTGGCAAATGCAGGAATTTGATCGGCTCCATTTAACAGGTTATCGCGCATCAACAAAGCGATATCAGCAGGATTTGCTTTATAATCACTAATAAGTACATCGCACGCTGCGGCATACATAAGCGCTATGGTTCCGGCAACATGTGGTGTTGACATTGATGTACCGGTTAGATTGGAGTAACCCGAATTGGTAACCGTATTATACACAGCCGTTCCGGGCGATGCAATGTCGATAGTTTCGAGTCCATATCCAGCCGAATTGTTTTTTACATCAGCGCTGGTACTGTTGGTAACCGAAATCAGGAATAATGAAGAACAAGCGGTGGGCATATCGCCCGTTTGATCGATATTGTAATTGGCATTGGCAGTTGCTCCCGCACTTAAAATACCATATGCGCCGAGGGTATCATAAAAAGCACACCAAATGGGATAGTCGGCAGGATCGGCCTGATCAACACCAAACGAGGAATTGGTAGACACCACAAAGGCTCCTTTTTCGCCGTTTGTTTCATCATATAGCATGCGCATTTCAGCTGCATAAGCATAGGCGGCCACTACCGTGGCTTCGTTACCCGAAGAGCCAGCTATAGCCAATATTTTAGCGTTCCAGTTCACCCCCGTTACACCAATACCGTTATCGCCACGGGCACTAATAATACCAGAAACGTGCGTTCCATGTTGGTCGGAAGGAATGTTACCGTCATCACCGAATGCATCCCAACCATTGATATCATCTACATACCCATTATTATCATCATCAATGTTATTGCCCGGTATCTCGTTGAGGTTTTTAAAGAAATTTGCGGCCAAATCGGGATGATTGAGTTGGAATCCGCCATCAATTACAGCGGCAACAATTGTGTCACCTAATGCAGTAAGGCCTCCAGTGGTGATGTCCCAAGCCAGTTCGGCATCAATATCGGCACCTGCCACTCCCCCATTCTGCCCCGTATTGTTTAACGACCATTGCTGAGGATACGAAGCATCATTGGGTACAGTATTTCTAAGTTGCACATTATGATTGGGTTGCGCTACTTGAATTTCAGGCGATGATTTAAGCATCGCAAGAGCCTCGGGATGGGCAGATTGTAATAAATGTAGCCCAAATCTTCTACCCAATTGTCTTTTATGAGAAAATCCTGCCTGAGGATATCGTGTGTTTAATTGGTCAACGATTCGTTGCGCCGTGATGTTTTTGTCGCATTGAACAATAAATTCGCCGGGAATAATTGCTTGTTGCGCAGTTAATAAGAGAGATGCCGTTGCAAAAACAAATGTTACTATATATTTTACCATAACAAATCGATTAGTTGGTTTGAGCTGCAATTTACAGCTTAGATTCTATAAACAAAAAAAAGCCCCGTCGGTTGACAGGGCTCTGTATCTTTTTTAATGATTAAGCCAAAACTTCCTTCACTTTATCAGCGGCTTCCTGCAACAAAATGGCTGATTTTACCTGCAGGCCTGAATTATCGATAATTTGCTTAGCTTCTGTAGCATTGGTGCCTTGCAGACGCACAATAATTGGAACTCGGATTTCGCCGATGGAACGGTAGGCGTCAACGATGCCTTGAGCCACTCTATCGCAGCGCACAATTCCACCGAAAATATTTACCAAAATCGCTTTTACATTAGGATCTTTAAGGATAATTCTAAAAGCCTGCTCAACACGTGCCGCATCGGCAGTACCTCCCACATCGAGGAAGTTAGCCGGATCGCCACCTGCAAGTTTAATGATATCCATCGTCGCCATAGCCAAGCCGGCACCGTTTACCATACATCCTATGTTCCCGTCGAGTTTTACATAATTCAAGTTGAATTCGCCAGCCTCAACTTCGGTAGGATCTTCTTCGTGAACATCACGCATGGCTGCAATATCGGGATGACGGAATAACCCGTTATCATCAAGATTAACCTTAGCATCAACGGCAATAATTTTACTGTCGGATGTTTTTAAAACCGGATTAATTTCGAACTGCGAAGCATCAATGCTGGTGTATGCTTTATACAAGGCCGTTACAAATTTTACCATTTGTTTGTTAGCCTCACCCGATAAACCTAAGTTGAAGGCAATTTTACGTGCCTGAAAAGCTTGAAGTCCTGTTTTAGGATCAATTTCTTCGCGTAGTATTTTCTCAGGATGCGCATGTGCCACCTCTTCAATGTCCATTCCGCCCTCGGTGGTGTAAATGATAATGTTACGACCCGTTGATCGGTTAAGAAGGACACTCATATAAAATTCAGCGGGTTTTTCGGGCCCCGGATAATACACGTCCTGAGCGATAAGCACTTTACGCACCAGTTTACCTTCGGCTCCGGTTTGCGGCGTAACGAGGGTCATACCTATGATTTGCTCTGTGAGCGACTTTACTTCGTCGAGCGATTTTGCCAGTTTAATTCCACCGCCCTTACCACGTCCACCGGCATGTACCTGCGCTTTTACCACCCACCATCCGGTGCCGGTTTGCGCTTGCAATTGCTTTGCGGCCTCAACGGCCTGCTCTGGAGTCTCGGCAACAATACCTTCCTGAATGCCTACACCAAAACGCTTAAGTATTTCTTTTCCTTGATATTCGTGGATGTTCATGA
>JBKCHQ010000266.1:0-2774 GCA_046302715.1 Bacteroidia bacterium | reverse complement strand
CTAACACGGTTCGAATGGTATCGCGGTATTCGAGAGTCTAACTTACAAGTATTAAAACAATACTAAGAGAATTAGCTATCTTTGCGGGCTATTTTTGAATAAACTATGATTCAGATTACTTTGCCCGATGGCTCGGTTCGTGAGTACGAAGCGGGTGTTACGGCCTTAGATATTGCCAAAAGCATAAGTGAGGGTCTCGCTCGAAATGTGCTTTCGGCCGAAGTGAATGGCGAAGTATGGGATGCCACCCGAGCCATATCCTCAAATGCTACATTAAAACTCCTTACCTGGAACGACGATGAGGGCAAACGTACCCTTTGGCACAGCTCGGCGCATTTACTCGCCGAGGCACTCGAAGTCGAATTTCCGGGAGTAAAATTTGGAATTGGTCCGCCTATTGAAAATGGCTTTTATTACGATGTAGATTTGGGCTCACACACCATTTCGTCTGACGATTTTGTGCGCATCGAAAACCGCATGAAGGAGCTGGCCAAGCGCAAATCGGCATATATCCGCAAGGAAGTTTCCAAAGCAGAAGCAGTGGCCTATTTCACCGAAAAAGGGGATGAATACAAACTCGATTTATTGAAAGACCTTGAGGACGGCACCATCACTTTTTACCAACAGGGCGATTTTACTGATTTATGCCGTGGGCCGCACATACCGGATACCGAACGCATCAAGGCGGTAAAGCTGATGAATGTAGCCGGTGCATATTGGAAAGGCGATGAAAAGAATAAGCAGCTCACCCGCATTTATGGCATCACTTTCCCAAAACAAAGCGAGCTTGACGAATATCTTCGCATTCTTGAAGAAGCTAAAAAACGCGACCACCGTAAACTGGGCAAAGAGCTCGAATTGTTTACCTTCTCCGATAAAGTAGGTCAGGGATTGCCGCTTTGGTTACCTAAAGGTACTGCCTTACGCGAACGCTTGGTTGAATATCTCAAAAAAGCGCAAGCAGCTACAGGCTACGTTCAAGTTATAACGCCTCATATTGCGCATAAAGATTTGTATGTTACCTCTGGCCATTACGATAAATATGGTGCCGATGCCTTTCAACCCATACGCACGCCGGCCGAAGGCGAGGAGTTCTTCCTCAAACCGATGAATTGTCCGCATCACTGCGAAATTTATAAATCGAAGCCGCATTCGTACAAAGATTTACCGCTTCGTTTGGCCGAATTCGGTACCGTTTACCGTTACGAGCAAAGCGGCGAGTTGCATGGCTTAACCCGCGTTCGTGGATTTACCCAAGATGATGCACATATTTTTTGTCGGGCCGATCAGGTGAAGGAAGAATTTGTGAAAGTGATTGATCTCGTACTCATGATTTTTAAAGCACTTGATTTTAAAGATTATGTAGCGCAGATTTCGCTTCGCGATCCCGAAAATAAATCAAAATATATCGGTTCGGACGAAAACTGGACCAAAGCGGAGCAGTCCATTATTGAAGCGGCACAAGAACGCGGCTTAAACACCGTGGTAGAATTAGGCGAAGCGGCATTCTACGGTCCTAAGCTCGACTTTATGGTGCGCGATGCAATTGGTCGTAAATGGCAGCTGGGCACTATACAGGTAGATTACAATTTGCCAGAACGTTTTGAATTGGAATATACCGGTGCCGATAACCAGAAACATCGTCCGGTAATGATACATCGTGCGCCATTTGGCTCACTTGAGCGCTTTGTAGCGGTGTTGATTGAACATTGTGCCGGCATTTTCCCCTTATGGTTGGCACCAGAGCAAGCCATTGTGCTGCCTATTTCCGACAAATTCAACGATTACGCAAAAAAAGTTTCGTATCTGCTTAAAAATTACGATATTCGCGCCGCCGTTGATGAACGTGACGAACGGGCCGGTAAAAAAATCAGGGATGCCGAAATTTCGAAAATCCCGTTTATGCTGGTGGTTGGCGAGAAAGAAGAACAATCCGAAAGTGTTGCAGTGCGCAAACACGGAGTGGGCGATCTCGGCTCCATGAGCATTTCTGATTTTGCAGGCTTGATACAACAAGAAATCAATAGCGCATTTAACTAAATTTAAAAAGGAGGAACCAAGCCATAGCTCTACCACCAAGACAACCAAGGCCCTACAACAGAGGCCCGCAAAAAAAAGAAGATGCACACCGCATCAACGAAAAAATCGTTGGAGTGAGCACTGTGCGACTTGTTGGCGAAGGTATCGAACCTAAGGTGTATTCATTTGACCAGGCCCTGAAGGTTGCCAAAGATATGGAGCTGGATCTTGTTGAGATTGTAGCTAACGCTGAGCCTCCGGTGTGTAGAGTTATTGACTATAAAAAGTTTCTCTACGAACAAAAGAAGAAACAAAAAGAAATGAAAGCCAAAGCCACAAAAATTGTGGTGAAGGAGGTTCGTTTTGGTCCTAATACCGATGAGCATGATTTTAATTTCAAACTCAACCATGCCAAGAAATTTTTGCAGGAGGGAGCGAAAGTAAAAGCGTTTGTATTTTTCAAAGGTCGTTCGATATTATTTAAGGAGAAAGGCGAAATTCTCCTGCTTAAGTTTGCCGCTGAGCTCGAAGAATATGGTAAGCCTGAAGGTTTGCCTCAGCTGGAAGGTAAGCGCATGATCATGTTCCTTTCGCCGAAAAAGAAAAAGTAATTCATTAATCACTCAATAAACTCAGGTACAATGCCAAAGATGAAAACAAATTCGAGTGCGAAAAAGCGTTTTAAGCTTACCGCAACCGGAAAAATCAAACGGAAGCATGCGTACAAGCGTCACATCCTGACGAAGAAATCAAAC
>JBKCHQ010000265.1:0-3064 GCA_046302715.1 Bacteroidia bacterium | reverse complement strand
CAACGTAAATGTGCCCGATACCGGCATTTACCATGTGCACCTTCAGGTGATAACTGAGTACGGATGCATGGCATCAACCACAGAATCTATCTATTTAATTGAAACGCCATATCCAGCCTTTACATTATCAGACGATACGGCATGTGCTCCGGTGCAGATAGCGATTAGCAATACATCTGACGGCTTCGAAGTTGCATATTCCTGGTTGGTGGCTAATGCGTCGGTGAGTCCTCCTGATACGGTGTATTACAGTAACAGCAGTGCTCCGCCCGACATTAATTTTCCCTCACCGACTTTAGGTGATACTACTTTTATAGTGCGGTTAATTCTGGGCAACGAGTGCGGAAGCGATACGGTGGTACAACCATTTGTTGGCCGACCTACACCTGTGGCACGCCCTGCAGTGCTAAATGATACAGCCTGTTCGCCATTTGTGCCTGATTTTCAGAATTTAAGCTATGGAACCCCCACTTCGTATTACTGGGATTTTGGAAATGGCAATACGTCAACGGAATTTGACCCTGAAGATCAGGTGTTCATGGCCATCGACAACGACACTACGCAGTACACGATATTGTTAGTAGCCACAAACGAGTGTGGAGTTGATAGTGCTACCATTCCCATAACGGTATTGCCCAATACGGTTACTGCATTTTTTAACACCGATCCACCGTTTGGCTGTGCCGAATTGGCGGTTGATTTTACCAATGTGAGCTCGGGAGCCAATCAGTTTTTCTGGGACTTTGGCGACGGTACCCCGGTTGTTACCACTTACAATACAAGTCATGTATTTGAAACAGGTGGGGTTTACACCGTATCCATGATTGCTACCGATGGGTGTTCGTACGATACGGCCTATGCTACCGTTAATGTATTGCCTAAGCCCGAAGTATCATTTATTCCGGTGCAGGAAGTCATTTGCCAGGGATCGGTGGCCGAATTTGTAAATACCTCTCAAGGTGCAGTAGCCTACTTGTGGAACTTTGGCGATAATCAGCAAATTGCCGCTTTTGAACCGCCTCATGTGTATGTGCAGCCAGGCGTTTATCCGGTGCGTCTTATAGGGTATTCGCCCGTGTATGGTTGCCCCGACACTGTTTTTCAAAATATTACGGTTCAGGCCATTCCCGATTTGAGCGTTTCGCCTAATCCATCTATGGGATGTATGCCATTAACTGTAGCTTTTAACAATAATTCTTCAAATGTTACCTCATACGAATGGGATTTAGGCAACGGTGCCACCAGTACCTCGCCATTCCCGGGGGTGGTGTATCTCCAACCGGGCGATTATGAAGTAAATCTTATTGCGCATAACTACAGTTTTGCCAATAACCTCGATTGTCCAATCGATACACAGCTTATAATTACGGTTTTTGAGACGCCTGTAAGCAGTTTCACGCTCGATGTAACGAGCAGTTGCGGCGATACGGCCCGCGTTGGAGTAACGAATGCTTCGCAAGGTGCCGACTCTTATCTTTGGAAATGGGAAGACAATCAGTCGTTTTTATTTGAACCATCAATTTTCTTGTCGGATACCGGCCTAGCCCCCATTGATCTGGTGTGCTCCAATGTATTTGGGTGTAGAGATACTACCACCGCATTTTACGATTTAATTGGGCAGCCCGATACCCGAATGCGTATAAGGCCGCCTGTGGGTTGCGAACCGCTGGATGTAGAATTTAATTCGCTTACCGAATATGGTGATGCTTGGCTATGGGATTTTGGCGATGGCTCCAATCCACAGACGGGTCGTAATCCTAACCATACGTATGAAAATGCCGGATTATATTCGGTGAATCTGAGTGTATCCAACGAAGGGGCTTGTTTTGCAGATACGCTGCTCGAATTTGCCGTTGAAGTAAAGCGCCGTGCTGTGGCTGGTTTAGAATATGAGCCTGAAGAAATTACCTTGGGTGAGCCGGTATTGAGTTTAATTAATACAAGCACATTTGCCACGGAGTACTGGCTCGATATGGGTGATGGAACCATTTACGACGGTTTTATCAATCAACATGTGTATAATAATTTAGACGAGAACGACGAGTCGGTGCAGCTGATGTTCGTGGCCAATAATGCCAATAATTGCCCCGACACGCTGTTTAAAACCATTGGGGTGATTCCGAGTTCAGGAATTTTTATTCCCAATAGTTTTTCGCCTAATGGTGATGGGGCAAACGAATTTTGGGGGCCTATTATAGCCGGCAAGGTCAATTATTTTGAATTGTTGGTGTTTAACCGATGGGGCGAGCAGATTTTTCAGTCTAAAGATCCCGATGTGAGATGGGACGGCTGGTATCAAAACCGTCCGGTTCAAATTGATGTGTATGTTTACCGCCTAGTGGTTTCATTCGAAAAAGAAGACAAGCAGGTGGAGCATATTGGCAGGGTGAGTGTTATACGGTAAAGACCTGCATGCAAATCTATAAATCTAAAAACAACAAAAAAATATGAGAGCTAAAGTAATTCTGTTTATTTCACTTTTAACTGGCTCGCTTGCATCCGCGCAATTGCCTTCAATTACTTTTGGTTACAGTGGAAATGCCGGTGGTTGCGCGCCGCATACAGTCGTGTTTAACATAAGCGGATTTTCAGGTAATGTTTCAACTACAACGTATACTGTGAATTTTGGCGACGGCAGTCCAATACTTAATTATACGCAGGCAACATTACCCACAACAATTTCCCATACCTACACGCAGATATCGTGCGGGCAAGTATTTAATGGCAATCAAAATGCTTTTGGGGCAACAATAACAGCAGCCAATTCTTTAGGAGCATCTACCGCCACCGTAACTCCTATTCGTATCTCTAAAAAACCCAATGCTGCTTTTACGTTGAGTCCA
Organism: Bacteroidia bacterium; assembly: GCA_046302715.1. GTDB lineage: Bacteria > Bacteroidota > Bacteroidia > M30B66 > M30B66 > CAMCXT01. The sequence continues at coordinate 221 of JBKCHQ010000265.1, read as the reverse complement.
CCAGTTATTTGCTCGGGGGGAAGTATCACGTTTACCAATACGTCCGATCCGGGAGTAACCTATACCGGAAATACTTGCAATACCAACCCTCCATTCTATTGGGAACTTACCGGTCCTTCGGCAGGAACGGTAACCAGCGGGTCACTAGGTACTAATAATGGTTTTGCAGCCAATATTGCAGCGTGGACATCCGGTACCAGCCCTTTAACTATGCAGTTTAC
>JBKCHQ010000264.1:0-3970 GCA_046302715.1 Bacteroidia bacterium | reverse complement strand
TACCTAACGTAAATGCTGGCGCTGATATTTCAATATGCTCCGGACTTACTGCGGTTTTAACCGCCACAGCATCGGGAGGCTCTGGGAATCTTAACTATTTGTGGTCGCCAACAAATGGCATACAAACAGGGCAGGGTACATTAAGTATACAAGTAGATACCAGTGTGAACAATACCGCCAGCCAAACATATCAGATAACGGTTAGTGATACAAATAACTGTACCGTTAGTGATGTTGTAATTCTAATGATTGATACATTGCCTGTTGTTTCAACCGGCCTTCCCGATACCCTCTGCAATCAACCCATTTCTTATCCATTAGCAGGTTTGCCGGTTGCTGGATTTGGTGAAACGGGAATTTGGAGCATAGGATCAACGAATTTAAGTGGGAATAATTTTATTCCAAACGATACCGGACAGGTTGCTTTAACTTACACGTTTACCGATACCAATGGCTGTATCGATAGTGCTGATGTGGAGCTTACCATTGTTGCTCCGCAATTTCCGAATGCAGGCAATGATTTTGGCATTTGTAATAATGCAGCCTCGGTGCAGCTACAGCCTGTAACCTTGCCGGGCGGTACTTGGAGTGGCAGCGGGGTAAATGCCTCCGGCCTCTTCGATCCGGCAAGTATTGCTCCCGGAACCTACACGCTAGTGTATACAATTAATGAGGGCACAACCTGCGAAACCACCGACACTTTATTTGCAACAATTTACTCCATACCTGAAATCGAGGAGGACTTAGATACGATATGCAGCGGTGATACTACCGTATTGGACCCATTAATAAGTAATGGTACGATTCCTTATATTTTTCAATGGTATCCCAATTCAGATATTATTGGTGCTATTAATGAGGCAAGTGCAATGTTTTCGTATGTTCAAATTTTTTCAAGCGATACGCTTTACACTTTTACCTTAACAGTGAGCGACAGCAATGCATGCTCAGTTTCTACTCAACAACGGCTTTTAGTTCATCCTCTTCCCAATGTTGTTATCGAAGACGATTCAATTAACACCTGTTTTTCGCCGGAGGAACCATTGCAAATTGCGAACTCAATTTCACCCATTGGAGGTTCCTGGCTTAATTTTCCGGGGAATGTAGGTAGCTTAGTAGACAGTTTAGCAGGTCTTTACTTTCAAACGGGTGGTATAGGAATCGATTCGCTCAGCTACACGTTTACCGATAATAATGGGTGTACCAATGCCGATACGCTGGTTATAGAGGTGGTGTCGCCCATTACTGTCGATGTAGGCCCCGATACCATCCTATGCAAAACTGATTCTGTCTACATTTTGCCAATGCCTTTGCCCGCGAATCCTCCGGCCAATTATACGGCCACATGGCTTGGAAATGGGGTAACAATTGATAATGGAGTCTATCAATTTAATCCTGCGGATGCTGCCCCCGGCATCAATATTTTAAGTTACACCTTTCAGGGGTTGGCAACACCTGCGCTGCAGGCGATGAACTCCAAATTTATGTAGGAACGGTGCCCCAGCCCGACCTTTCGAATTTTAGCATTTGTACAGGGCTCGATACTACAATAACCGTTACTATGCTTCCCGGGACGGGAACGGCACCCTATATTTACCTATGGGATCCGAATTCGGCATTAAGTCAGTCAAGTGAATCAAGTGTAGTATATTCAGCTATTAATGATAGTAGCCTTGCTCAAAATGATACATTAACAATAACAGTTACGGATAGCGCAGGTTGTGTTGCAACAGCCTCAATGGTGGCAACCATAAATCCGCTTCCAGTGGTAGATGCGGGTGTTAACGACACCTTATGCAACCAGCCTATTTTATATCAATTAAATGGTTTGCCTGCTGCAGGCATTGGGGAAGAGGGAATTTGGAGTATTGGAGCATCCAATTTAACTAGTAATACTTTTATTCCAAACGATACCGGTCTGGTAACCTTAACCTACACCTTTACCGATACCAATACCTGTGTAAACAGCGATCAGGTAAGCTTAACGATTGTACCGCCTATATTCCCCAATGCGGGCCTCGACGAGGATTTTTGTCTGGAGGATGCCGCATTTACCTTGTTGCCCATAACACAACCGGGCGGTGTTTGGAGTGGACCTGGTGTGAGCCAGGTGGCGGGCGTGTGGCAGTTTGATGCGAGCACGGCAGGCGTAGGTATACATACTATCACTTACACTATTAATTCAGGAACTACCTGCGAAACCAGCGCCATACGTACATTTAATGTGTGGCCAATGCCTCAGGCCAATGCAGGACCCGATTTCGAAGAGTGTTCGGGGATTGAATTCGGTTTAACGGGCTGTGTTGAAGCAGGAACGGGCACTGGGCCCTTTCAGTATCAGTGGAGCCCCTCAACGGGTTTAAGTGCTCCCACCAATGCGGCTGCGGTAAATGGCAGCTTAAGCAATTCGGATACTGTGCCAAGCGTGCAAGAATATTCTTTAACGGTAACCGACAGTATTGGCTGTATATCGATAGATTTGATGCTGGTAACCATAAATCCGCTTCCGCTGGTAGATGCGGGTGTTAACGACACCTTATGCAACCAGCCTATTTTATATCAATTAAATGGTTTGCCTGCTGTAGGCATTGGGGAAGAGGGAATTTGGAGTATTGGAGCATCCAATTTAACTAGTAATACTTTTATTCCAAACGATACCGGTCTGGTAACCTTAACCTACACCTTTACCGATACCAATACCTGCGTAAACAGCGATCAGGTAATCTTTACAATTAATCCGCCTATATTCCCCAATGCGGGCCCCGATCTTGAATTTTGCGCCTATGATTCCGATGCTCCACTTCCTTTAACTACAGTTCCTGGTGGCGTATGGAGCGGAACAGGGGTTGTTCAAACGGCATCGGGTTACGATTTTTCGCCGGCACTTTCCGGCACGGGAGTTTTTACGCTAGTGTACACCATTTTTGATGGCACCACTTGCGAGACAACCGATGAAATACAAATTACTGTGCATCCTCCTCCAATCGTTGATGCCGGAGAGGATATTTCGGTGTGTATATCTGATGCCTGTATCAATTTAACGGGATTTAGTCCTTCCACACCCACCGGTCAATTGCTCGCTACCGCTTATTTTTATGGCGAGGGCGGGGTAAGTGCTACGGGGCAATTCTGTCCCGCTGCCAATACTCCGGGCGATTATACTATTGGGTTCCATTATACCGACCCAACTACAGGATGCTTCAATACCGATGAGTTGGTTATTAGCAATCATCCCCTGCCTGTTGCCGAGTTTAGTATTGACGATGTGTTTTGCACCAATTCTGTGGTCAATGTTCAGAATTTAAGTGTAAACGACACAATTTATGGCGGTACTCCTTCATACAACTGGAATGTTTTGAATACCTCCGGCGACACGCTCTTTGAGGGTGGCCAATCTACCTTCAACGTAAATGTGCCCGATACCGGCATTTACCATGTGCACCTTCAGGTGATAACTGAATACGGATGCATGGCATCAACCACAGAATCTATCTATTTAATTGAAACACCATATCCAGCCTTTACATTATCAGACGATACGGCATGTGCTCCGGTGCAGATAGCGATTAGCAATACATCCGACGGCTACGAAGTTGCATATTCCTGGTTGGTGGCTAATGCGTCGGTGAGTCCTCCTGATACGGTGTATTACAGTAACAGCATTGCTCCGTCCGACATTAATTTCCCCTCACCGACGTTTGGCGACACTACTTTTATAGTGAGGTTAATTCTGGGCAATGAGTGCGGTAGCGATACGGTGGTGCAACCATTTGTTGGCCGCCCTACACCTGTGGCACGCCCTGCAGTGCTAAATGATACAGCCTGTTCGCCATTTGTGCCTGATTTTCAGAATTTAAGCTACGGAACCCCCACTTCGTATTTCTGGGATTTTGGAAATGGCAATACATCAACGGAATTTGACCCTGAAGATCAGGTGTTCATGGCCATCGACAACGACACTACGCAGTGC
>JBKCHQ010000263.1:0-28666 GCA_046302715.1 Bacteroidia bacterium | reverse complement strand
GCAATGACCTTCGTAATTTTCATGTATTAAATTATGAATACAGCGATTCGAAAGTGTTGAAGCCCTGGTCGTTTAATGCCGAGTTGCAGCATTATGCCACCTTCGTTAAGAGTTCGATTACGTACATCCGTCGTTTTCCCTATTCGGCCAAAAAGAAGGGCCTCGACATGCGGCTTTTTGCCGGAGGGTTTCTGTGGAAGCGCAATGATTTTGATAATAACAATTCTGTTGACGGCAAATTTAGATTAAATGGTCAAAATGGTTCTCAAGACTATTTGTTCGACCACATCTATTTTGGGCGATCTGAAACACAAGGTTTAGCGGCACAGCAGATGAGTAAAACAGATGGTTTTTTCTCACTTCCTAGTGATTCAAAAACTTCAAGCAAATTTAATTTTATCGACAGATATGTGTATTCATTGCACTTACAAAGTACATTACCCGGTAAAATACCAATCAGTTTATTCTCAAATGCTGCATTAGTGTCTTTCTATAATAAATTTGGGCCTACAATAGACGCCCCAAAAGTTGTTAATACCGAATTCGCAGCCGAAGCCGGCATTTGCTGGCCACTAGTGCGTAATGTGTTTGAAGTTTATCTGCCGCTCATTTCTACCAGAAACCTTAAAGATGAATTTGGTGATGAATCGTTCGAGAAACGGATTCGTTTTGTGTTGAATGTTAAACTCGTGAATCCTGCACGCGCCATTCGTCGTTTGGGCACCTAAAGACTATGGGGAAAATCTATTTTGCCAGCGACTTTCATTTGGGTATACCCGATACAGCGCGTTCGCTCGAACGGGAGAAAAAGCTTGTAGCCTGGCTGCGCATGGCGGCAAAGGATGCAGATTGCATTTATTTAGTAGGCGACATTTTCGATTTCTGGTTTGAGTACAAGCATGCTGTTCCTAAAGGATACACCCGATTGCTGGGCGCTATATCAGAATTAACAGATTCAGGAGTACGTATCGAAGTATTTACGGGTAACCACGATATGTGGATGTTTGATTATCTGGAGCAGGAATGCGGTGTAAAAATCCACCGAAAGCCCATTAAAGTCGAGCAACAATCAAAAGTTCTTTTCATAGGTCACGGCGATGGATTGGGCCCGGGCGATAGTGGCTATAAATTTTTGAAACGCTTTTTTTCAAATCCATTATGTCAATGGTTGTTTGCACGCCTGCATCCAAACTTCGGTATTGGTCTGGCCAATTATTGGTCGCGCAGAAGCCGCGCTGCATCGGGCTTTAAAGATACGTTTAAAGGAGAAGAGCAGGAATGGCTGTTGCAATTCTGCAGGTCACATATTAAGGAAGACCCCAGCATAGATTGCTTCATCTTTGGACACCGGCATTTGCTCTTGGACTTTAACATCGGGGAAAAAAGCAGGTATATTAATCTCGGCGACTGGTTTACGCAATGCAATTATGCGGTGATGGAGGATGGAAAACTTGAGCTAAAAAAGTTTTAGTTATTCATCTTACGTTATAGGATTCGATGTAGGCGGAAATTCATAAGTAAACGACGCAAACTCCTATTCTATCCTTAAAAATGCCTCTGTATTTTTGTTCGTATAATATAAGTTTCAAATCGGAAGTATAACATTTTCGATAAACTTAAAAACGAAACGCCATGAAATGCCTGCTCGTAAAATTGCTCGAACTAATAAACGTATGCAAGGGCAACATCCCTTTTAAAAATGCGGGGTTATTGTATATCGCTTTTTTATTTTCTTTTAATCTCGCTGCACAGGAAATTTGCAATAATGGGCTCGATGATGATAACGATGGTTTAATTGACCTCAACGATAATTTGGATTGTACGTGCAATGGCATTACAACAGTAATTCCGGGTAATTCGCTTTTGCCTAACCCTTCGTTTGAGGATTACAATTGCCTGCCTTCTAATTTTTCCCAATTTTCGTGTGTGAATAGCTGGCATTTGGGCACACCAACATCTTCAGATTTTTTTGTAAACCAAACAGGTGCCTTTTGGCCCGAATTCCCCACTCCATTGCCCGACGGACAAGCGGTTGCCGGCTTTTTTAGTATTAACAATGCCGATGTAATTGGTTTCAATGGTGAAATTTTAGATGGTATTTACAACGAATACCTTGGAACCTGCTTGCCTCAGCCAATGGAAGCGGGCACCGAATATGCCCTTCAAATGAGCCTTGCCGGAATCGGGTTGTCATCGTTCGGAACCAGCCTGTCGAATATTTGGTTTGGCCCCATAGATATTACCATTTATGGAAGTGCCTCGTGTCCACAGTGGCCGGTTTCTGCTGATACCGTTTCCATGTATGCCGGTTGCCCAACGGTTTTCGACGATTGGGTGGAGCTCGGGCATGTTACCTACCAGGCAGATGGAACGTGGCAAATCATAAGCATCGAATTTACACCTTCAACCACTATACAAGCCATAATAATTGGCGGACCGTGCACGCCACCTGACGATTATACCTTCACCGAATCAAATGGAGTGACGTTTGAGCCTTATTTTGTTATGGATAATGTGGCATTGGCCGAAGTTCTTCAACAGGCTTCGATTGAATCTATGGGCAGTATTTGTGCAGACAACCTCACCTTGCTTGGTAGTTCCGATACCCTTACGGGCAATTATCAGTGGTACTTCAACGGTATTGCATTGGCAGGGCAAACATCCCTGCAATTGTCTTGGAGTAGTTTGAATCTTGAACCGGGCAACTATCAATTTGTTGTAAATCCCGCTGACTCGGTTTGTGCGGTAGCAGAGCAAGTAGTTACAGCACCTGGTGGTGTTGAGCCGCTCATTTCAGTTTCTGTAACATCAGGCTGCGAACCGCTTACTGTGGAATTTGAAAATATAACACCCACACCCACACCCAGTATTTTGTGTACATGGAATTTCGGCGATGGCACAAGCGCGCAGGATTGCGCTACAATGCACGAATTTGCCGAAAGTGGTATCTATTCAATTGGTCTTAGCATTACATTGGCAGATGGATGTACCTACGATACAACGTATCAGCAATACATCGAAGTTACGAGCAGACCATTTTTACACCTGGGCAACGATACCGTGCTGTGTGAGGGACAATCCATAGAACTTCGTGCGCAGCAATCAGGCCTATGGAATACGGGAGATACAAGTGATGTTATTCAAATTACCGAAGCGGGGAGCTATTGGGTTGAAATTACGCAGGGCGCATGTGTAGTAACTGATTCCATTCAAATTGAACAACTTCAGCTGCCGGCAGTGTCGCTGGGCGACGACCTCGTATTATGCGCCGGCGACAAACATCAGCTTGTTGCAACAACAGCATTTGCTGAATACTACCATTGGTCAACTGGCGACTCTACCGAAAGTGTGTTGTTGGATGCAAGTGCTGAGCTTAGCATTAAAGTTGGAAATGTTTGTGGAACGAGCGTTGATTCGGTAAACGTATTATTTGAAGATTGTTCGGCGGTAATCTTCATTCCCAATTGCTTTACACCCAACGAAGACGGAATGAATGATTTCTTCAGGCCAACTATTTCTAATGTTACTGACTATTATTTAATGATTTTCGACCGATGGGGCGGCCTTATCTTTCAATCTAAAGATCCTGCCGAAGCCTGGCATAGTGGAAGTCAAATAAATCAGCCAGATTACATTCAGGACGGCGTTTATAATTACCTGCTCATTTGTCAAACAATGGCAGGAAACAGCCTAGTACGCCGCGGATGCATATATGTTATCCGTTAGTAAGTAATCTCACTCGATAAACGACGGCAATTTGGTAATTTTGAATGTATGTTGAATCATAAACCGTGTATGTGAATTAATTTGTGTTGTTTGCTATCGTTAAATTTTTTAGGAATCCTATCCCCCCTACCCTAAAGGCGAAGCTACAGATTCGCCAACCTATAATCGTTAATAAACGTTTAAAACGGTTATTTTTTTTCGGAGCCTGTATGTTTTTTCGGATGGTAAAATTAGTTCAGTGATTATATGGCATTAGGGGACCTATAATTAAGGCGAGAGCGGCTATTCTCAATTTATTTTCCCTTTTAAGTTTTGACCCTAAAAAATTGCGCATTTTATTTAGTGCATACGAATAAAAATCTAAAGGAACTTTTACGATAGTCAAAAACAAAGGCACCTTAACTATTTGCGTTTTCAAGCAGTACTATTCAGAATTATCTTATTTTGGCCAACACATACAAATAACTATTGTAAAAAAACTAAATTTACATAAACGACTGTGCCATAGTTGATCGGCTTACCGAAATATTCAACAGCTCATACCCAGTGGCACTTATTCAACTGCCACCGGTTTTCGGTTTAGTGGCACCGCCAAGTAAAATCGGCATTCAGGCATTGCATTATACCAAAGCCCGTTTAGATGGAAAACTCTACGGTACGCTAATTGGTGATTATACCAACTTTTTAAGTTTGGCTGTTGAAGAAACCATTCCAGACTTTCTGAAAGTGGAAGACAATATCCGCTTTTTGGATGACTCATTCTTGCGCATTCAAATTACAGATAAAGATTTTACCTCGCCACTTGTAAGCAAAGGAACTCACCAAGGACTGCTCTTGGCGGATGGTCCGTATCGTAATGCCTTTAAAATTATTGAACAACTTCTCGCCGATAAAGTTGAGCCCTCGCTTTACAACGGTAAGTTATATTCGGCCCCGCTTTGCACCAGTGCCAATATAAGTGGCGATGTTCGGGGTTCAATAACCGATTATGAAAGGGCGCTCGAATTTATGATTGACCGCAACATACCGCTTATGATAAGTGGTAAAAAGGAAGCTGCCGCTTCAAAAGGTTCTTATCCGATCTTTTCATTTAACGGAAACCAGGTAAAAGTGGAACGAAAAGGCCCCGGTATGGAGCGTATGATCAAGGCTTTGCCAGACAATTTGCATATAGAAATCGAATAAATTAAAAATTCACAAGGCTAATTACACGCTGTTTAAAATAATCTTATGAAAACACTCATAATTTCAGTTTGCCTAATAATTACTACACAAGTAATTTCGGCACAAAACATAAAATTTTTTAACAACACGGACGAGCAGGGCCGATTTGTTGTGTCTAATACTATATTGCTGGATATAGCATCCGACAATACGTTCTCGGGCTATTATGGCTGGGCAGCACAGGGTCAAGAAGAATATTTTATTATCGGAAAAATAGAGGGTACCAAAATCACGGGTACGAAAATCTCCCTTAGCGATAAATCAGAAAAGGCTATTAACTGGACGATTTTACCAGATGCCATTAAGGCCTCTAGTCCATTGGGTATAACACGTGTTGATGCCTCAGAAACAAATTACCTTGAAGATGCGCTGAACCTCACGTTTTATGAGCAACCCGCATTTAATGCAAAGCAAATAACATGCGATTACAGCCCTGCAGTAAAAAATGCCAGAATTATTCAATTAGTAAAGATCTAAAAAAACAACGACGGTTCCAACACATACAATATTTGGTACAAAGTAAAAACCAATGATATGGAGGGTTGGGTGTTTGGCGCTATGCAAATAGTATTTTAATGAGATTTATACGAAAGTATTCTACTGAAAGCCTAAACACCGTTCTTCATTTTTAATTTATTACCTGCACTATACTTCGTTGAGTGGTATTATTTAAAGTATACTCTACAAAATAAAATCCTGCAGCTACAGCATTCATAGTCAAGATTGAACACTGCTTCGCTTCCATTAATGTTTGTCCTTGCAATGTTACCACACGTGCAAAATCAACGATAGTAGAAAAATATAGTACTGATTGCACCGGATTGGGATACATGGTCAAGCCTGCATTAACGTAGGATGCACTCAGCGGAGCTTCGAGCAATACCGAATCAGCAATACTACAACCGGCAGCATCGCTAACCACAAGCTCATACCATCCCGAATTGAGATAAACAGCCATTGAGTCGGTTTGTGCATTGGCATCGTTCCATAAAAATGAGTAGGGAGGCATTCCTCCACTAACATGCGCCGTAATGGCACCCGATAAAGTATTTGGTGTGGTTTCTGGCATAAATGAATAGGTTATAATTAGTGCCTCAGGAGCAGTAATTATTACCTCTTGTGATTCGGTACTGCACCCATTTTCATCCACACATTGAACGGTATAGGCACCAGGCGCAAAATCCTGGCTTGAAACATTTGTATTTGTACCGTTTACTAGCCACGAATAAGGCGGCACACCTCCACTGGCTTGCACATCAAGGCCCCCATCATTAATTCCGCTGCAACTTGTAGGGATACCTGATGCAGTAAACGAAACAGGCTGCTGCCCGTTAATTACAAACGATAAAGAATCGGCGCAACCGCGATTATCCTCCGTTTTTACCCAGTAAAATCCGGGTGCAAGCGATTCAATAGCACTGCCGTTTTCTCCATTCGACCAAATATAATTTACCGGCAGATATTGTTCAGATGCCATAAGGTCAATGCTGCCATCATTCATGCCATAACACGATTCATGCTGAAGCTCAGCATTCTCAATTGCAGGTGCTGCAAATGGCATAAAAACAGAATCCACCACTACACATCCATCGGGATGATTGATGGTAACTTTACTCCAACCTTCTGGTAGCAAAGCATTGCTCTTGGTAACTACACCATTATCCCACAAAAAAGTGCAAGTGCTAAACATACATTGACATCCCGATGAACTTACCGTTGCCATACCGTTTGTTGCACCCGGACAGGTTGGTGGCATCGTACCTCCGAATGATATCACATAAGGATTTTGAAGGTTAAAACTTAAATCTTCATAACATCCCATACCGTTTGTAACCCGCAAACTGTATTGCCCAGCTGTTAAATCAGTTAATGCCGAAGCCGTCGAACCATTCGACCACACATAGGTAATTGGACCCGAATTGGGATTCACCACAGGTGTGATAGCGCCATTTGCCAAGCCATTACAAGTTGGATTTTGACCCGCTGTATGAGCAGCCACAGCTCCAAATCCGCAGTTAACCGGCAAATAGGAATAATGTCCAGTTGCATTAGAACCCATGTAAGCGCCCCAGGCAATACCACTATTTGGAGCAGATATGCCCAATGTATATTTTCGAAGCGATACGCCTTTCCATGCCGATGGATTAAGACTGTCTTTTCGAGTAAGCATAAACAACTCGAGCTGCTGATTATTATCGGTATCGGTAATTAAGGGCGTAGATGCCAGATTAACACCGGTAACAGGGCTAATGAGCTCTTGAATGCCGGGCGATGTAAAATCAATCAGTTGTAAACTATTCCGAAATCCACCGTTATTGAAGGCATTGGTCGAAATAATTACTTCGTCGCGGCCATCGTTGTTAAAATCAAGTGCATTGGCCGATGCAAAATGGAGCGTACCAATGCTGTCCAAAAATTGGATGGATCCGGTTTCACCGTCAAGCATTACTTGATAATAATCACTAAATGAAGGTGCTTCGCCCTTGTATAAAACAGCAAACGCATCGGTAGTAAGTGATCCGGTAAAATTGCCTAATGTTAATGCTGAACTCGATTCGGTGCCTGTAATTTGCTGCGACCACAATTCGGTAAATGTGGCTCCATCGATGCAATGAATTTTGCCTCCATAAGACTGAATAAACACTCGCCATTGGCCGTTAGTTTCCTTAACAACAGAGGCTGGAGCAATATATCCAAGTTCGCTATCGGCGGCAAGTTCGGTGCTGCCTGCAAGCGAGCCTGCGGCCAGCTGCGATAGGCGACAGGCATAAAAATGTCCGCCCAGCGTTTCGCCACCGGTTCCGTATAAAATAAAGGGATTTCCATCGTTCCATAAATCAGCTGCAACCGGCGAGCAGTAAATTTCAGCACTATCAGGCACTACAGCCTGCGCAATAATGGTCCCCGTAACCGAATTAATTAACAATAATTTACCGGCAGGGCGATTGGTTTCCCAGGCCGGAGCGGCATGATCGCCGCCGTTGCTGACCAAAATATCATTCACACCATCATTGCTAAAATCGGCCACAAAACTAGGATTGTAGAAGTTATACCAACCGCTGTCGATGGGATTGGTATTGTAAGGAAAAAAATCCCAAATTAAAGAGCCGTCGACTCCATTAATGGCCAAAAGTTGCGCCTGGCGACCGGCTATAAAAACATCGGGAACACCGTCGGAGGTAATATCTTTAAAAATAGCACTCCCAAAAACTTCATTACGCGCAGCACGTTTCCACAGCAATGAACCATCGAGACCATTTACCGCAGCAATTCCATTGTTGCTCTGCACGCCATCGGTTCCGGCTCCAAATACAATATCATTAATGCCATCGTTATTTAAATCGGCAGAACGGGCCGAAGAAAGATTGGCCACCGAATCAAGAGAGAACACCCAATTCGGTGCCTGGGCACAAAGTATTTGAGAAAAGCAAATTATACAGAACAGTACGCGTGTTTTCATAGTACAAATTAATGTTCAAATATACTAAATCAGGACAGGACAAAATTTATTAGAATATGAATTTAAAAATCAGTTTTTTTTAATCGAATTAATATGGGCTAAAATGATGCGAAAATAAAATCAATCGATCCCAGACACGGTTATGCTTCCAATAAAAAAAGCCGCTGAAAATTTAATTCCAGCGGCTTAAGGCTTTTCAGCAGATCAGACTTATTTCGAAATCACCAGCTTTGAAACTCTTATTCCTGAATCGTTTCGAACACTTAACGTGTATATTCCAGCGGACAGGGTTGACGTATTTAAATGAAGTACTCCATTTGTAGGTACCATAGTTTGACGCATTACACTGGCACCTGTTGCATTCATTATTTGAATCTCTGCCATGGAATTATCAGAAATAAACGCTTGCACACCATCTCCTGATGAAGGATTTGGATACACCGTTAAAGGCTGAATGGTATTAATGCCGTTTGTCTCTTTTGAAAGCAGTAAATAAAAACGATCAGTATAAGTTTCCGATGTGCCATCTAATGCCAAAGCATATTTCAATCCTTCTTCCAATTTAATTTTAGTTCCGCTAATGCGGTCTACCCAATACCATGCAGCCTCTTTTGTAACTTGGGGTAAGGCATCAACCTCAATTTGATACTGTCCAACAGCACTTTTTAAATGCAAATTGAAAAATTGGTCGTGGGTTAAATCGGGTTCAGAAACGACATTGGAGGCTAGTTTTATCCCATCATTATTTACCAGAGCCAGTTCAACCGCAACCTCGGGTGCAATAAATTTAAGGGCATCGCTGTGTTCTTCGTAAGCATCTTTAGCGCCATCAGCAAATAACAACACTACCTCGTCGGCACTTTCGCTGGCGAGTTGACGCACAGCTAATTTCAACATGTTTTCTTCAGGTGCCACACGAAATAACATCGAATCGGGGAACATGGTAGTTTTAACGCGTTCGCTAATTTGCAATACAGGGTTGGATGTCGTAGCCTTTAGGAAAAAGCCCTGACCCGGTGCAATGTAACGTGAACCGCCGTTTGTTGCAGCTTCTGGGTTATTGGCATTGAATGATGCATATTGATTTATTCGTGGATTCCAGATATAAATAGTACCCGAAACACCACTGCGCAACCACTGGTCCGACATCCAGTCAATGGTAGAAGCATATGGATTGGCAAGCAAGTTCCAACCGTTACCATTTTCGACTTCCGTACACACTCCTGTACATTGAATGGGTAAATTGATAGTGCCTTGATTGGGTGTTCCTCTAAAATCAATTATGGCAGAACGGGGTACGGTTGCACTATTGATAGGCGCCTGATCAGGTGTTCCCACATGATAAACTAAAGTACCCTTACCCACCGGCAACACTTCATTAATTGAAGCAGGCGAACGCCACTCTGTGCCATTGGGTAGTGCTTCTTGATATGTCCATACATTACTGGTAAATACCGATGGCTGATTAAATCCATTAGCCGTATTGCCCGGGCCGAAAAGCAGAATATCATCTTTAAATTGGGTAAATTTTATCCCACCTGCGGTATCTACAGGCGCACCAAAGAAACGGTTGGAGCGTACACCACCCCGCGTCCAACGTTGAACGTTCATATTTCCTGTAATGGCTGCGCCCGAAGGCAATTCTGTTATTTGCGCCGTTTGAAGCGAATCAGAAAGCAACGTAAAATTTATGGTATTTGAAGCTCCATCAGCATCCAATGTGGTTCCGTTCCCCAAAGAAAGTTCTCCTTTAACACTTGATACAGCTACAGCCGATTTTATGCCACCCCGCGAAAGGATGAGATTCTCATACGAAAACCCCGAAACATCCTGATTTCCTAATCCATCGTAATGAATACGATTGTCGGTCTTTATGTACGTATTGCCCGAGGCACAGTTCAAGCCTTGTGTAGCAGCACTAATTTTAATATCGCCTGCGGCCAAAGTAATGGTTCGTCCATTTCCGGTTACCTCAAGCTTATGATAGGCCAATGCCGGTATAGTTTGAGACCCGGTTCCATTAAAAGTAACTTTACCGCCTGAGCGATTGAACGTTCCTTCTAAATTAAGCGTTCCACCTATTCGCAAGGTACCGCTGTTCTCTGAATATGATCCCGAATTTTGAGTAAAATCTCCATTAATGCTAAGCATACCGTTTGTGCTATAACTTCCTTCTACTTCTCCCCCACTCTGGTTTAAATCGCCTGTAATGTTTATTGATCCAGCATTAATTGCCAAACGGCCATCGTAAAGTTCAACATCGCCGTTAGCATTCACCTGAGCCGTATTTACCGAGAATGCTCCGCTATTTTGAATAAGCGTTCCTGTAATGGTAACTGATGCACCGTTGCAAGCAAAATCACCTGCGTTTTGCAAATCGCCGCTTAGCGATAATGTGCCTTGGCGTAACTCAATACGTCCGTTATTATTGAGGTTCTGACTGCAAATAAGCGTGCCGTTTCCTTGGTTGATGTAATGCCCTTGCGGCAAAATGTTTAAGTTATTATTAACCCGCAAACTAGACAGTACCGTCACACTACCGCTAACGCTGAGTTCGGGTGCGGTAATACCTGTTAAATTAAACGAACCACCATCTAACACCAAATGCGATGCAGGTGCAAATGATACCAACCCGTTCACCTTATCAAAACCATTTCCTAAAGTTAAACATCCGCTAAGGTTCAGTTGGCCTGAGGTTTTATTAAGCACAATTGAAGGCAATACCCCTTGTTGAATTAGCGCCGGCGCTCCAGTAATGGATTGATTTTGCGTTCCGTTGAACAATAACACACCTTGACACTCGGGCAGACTTTGGGCGCGATAATTTTGAATTGCCAAATCGCCTGTAATTGAAATAGTGCCTGTTCTAATGACAATAGGGCGATTAAGTGAGCTGCCATTATTAAATATCAATTGATTGATAACGCTGCATCCTCCAAAAACATCAATGTTTTTGATACCCGAATTTTCGAGATGACGTAATTCTAAATTATAAAATAGCGGAGCTCCTGTGATAGCATAAGGAAAATTGCTGCTGCCGGTCATACACACCGTGCCACTGCGGTGTTGAAATGCGCTGCTGGATAATTCTACGTTGCCATTAACGGTTAAAATACCTGCAGGAGCCTTTAACACACTTTCGTTCTGGATATTTACCGAACCGTTAATATAGGTTTCAGAAGCTCCCAACTCTATGGTCGATGCAGAAGCACTAAGGCTTCCAAGATTAATTTGAGTTGCGTTGTCTAGCAACAACGATGCATGATCCAATAGTAAACTATGGTTGTAGGCACCTTCAATAAATCCGCCCGATTTACTGAGTACCGACTCGTTTTCTAAATTCATTTCACCGCTTACCCAAGTCGAACCCGTACCTAACGATAGCTGTGTTCCATTTAGATGTAAACCTCCAACGAGCAAAATACCTTCCTGAGTTTGAATGGATGAAGCATTGGCTTCCAATACATCATTCATGGCAAGACGTAATGCACCCGAAGGCTTAGTTATAACCGATAGATTAATAGAAACATGCCCATTTGCCCAAACAGCACCTGTACCCAAATTTGCAGTGGTTTCGTTGAAGTCAAGTGCCCCGCAATTTAAAACACTGGCGTTTAAATTTATTTGCGATTGCAAAGCACTAAATAGGAAAGCATCATTTACCAGCAGTGATCCGCTTGTTTTATCAAAGGTTGAAGCATTGAGACTTAAATTACCGTTGCAGTTAATAGTAGAAGAGCCGCCCAGAAAAGAGGCTTCGTTAATTAGCGCTCCTTTACAGGTTAATGAGGACGATTGAAGATCGACAGTTCCACCTAAAATTTTAATACCCTGAGCCGATTCAAAACTGGCGTTTCCAGATGGTTTGGCAAATGTTCCGGCTATTTGCTGATACAGGCCTTTAACCGTTAAAACGCCCGAACCCATACTGAGCTGTCCGCCAGAAACGGTAAAATTTCCCAGCACATCTACTTTACTATTTCCGAAATTCATGTTACCGCCTTCGATGAGCAGATTTACGAATGTGGCAAGACCTCCATTGCCCTTAATAAACGAGCCACCTGTTTGATGTAATAGGGTCATGGACTTAACACGGCTTTTACGCATATCCATAACCCCCGATTCCAGCTTAAAGGTGCCATGTACTGTAAACAAGGCCCATGACTGATTATTACCCAGAATGGTACCCGAATATCCTGGCATTACATGCAGACTATTAACCGCCGCAATTAAGGGAAGGTCGCAGTTTACGTTTGACACAGAAGGGTCGAAAACCACTTCATCGCCTGAGTTTGGAACTCCTGTCGGTAACCAGTTGGCCGAAGCATTCCATGCGTTACCTGAGGCGCCGGTCCAAACTTTTGTAGCGGCAAAAACGGATTGTGGCATAGCTAGCCATCCTAAAAAAACAATTGAAATAATGGAGTAAACTGGTCTCATAAGCCTTCGGGTTTAGTTATGAGATAAAATTATAATGCTCCAAGGCAGCACAATGACGCATGACCTCTTTTAACTTACAGTGTAAGATTGCGTGCTTTTGTGAAATTATTTTATGCTGAGTTCCCCGTTTTTAGTGCTATTTTAAAAATAAGGCACCACACATCAACATGATATTAATAAGGCATTATTGAAGTCGAAACACGAAAAATTAAGTTTTCGATGGATTTCTTTTTATACCTCATTTGGTATCCGAAGTAAATGAAGATAAAAACTTTACTATTGCACCCTTAATCGATCAGAAAAAGTTCCTTCTTATTAAAGCGGTCTTTGGGTTCATAAACGGCCGCTTCAAATTTTAGAATATCAATAAAGCATTTGCCGTTATTCCAGAAATAAAAATTGAGCTTGTCGTTATTCTTTTTAATAACGGGCAATACATAGCAGGCATTAAGGGTATTCCATCGCTTCGAAGCATCGCTGGCCATAAAATAGGAAGCGTATCCGTAATGTTCGCTGTCGGATTCAATATCGGCCACCCAAAACGGACCGGTATTACAAGCCGATGCAGACATACGATACGAACACGTAAACTCTAGCAAAGAGCCCGATTTGAATTGATTGGGTTGTAACGATATTTTTTCATTTAAGCCGTATTCCACATCGGCATTGAGGCGGTAAAAACACTCGTTTAACTCTTGCAAAGTAAAAGCTTCGCCGGGCTTAAACGTGCGGTTGAATAGGGTAGTTTTTGTAAAACGAAGTTTATCGGCTTCGCTCATGCCATTTTTTGACATGGCATCGTAATTCAACGCTTCAACGGGCTTAAGACTTAAAAAGGATTGCACGTAATAACTCTTATCGAGTTTAAGCGGATTTAATATGCCGTTTTTTACCTGATAAATTTGAAACTGATTTAAGTACACAAAAACTATCAAGATTAAAAAATAAGCAACGAGTGTCCATTGATGCAGTTTTTTAAGGGCATGCAACATCCAAATAAATCCTAAACAATAAAGGGGAAATAACACGGCCAATTGAGGTACAGCATACGAAGGCACATTCCACCAATCTGAAAAAAGCACCATAAAAACGATGCCGGTCATTACAAAGGCAAACGCCCAAAGTGCTTGACGAGTAAGCTTAACCGCCTGAATTCCTAAACCTAATAAACAGACGAAAAGAATAGGGCTAAACAGGAAAATTCCTTTATGATAGCTTAAAAACACATGAATGAGTAAATCAATACTGATGCGATCTGTTGAACCGTGAAACGAGCCATTGGCAAGGATTAATGGGATTGATACAGCTACCGAAAGCACCAACAACCCAGCGCTTGTAATGAAGTTGTTTTTGTTTATCAAAGGGCTTAAATTGCCCTTTTCATCAGTAAATACGGGCAAAAGGGGGAGAACAATTACGAGTAAGGCAGACGCCGCATTGGCATGCGCAAGCAGCACCGAAAGCAACACCAACCAACACATTTGGGAGATGGAGCGCCGTGCTAAAAAACCAGGTAAACCTGCAAGAATAAAAGAAAAACAACAAAATTGAGCCAATGCGGGTTGGAGCGCAAATGAGGCGAAACTTTGAAAAATATAACTACCGATAAAAACAAAGACAAGCGCTAGTGCAACTTCGCTCTCTATAAATAGCCTAAGCAGGAATTTGCGAGTATTTATAAATCCGAATAAAAGCAAACACAGGGCATACATCTCATAGCTTAGCGCAAAAGGAAGCGAAAGTCCATCCTTTGGAAAATGCAACAGGCTTGCCAGTGCATAACCAAAAAAATAGGCAGGGGCATACAATACCGAAACCGCCGCATTGGGCTCGTATGGAAGCCTTAATGCTGAAGGGAAATCAGCGGCTTCGGTGTTAACTGTGGTATTAGAAATACTGTCGCCCAAAAATTTATGGCAAAACGCAATAGAATCAGGATGTGCAGGCAGACTTGCGGCATCAAAATTCAAAAACCGATAGGCTGCAGTGGAAACAACAATAAAACATATAACCAGTAAGGCCGGTTTTTCGTGGAATATCTTATTTAATGTTGCGGCCATCAAATAAGCACTTACAATTCGGTTCCCTGATAAGCGTTTATTCGCTGACGCCAAAGTGGCGGCACAACCATGCTATTATTGCGTGCATAATTGTAACACACGGCTACCGACGCTCCGGTGGCTTTGAGCAAAATGCCCGAGTCGCCGTTAACCGTAAATTGATGATCGAACGTAAGGCTTTTGGTACCAATGGCACTCACATGCGATAGTACAATGAGCTCGTCGGTCATGTGCACCGGAATTTTAAAATCAAACTCCAAACGGGCAATTAAAATCCCTACCTCTTTCCAGTCGTGGTGTGGAGCAATTACATCCTGAAAAAAATCGATACGGGCATTTTCCATAAAAGTGGCATACTTGGCATTGTTCACATGACGCAGGACATCAAAATCTGAAAAGCGAAGCTGTATTTTGGTTTGGTGTTGTTTCATCGGTGCTGATCTAAATCTTCGAACTCACTATTTTTACTTATATACTCCGGAACAAGCTGTTTCATTCGCTTTACAATTTCTACATTATTCTGCTGTTCGAAATAAGGGATGAGCGCGCTTACTTTTTCGGCTATTTCGGCAAATTCAAAATCCTGCACCAAAGCCTTCATAATGCGACTGTGATGGGTTTTAACGGTATTTTCTTTATCGTTGAGCAGCTCTTCGTATAGCTTCTCGCCCGGGCGCAAGCCAGTATATTTGATAGAAATGTCTTTACCCAGTGTGAGACCCGAGAGCTTCACCATTTTTTCGACTAAATCTTTAATCTTCACCGATTCGCCCATGTCAAAAATCAAAATCTCGCCACCTTCTCCGTAAGCTCCCGCCTCCAGCACAAGCAAGCAGGCCTCACGTATGGTCATAAAATAGCGGGTAATTTCGGGATGAGTTATCGTTATGGGGCCGCCTCGCTCTATTTGACGGGTTAAGATGGGAATGACCGAACCGTTGCTGCCGAGCACATTACCAAAACGTGTAGTAATAAAGCGGGTTTTACTGATCTTATTTAACGACTGCACATAAATTTCGGCCACACGCTTAGATGCTCCCATTACATTGGTGGGCTTCACCGCCTTATCGGTCGATACCATCACAAACTTATGCACCCCGTATGCGTCCGAAAGGTCGGCCATTACTTTGGTGCCTTTGATATTGGTTAATAAGGCCTCTGATGGATTTCTTTCCATAAGCGGCACATGCTTGTAGGCTGCTGCATGAAATACGTACTCGGGCGTATAGGTTCTGAACAAATTATCCATGCGCGAATGCATGCGAATATCGCCCACTACAATTTCGAAATTCGAAAAGCCCATCTCGTCCATGAGTTCGCGTTCGAGCTCGTAAAGTGGACTCTCGGCCTGATCGAGCAATATGAGCTGTTGCGGTTCAAATGCAATAATTTGACGCACCAGTTCAGCGCCAATAGACCCCGCAGCACCGGTAACTAAAACACGTTTACCGGCAAGTTCACGACGTATAGAGTCGATGTGGATGTCTATAATTTCGCGATCAAGTAAATCGTTGACATTAATCTTCTTAATCTGTTTAAAGCTTAAATCGCCGTTGATCCAATGTCCAACGGGCGGCACTGTAAAAACCTTAATACCAGATGCCAAACATTGTTCGATGATGCGATGTTTAAATTCAGCACTGATATCGGGCTGAGCCAATATGACCAGTTTGATACTGCCCTTTTCAAGCTTTTGGAACAATCTATCCTCGGGATAAATTTTGACGTTTTGAATTTTTTTTCCTTGACGAACCGTAGTGTTATCTATAAAAGCAACTACCCGGTACCGAGCTCCCGCATCGCGTTCAATAGCTCGCTGTGCCATAATTGCGGTATCGCCCGAACCAACAATGATAACCGAAGCTTTTTCTTTTCCCCAATGCAAACGTTCTTCAAGGACATACTGCACACCGAGTCGGAACGAAATCAAGAAAAACGATGACACCAAAGCATCGATGAGAATTATGGAAAAAGGTACGGCATGAAAGCCTCCCAAAATCAAACTTATCGGATTAAGACAAATTAATAAGGCATTTGCCGCAAGAATTGCCAACAACACCCGCTGCACATCACTGGTACTGGTAAAGCGCAATATGCCACGATAAGGCTGGAACACCACAAATGAGAAGAGCTTTAAGGCCAATACCAATGGAAACACGTAGCTAAAATCGGCCACCTCTTTATCGGGAATCGAAAAATTGAATCGCAGCAAATAAGCAGCAAACAAAGAGCATACGCAAAGACTTATATCCACGAGGAAAATAAGCCAAACAGGAGTTATCGATTCGTTTCGATTCATTGGCGCTCAAAATTAAAAAGAAAAACGGGCAATACGGGATTTGCTAAAAAATTGAAGGCCAAATGTGATACTGCTTTCGTTTCATTATTGAGCAGCAGTTTTTTTTACCCCCCCATACTAAGTTACATACTTGCGCCGTTATGGTTTTGTATTAATGCATTCTTATGATTCCACGATACGTGTTACTTCGAAAAAATAACAACCATGAAACGTATCATCATTATTACGGCATTTCTGTTTGCCACAAATGCGGCATACAGCAATAAAAACAACTGGGTTAACATTGAATCTGAAATTAAAGATGCCTACATTGTAAATCAAACAAGACAATCAATCGAGCTTGTAAGAATTTACAAAAACAACGTTTACGAACACATTAAATACAGTCAAAAGTCAAATAAGACTTATGCCGAGCGGCATGTGGGAACCTACACCATTTCTGAAGATAAAATAACCTTTGTAAAACCTGCAAAAAAAGCATTTAATGGATATTTTGTGTTTAAAGCATATCACTATAAGCAGCGAAAAATATATGCTAGTGCGTTCGATATGCATTTTAGACCTAAAAAAGAAGCTTTTTCCAGAACCCAAAAGGTGAATTACTTAAAACCCTTCTTTCTGTGTATTGAATCTGACGACATTATTTACAACAAAGAAGCTTCAGATAGCTTGGACTTAAAAGAATTGGTGAACTACCTTGTTAAAGACAAAAAAAACGAGCAAGAAAAAGCAGATGCGCTAATTAAATTTATTACCGGTGCTATCGAATACGATTGGGACGGATACCAAGGCAAGGAATATGCTCATAAACAAAATGATATTAATGGTATTCTAACAGGCGAAAAGCGCCTGGCAGTATGCGCCGGTTATGCCAACATGTTTGCCCGATTTTGTGAATTAGCAGGCTTAAATGGCGGCGAAGTAATTGGATATACAAAACAAAAATTTAATGACTTAATGAAATTGGGTGGCTATCATGCCTGGAATTGGATTGAAATAGAGGGTAAAAAACAATTGTTAGATGTTACTTGGGCTGATAATGGCAAAAATACCGTTGATCGTCAATGGATAAATGTAGATCCTCAAATAATGTTGGGCACACATTTTCCGGATTCTGTAAAATATCAATTTTTAGAAAAGCCCTTAACACGGGAAGTATTTTTAAATGCTCCGGTTATTACGCCTTTAATGGCTGGAGTAAAAGCCCTTGATGTAAATGTAAGTGCCTATACTATGGCAAATCAATCCTATACAGTTTCGATACCGGGCATCCATAAAATTTCATATAGTATATCGCCAGAAGAATATATATATACTGTTTATAGTGGTGAAGCAGAAAGAACTGTGGGCTCAACTGCCCGCATTAATGGTGATACATTTTACAAAAACGACAGCACGTTTATACGCTTTGAACTTGAACAGACAGTGAACCTAATCAACTTAACGATTGACAGCGAAATGGATATAAAATTTGTTATGGTAAAAAATGGGGTTAACGGACTTATGTCCTATTACATGCATAATGCCAATTTTGAACATGGTCTTCCATTCGTAAAAGGGATAGCAGCTGCCATAAAAACACAGGATGCCTCGACATTAAAAAAATTAGTGGGCGAAAAGCATGAGCAGTTTTTTGATGCAAAAGGCAAACTAAAATTAAAGCCGGAATTAACAGAGGCATGCAGCAATTGGATAGGAGAAACAACAGAAATATATAAAATCCATCATACAACATCGTATAATAAATCAGGGCAACCCGCTGAAAAAAAAGAAGAAATAAAATATTCGATATTAATTGGGGGTAAGGTTAGATTTCACCTTAATTATGATGGCGTAAAATTTGCGCTTAAATCGTATCAAATTGTAGATCCAAAAAACAAATGTTTCTTTTAAGTTTAATGGCGCAATTTACCGAAAGCACCTAGGGAAAATAACCAACCTAGGCCTACCGACTTATTCATCCCCTATTATCCCACGCCCTATTTGAAAATAGGATATAGTGAGCTAACAAATGTCATTTTTCTCGACAAATAGAGGTTATACCTTGCTGAAAAATGAACCATATGAATCTCGACTACACCGTACCCTTTAATCTATGCGGGTATAATATTGCCGCACACGTTGGCGGAAAAAATGCTGCCTTGGGCGAACTTATTAATGCATCGACTTTGCTGCACGACCGCATTCCCGAGGGCTTTGCCATAACTACCGAAGCCTACAGAAGATTTATCAAAGAAAACCATCTGGAACAAACGCTTTCCGATTGGCTTAGACAGATTAAACGTAGTAATTACTCAAACCTCGATGAGGTTTCCACTCAGATTAAACGTCTTTTTCTGCAGGCTAAATTTCCTGAAGATGCTGCACGTAAAATTTGTGCTGCATATAATGAGCTGGCTCGAGATAAGCAAAACATCCCCTTTGTGGCGGTGCGCTCATCGGCGGTAACCGAAGACTCGCCCGATGCCAGTTTTGCAGGAATGCACGACTCCTTTTTATACATTAAAGGCGAAAAGCAACTGCTCGAAGCCGTTAGAAAATGCTATGCATCGGTGTATAATGCGCGTGCTATTAAATACCGTGAAGAACAAGCATTTGTGCACGAAAAAACAGTACTCTCAGTGGGCATACAACTCATGGCACGTGCCGAAGAAAGCTGCTCGGGCACCGCTTTTTCTATTGATCCCGACTCAGGTTTTCGTGATGTTGTTGTTATCCATGCCTCTTGGGGCTTGGGCGAAAGCATCGTACAGGGCAAGGTAATTCCAG
Organism: Bacteroidia bacterium; assembly: GCA_046302715.1. GTDB lineage: Bacteria > Bacteroidota > Bacteroidia > M30B66 > M30B66 > CAMCXT01. The sequence goes on along the minus strand of JBKCHQ010000263.1, from coordinate 8,688 downwards.
ACGAATACCACGTGTTTAAACCCAAAATAGATCGTGCTGCCTACCCTATTCTGTCTAAACGCATGGGCGCTAAGTCGCACCGTATAGTGCTCGACGGCAAAACGCAAAAGCTGGTTACCCAGAAAACCCCGTCCGAATTATGTAAATCGTATTGTTTAGGTACAGAAGAAATCATTGAACTGAGTCGCATAGTTACTGCCATTGAAGGTAAAATGGGCTTTCCGGTAGATGTTGAGTGGGCCAAAGACGGTAAAAATGGCGCCATTAAAATTGTGCAGGCTCGACCCGAAACCGTGCATTCTAGACGAAATCCATTTAAAATAAGTCAGTATCGTCTGCTTGAGCACTCCGAAGTGCTGGCCACAGGATTTGCCGTCGGGCAAGGCATCATTGCCGGACAAGCACGCATTCTAACGCATCCTGATGAGGCCGGCCGCCTAAAACGTGGCGAAATCCTCATTACGGAATCAACCAGTCCTGATTGGGACCCCATTCTTAAAAAAGCGGCAGCCATCATTAGTACCAAAGGAGGTCGAACCAGCCATGCAGCTATCGTTGCCCGCGAATTAGGAACATTAGCTGCTGTAGGTACACAGGGTGCCCTTACCAATATTAGAAATGGCGAGTGGATCACCCTCGACTGCTCAAAGGGCAAGCTGGCTAATGTGTATCGGGGCCGTCTCAAATGGAGTCAAACCGAATTGGATTTTACGCAAACCGATCTTCCTGATATCCAGCCTATGCTCATTTTGGCCGATCCTGAACAGGCCTATCCCCTATCGTTTTATCCTAATAAAGGCGTTGGCCTGCTACGGCTAGAGTTTGCCATCACCCACTCGGTTAAAATTCACCCCATGGCTATTGCGCATTTCGAGTTGGTGAACAATCCTTCTGAACGCATCCTTATTGAGCGACTCACACAAGAATACAACAGCAAAAAAGAATATTTCATCGACAAATTGTCGCAAGCGGTAGGAACCATTGCCGCTGCGTTTTATCCGAAAGATGTGTTGGTAAGGCTAAGCGATTTTAAATCAAATGAATATTTGAATTTAATTGGAGGCAGTGCTTTCGAAAAAGAAGAGGAAAATCCAATGTTGGGATTTAGAGGTGCTCTGCGTTATGGGAGCGAACGCTACGCTGATGGTTTTAACTTAGAGTGCGCCGCATTAAAGTTTGTGCGCGAAAATATGGGGCTCGATAATGTAAAAATAATGGTGCCCTTTTGCCGAACACCTAAAGAGGCAGAATCGGTGCTCAGCCAGCTGGAGAAAAACGGATTACGGCGCGGGCACAATGGCTTGGAAATTTATGTAATGGCAGAAGTTCCTTCAAACATCCTCGAAGCTGATGCATTTGCCGAATTATTTGATGGATTCTCAATCGGGAGCAACGATTTAACACAACTCACCTTGGGAATTGACCGTGACTCCGACCAAACAGCATCGTTGTTTAACGAAAACAGCCCATCGGTAAAAAAACTTATCACTCAATTGATTCATACCGCACATAGGTATGGAGTAAAGGTAGGACTATGCGGTCAAGCCCCGAGCGACAATGCCGATTTTGCACGCTTCTTAGCGCATGAGGGTATAGACAGCATTGCCTTTACGCCTGATGCATTGGTAAAAGGAATAAGCATACTCAACGCTATCAAACGAGAGGAACATTTAATTAGCGCATTATGAAACTACAGGATAAGAATGTGCTGGTAAGTGGGGCCGGATCAGGAATGGGAAAGGCCATAACCCGACTTTTTGCAAAGGAAGGAGCGCGCGTTGTGGCTGTGGATACCGATATGGCGCGTCTTAATGCACTTTTATCGGAGCTTAAAGCCGAAAAGCATACTATTTACCCCTTTCAGTGTAATGTGTCTGACGAAAAAGCTGTAGGCGACTTATTTCAGTTTTGTAAACAACAAACGGGCGAGGTGCATATATTGGTAAACAATGCAGGCATTCTCGACGATTTTACACCGGCAGATCAGTTAAGTACGGCAAAATGGAATCGGGTGTTGGGGGTAAACCTGTACGGCGCTTTTTATATGATTCGCGTTGCCCTTTCAGACATGCTGGTCCATCAAAAAGGTGTTATCTTAAACATTGCATCTATTGGCGGTTTGTTCGGTACTAGGGCAGGAGCGGCTTACACCGCTTCTAAGCATGCATTGATTGGCCTTACTAAAAATACAGCCTTTATGTATGCGCAAAAAGGCATTCGTTGTAATGCCATTGCTCCGGGCGGTGTAAATACACATATTGCAGATGCACTCATTCCCAATGCCTTGGGATATGAACGCTGCATGTTGGGAACACCCACTATGCCACGCATGGGCGATCCCGAAGAAATTGCGCGCCTTGCGCTGTTTTTATGTTCGGATGATGCATCGCTGATAAATGGAGCTGTAATTACAGCCGATGCAGGATGGAGTGCCTATTGAAGGTTCGGGAAATACAATTTTCTCGCTTAAATGACTATTCGCCGCTGTAAGCTACAAATGCATCGTTTTGGCGTTCGAGCTCCGTGCCATAAGGTAAATGCAAATGAGGTACGATGGCTTTATCGAGCACCATGATGAGTTCGATAGCTACAATGAGGCTGTTATTTTCATCTTCAAGGTAGGCATCGTCTTCGTGGCCCGACAAAAAGCGCCAGCCGCTATCTTCTTGTTCCTCGGGCACTTCACGGTACATGAAGCCAACCGGATGAATTTCGTCAAATACCATACGCGAAACCAAGCACATACCCCGATTACCCGGTGTATTTTTTGAGGAATTTTTCATAGAACAAATGTGCTCAAATATTTGCCTAAATCCTAGAACTCTTACTTAGAATGATGCTTAACCCAATGTGTCGCGCAGCTTTTTAGGCAAACCAGCTTTTACCAATTCATACGATTCGTTGATGAGCGATTGCGTTAGCGATGCAGGCACCTCCGTAAAATCAACCGTATTCCACCACTTCTTATTCATATGATAGCCGGGAGTTATAGCAGTGTATTGGTCGCGTAGCTCAACCGAGCGTTCGGGTTCATTTTTTAGATTAATGAAACCGCTTTTTTCGAGAGGCATGATGGCAAAAATTTTTCCGCCAATACGAAATACCAAGGTATGTTCGTCGAACGGAAAATCCTCTGTAACGTGCGGCAACGCAAGTGCGCATTCGCGGACGGTTTCTGAATTCATGCGTCTAATAATCCAGAGGTAATTTATGCGAAACTTTCTTTTCGGAGATGATAAGTGAGGTTTGTAAATGACCTATTTCCTCCATTTTGCTGAAAACGTTGGAGATGAGATGTTCCAAAGCAGGAATATCTGCTACCACCACACGCAACATAAAATCGGCATTACCGGTTACCTGGTAGCATTCCATAACCTGAGGAATTTCGAGGATTCGGGTATGAAAACGATCCATCACCCTATCGAGCTGACGGCTCAACGATACTTGAATAAAAACACTGACGCCCAAATTGAGTTTAGAACCGTTCAATCGGGCGTGATAGCCTAAAACTAGTCCTTTTTTTTCTAATTTTTTAACCCGCTCAAGTGTCGGCCCCGGCGAGAGCCCTATCTTTTGACTTAAATCCAAATTGCTAATTCGGCCATCTTCCTGTAAGTAACGTAAAATTTGGTAGTCTAATTTATCTAATTTATTTACTATTGAATTCATGGCGCAAAAGTAGAACAATTGCGCTGCTTCTAAAATTTTAATTTAATGAAAATGAAATACGGAAGGTACTTCCGATACTCGGCGTTGATTCAACATCGATAGAACCGTTGAGTTTATTAACCGCATCGCGCACATTGGACAAGCCCAATCCAGATGATCCTTCCACATTTCCAATGGTATAATAGGTTTCAAAAATTTGCTTTTGGTGCTCTTCGGCTATACCAATTCCATTATCTTCTACTTCAAACACCACCAAGAGCGGACTTTGTGCAGCACGAATTCGAACAAAACGGTTGTCTTTATCCGCATCGTGATACCGAATAGCATTCGACACCAAATTGCTGAAAATAATGCGCATACGTGAGGCATCGGTTTGCAAAACTATAGCAGGATCAATATCTATAGTAAACGTGATACCCGAAGCCTCGCTGGAATATTTGAGTTCGTCAACTATTTCAGATACCAAATCGGCAGGCCGCAGGGGCGATAAAATGGCCGATCCTCTGTTTTTAAGCGATGAAATCATATCGTTGGTAAACACTTCGAGTTTACGCAAACTTTTTTCCATCATATTGAGATAATTGGCAAACTCAGCGGGATTTTTCTCTTCACGTGCGAGCGAAATTAGGCCATTTACAGAATTCATCGGCGCACGCAAATCGTGCGAAAGCACTTTCACCAATCGGTCGAGCTCCTTGTTATTGTTTTCAATTTCGATGTACTGGCTTCGAAATCGGTCGTCGGCACGCTTACGATCGGTAATATCAATCATACTCACGCAAACCCCAATAACAACGTTCGAATCGTCGCTCACAGGCGAAAAGCTCATCCCAAACCAAAATTCCGATCCCGGTCTAAATTTATACACCATTTCTTCATGCAACTGTGCTCCAGCACGTGCATCTTGAAATGCCTTTTGCCAATTTTGCTGCATGCTTTCGAGCAGATAATCGGTAAAAGGTGTATTCTCAACCAGCTCTTTGCCCAAAAGCTGGATGCTCTGGCGGTTGGCGGTAAGATTAAATGCCTTAATGCGCCCCATGGGATCGAGAAGCAAAATACCCTGATCAACGGTGTTGAAAATAGAATTAAGCATGGCCACTGTTTCTTTCTGGGCCTCGCCAAATTTCTTACTTAGGGTAATGTCCTTACATACCCGAATATAGCCACTAATCTTGCCCCTTTCGTCATAAAGAAGCGAGGCTTTATTGTCGGACCAAATGATGCGGTCGCCACGAGTAATAAGTTTGCTCTCCCACTGACTGAGCTTGCCCGAAAAAATTTCCTGAATTTCTTTTCGCACCAAATGCTTATCAATTTCGGGGTAGAGCGCTTCATAGCTTTGCCCCAGAATTTCGCTGCGCAGATAGCCAAATGTTTCTTCGGCACCTTCGTTCCAGTAGGTTATAAGCCCTTTGCGATCGGCCACAAAAATAGTATCGTGTACGTTCTTTAATATATTGGCCTGTATGGTGACCTCTTCCTGTACTCTTATTTTTTCGGTAATGTCGTCGGCAAGAACGAGTACGCAAGCCTCGCCTTGAAAGATCATTTCTCGTACCCTGCATTCCACAAAAACTATAGAACCGTCCTTACGAATATGCCTAAAAACACCAGGATTGGATTGACTACCATTCCATTCATTAATGAGTTTTTCGAGTAAATCGCGCTCATCGGCAGGATGTAAGTCAGACACCACCATTTTTAAAAACTCGTCCTCCGTAAATCCAAAATGCTGAACGGCCGATTGGTTAACACCCACAATTTGCAACGATGCTTTTTTCCGAATGTACATCGGTATGGGATTGTTTTCGAAGAGCAGTTTATACGTTTCCTGGCTCTCACGAAGCAACTCCATACTTGCCTTGCGTTCAATACTATAGGCTATTGACTTGGCCAGAAGCTTCTCTTCAAATTCGCCTTTCACCAAATATTCTTGAGCACCATTTTTTACCGCATCGTTAGCAAAACGGGTGTCGTTAAGTCCTGAGAGAATAATTACAGGGGTTTGCGGAAAAAGGCGCGAAATACGATGAAATGAATCAATTCCGTAACTATCGGGTAAAGATAAATCAAGTAAAACCACGTCGCATGCAATGCGTTCCATCAAAGCAATAGCTTCGCCTAAGGTGGTTACGTGATGTATTTCTTTTTGAAAATCGCTCGCCTCTATAAGCATTTGCTCAATGAGGACATAGTCGCCTAAATTATCCTCAACTACCAGAATGTTTAATCGTCTGGTCATAGCATTGCTGCTCGTTATGCCCGGTGTGGCAGTTTCCATTACTTAATACCCGAAATGCGATCAGGCTTTGCCCATATTACGCAAGCCTTTCAATAAGAGTTACAAATATTTATATGGAGGAAAAATTGTGAGGTTAGGTTGTGGCAGTAAAAGTAAAAATTTCTGCGTTCCAATACATAATTATTTCCGGGATTAATATTTTAGAAACGCTTTGCCCTTGTGTAGGCCGTTTATTTTTCAGGAATTTTTATTGCTAATAATCGAAGAAAGCCTGCCCAAATTTTAAATATTTTCAAACAAGCAACCAATCGGGCTTCATAATTTAAGTACTTTGTGACCATGACTCCCGAAGCGGTTCTAAAAGATTTGAAGGCAAAAAAGTACAAGCCGGTTTACATATTTCACGGTGAAGAACCATATTATGCCGATCAAATTGTACAGTACATCGAAGACCACATTATGGGTGCCGATGAAAAGGAGTTTAATTTTAATGTGCTATACGGGGCCGATTGCAGTCCGGAAGACGTGATTGTAGCTGCACGGCGTTTTCCGATGATGGCCGAGTTTCAGATAACTATTGTTAAAGAGGCACAGGCCATGAAACGGCCAGGGCCCGATGTTTTTCAGCGTTTAGTACCGTATCTCGAAAAGCCCAATCCCAGCACCATTTTAGTTTTATTTTTCAGAGGTGCTAAGATTGCCAAACGGGCCACCTCAACATCAGATGCCGATAGCGACGAAACGTCAGCAGCAGGTGGCAAGGAAAAAGGCAAGAAAAAAAGCTTTTACGATGCCGCTAAAAATCATGTGCTGGTAGAAACTACAAAGCTCCGCGACGATAAAATTCCGGAGTGGGCCGCCCATTTTTTTCAACAACACAACTACCGCATCGCTACGCGTGCCGCCTTACTATTGGCCGAATCACTAGGCAACGAGCTCGAAAAAATTGCCATGGAAGCCCGTAAACTCATGCTGAATCATGCTGAGGGATACGAGTTTCAGGAGAAAGACATTGAGGAATCGGTGGGCGTGAGCAAAGATTACACGCTTTTTGAACTGCAAAAAGCACTTTCGACGAAAAACATTCTGAAAGCCAATAAAATTGCGAATTACATGGGCGATATGGAAAAAAATCTGCCCATTCAAATGGTGTTGCCCGGATTATTGACCTTTTTTGCTCGAGTGCTCCAATACCACTGGTTAAAAAGCTCGGGTAAAACCGCTTCGATGGCCGAAGAAATGGGCATTAATCCTTATTTCATGCGCGAGTACGAGAGTGCCGCCCGACTTTATACTCCGGCTAAGGTGATAAAGATCATACACCATATTCGCAATGCCGATATGCGCAGTAAAGGTTGGAACACCAGCGATACCGATGGCGGGAAGATTATGAAAGAACTTGTTTTTAAAATAACGCATTAGGATATGAATTACTGGTTGGTAAAATCGGAGCCACACAAATATTCGTGGCAACAGTTTTTAAAGGACGGCCAAACCTTTTGGGATGGAGTGCGGAATTATCAGGCGCGCAATAATTTAAGTACCATGAAAACGGACGATTTGGCGCTTTTTTATCACAGCAACGAAGGTATGGAAGTTGTGGGCATAGCTAGGGTAATTCGCGAGGCCTATCCCGACCCTACAACCGATGATGCGCGTTGGGTGGCGGTAGATTTAGTACCGCATCACACCCTCAAAAAAAGCGTAACCTTAGTTGATATTAAAAATGAACCTATGTTGGCTCAAATTGGCTTAATTAGGCAGGGACGTTTAAGCGTGATGCCTTTACGGGCAGAAGAATTCGACAAAATTGTGGAAATGGGTTCCTAAATCTCGATTAATTTCCGATCACCAAACGAGTTCTGCGCTCGCCCTTACTTGTTTTACAACGTAGTAGATAAACGCCAGATGGTAAATCTGAAACGATAAAGCTTTGGTTGGCTGATTGAAGTACTAAACGACCATCGTAGGAATACAATTCCACTCCGATTAAATCGTCCACCACAACATGAACCAAGTGTAAGGCCGGATTGGGATAAACGAGCACTTCATTTACGGCATTTAGGTTCCTTGAAATAGAAGTTGGATTATCGTTATATCGGAATAAATACGCCTGATTGCTCGAATTGGAAGGTTCTAAAACAGTGGCATTATCCTGCTCGGGCAAGGTGGGGCCGTCAAGTTGACCACACGCATACATTACGGGGCCCTTTACTAAAACATCCGAAAGTGTTTGATTGCCGCTACCGGTGATGCGTTTTATTTGCAAATATTGATTTACGCCATCCAGTTCGGCAATAAAAGCATCGCTCGAGTCGCCCGAAGTAAAAGCGGAGGATTGTCCATTGACATCAAGCCAGTTAAGGGTTCCGGTAAAATTTCCGGCTACAATTAAATTATTATTCATTGAAACCTGCAAGGCGCCCAATGCGATGGTGGTACCTGCGCTACCGCCTAATACAAAGCCCGAAACGAGTTGACCGCTGGGTAAATACCGAATTACAAAGGGTGCCGATGAAATTCCATTCGAATTAAGAGCAAAGCTTGCAAAACCGGGGTCGGCATCAAAGGTAGGGCTGCTCATGGTGCCGGCGAGAACAATCTCATCTTCGGGCGTTACTAAAAGATGTGTGCCGTTTTCTAGCGAATTGCCGCCCAAATTAAAGCCCCATTGCAAAGCGCCCGTGCTTTTTGAATATTTGATGAGATAAGCATCTGTAGCACATGTTAAATTGGTTACGCCAATACCGCCATCAATATCGGCGGTACCGCCT
>JBKCHQ010000262.1:0-14668 GCA_046302715.1 Bacteroidia bacterium | reverse complement strand
ATCCTGGTCAATAAGTATGTCGCAATTGGATACAAAAAAAGTGGAGTTCAGCACATTTTTTAACAGATAGATGGAGCCTGCCGTACCCAAGGGCTGGTCTTCCATAAAATAATGCACCGCGTAGTTTCGGTCTTTTAAATGATCGAAGTAGTAACGAATCATTTCGTGTTTATAATTTACCGAGAGGTAAAAATCGGTGGCTCCCAAACGGTTAAAGCCATCAATAATAATTTCGATAATGGGCTTCTCGCCAATGGGCACAAGCGGTTTGGGAATGATGTTGGTAAGCGGTTTTAGTCTGCTACCGAAGCCACCCGCCATAATTACAACGGGCACTTTAAGTTCGCCCGCGGGTTGACGTTCTGTTTCCTTAAACTCTTCCTCCCAAAACAGCGTATCAACCAGGTTATCGTTTTCATCTAAAACGGGCATGCATTCGGTGCGAAATTCCATCATCATTTTATGAATGGTTTCGGTAGAATCGCCAGTTCGGGCAACACGATGCTGCTTTCGTAAAATATGGTCAACTTCGGTTTCGAGCGGAATATTTTTAATGATGGCCCGTTGTATATCGCCAATACTTAACAAACCACAATATTTGCCTTTATCGAATACCAACAGCAACTTACGATCGAGCTGATCCATTTGCTTTAAGGCGCTCAAAATGCTCGCATTTTTGGCAATGGAAATTCGGGCTATTTTATCGGCGTTGTGCATGTGTGGTATGTCTGGCTTAGGTCGTTCGAAAAATGATTCTCAATGTCGAAGATAGGCTCATTTTACAAGACTGTTGGCTTTAATAAATGAATTTTCGGGTAGCGAAATGCCCTCGCGAAAAACGGCACCGCTACCTATAAAACTAAAATCGCCCACTTTTGCGCCTCCGTTGATAAGCGCTCCTGTTGAAATGTGGCAGTGATTCCCAATTAATGCATCATGCTCAACCAGAGCACGGCTATTGATGATGCAATTATGGCCTATTTCGGCAGCTGCGTTAACTAAGGCATAATGCATGATGATGCTGCCTTTTCCCACTTTTGCATGTTTCGATACATGGGCCAGCGGCGAAATAATTACGGGCATTTCGGCTCCGCAAGCCTCTATTCGGTTATAGAGAGCAATGCGTGGTGCCGGTGTTTTTATCTGACCAATAGTGATGAAAAATGCGTGGCCTTTTGCGGCCAATTCTTCGAGCATCGTATCCTTTCCCAAAATGGGATATCCCAATACCCGTTCGCCAATCGGTTTAATCGAATCCAATATTCCCGCAATGGTGTAAGTGCCTTCTGATTCAATAACATCTATGCACGATTTGCAATGTCCTCCACCACCGATGAGAATTAATGATTTCATGCCGTTCTTACGCTGCTTGGGATATTTACGACACGCTCCTCGAGCCATTCCGCTTCGTCAAGATTCATTCGGGTGCAGGATTCAAACATGGGGAGTTTATTCATCAGACTCCAGATGGGGCGTGTCATAACGCCGGCATCGTTGGTGCTTTTCAGAAATGCGTCGCGCTCGTTGCGGTCATTTAGCAGCAGCACATTAAGCCAGTAATTGCTTTTACAGAAATCGCGTTCGCTGAAGAAATTAGCCTCCCTTTGGGTAAAATACTCCGCATATTGTTTTGCCGTATCACGTTTATTCTGCAGGTAAAAATCCAGTTTTTCCATTTGTGCGAGTCCAATGGCGGCACTCACGTTAGTCATTCGGTAATTATAACCAGTTTCGTCGTGCATAAATTCCCATTTATGGGGCACTTTGGCAGTGGTGGTGATGTGTTTGGCACGTTGGGCCAGCTTTTCGTCGGAAGTTAAAATCATACCTCCGCCGCCTGTGGTAATGGTTTTATTTCCGTTATAACTCAAGATGCCCAATTTGCCGAAGGTTCCGGTGTGTTTTCCTTTGTAAAATGTTCCGAGAGATTCGGCAGCATCTTCAACTACTGTAATGTTGTATTTGCTGCATACCTGCATCAATTCGTCCATTCTAACGGCATGGCCAAAGGTGTGCATAGGCACGCAAATACTTATTCTGCGATTGTTATGGATGTTATAGGTAAATCCGTCGCTGCCGGTTTTAGTGTTATGTTGCAACCATTCTTCCAATTTTTCGGGATGCAAGCCCAGCGAGAATTTTTCGCTATCGGCGAGTAGGGGGTAGGCTCTACAGTAAGAAATAGCGTTGGCGGTGGCTACAAAGGTTAGCGCAGGACAAATCACTTCGTCGCCCTCTTTAATCCCTGCAAGGATAAGAGCGATATGCAAGGCTGCTGTGCCGTTAACACAAGCCACCGCATAAGGCGAACCGGTATATTTAGCGGTAATTTCTTCGAACTGCCCCACAAATCGACCTACATAAGAAACGAAAGTAGAATCGATGCACTCGCTGAGGTAGGCCTTTTCGTTGCCCATAAAAACGGGGGCATGTAGCGGAATAAAATCCTCGCTTTTATAAAGCGATCGAATAAAATTTATGGTTTCCTGATGGTTCACGTGAGGTTGGGGCTGGTGTTGTAATAAACAGGTGCGTCAGGATTACGAATGTATCCGTTATTGAGCATGGTGTAAATTTCGGAAACGCTTTTTTCAACATTAAAAACTTGTTTCACATCAATGAAGCGATGCAATTTCGAAAAATCAACCTGGTAATCTCTTTTATCGCCGCCCTCTTTTAGAATATCTATTTTAAGGTCGGGGATAAATTTCTTCACCGTTTCGGCAATTTGAATTTTCTGATAGTTTTCGCCCGGAAACCCTATGTTGAATACATTATTTTTAACCGTTTCGAAGGAATCGATAAGATGAAGCATCACATTCGAAATATCGTACACGTGTATGTAGGGCCTATACGATTCGGGTAGAAAAATATCGAGGTATTTTTTTGTGTAGGCGTTTAAGGTAAAATCGTTCACCGTTAAATCGAAACGCATACGTGGCGATGCCCCGTAAATGGTAGAAAGTCGGCCAATTACCGTCTAAGCCCTGCGGTTTTTCCATGAGGTAACGTTCCACGTTTACTTTAGACTCGGCATAAAGCGAAAGTGGCTGCAAAGGAGTGTCTTCTGTAGCGAGATCGTTAGCTACGCCGTAATTAGAGCAGGTGGAGAAAAATATAAAACCTTTAACACCTGCTTTTTGAGCGGTTTTTATGAGGCGTATCGACGCTTTTTCGTTTACCTCGGTGGTTAACTCCGGAAAAAGCTTACTGGCCGGATCGCCTACTACTGCTGCTGTATGGATTATGAAATCGGCATTTTCGCAGAGCGGCTCCATGAGTGTCGTTGAGCCTATGTCGCCCTTGTGAAAGGTATAGTTGGGATTGTTAAGGTGAATGAGCGGAATTTGCTCGTTAAACCAAAGTGCGTCTACGGCAGTAACCGTATGCCCACGTTGTAAGGCCAGATTGGTTAACACCGAGCCGATGTATCCGGCCCCGCCGGTAATTAAAATTCTCATGGATCTACTCTTTATTTTGCTCGACAAAAGTAACATGTTGCCGACACAATTCTTCCTCTTTTATTTTTACAACACGTGCAGGCATTCCCACACAAATGGCAAAATCGGGTATATCTCGGTTAACCACACTATTAGCACCAATTACAGCAAAGTTGCCTATGGTACAACCGGGTAGAATTACCACATTATTGCCAATCCACACACCATCGCCGATATGAACGGGTTTTTCGTTGAATGGACGCAATGTTTCGAGTCCTGTGGGGAAATGAATGTCGTGTGTTACTGCAATTATAGATACGTTGTACCCGATGGCGCACCAGGCGCCAATATTTACGCCTGCATTGCCTGCCGATATATAGCCCGAATTCATATAGCTGCCTTTACCCAAGCTAAATTTTTTTCCGCTTATTTTAACGGCTCCTATGGTGCTTTGGGGATGAACGGCATAACGCATCCTCAATCGCCAATGCCGAATTTTATTCATCCAATACGATGGGAAAAGAAAGGCAGTTTTCATGCTCAGCAATACAGCAATATTAATGAGACTTAAAGTCGAATTGGAGAGATTGATGCTCTAAATATTAACAAAGATACCTCCCTAAAATCACAATGCTTACCTTTGTTGTCTAATGTATCGGCTCCTACTTTTAATGTTTTTTATTATAGGCTTTATTGGTTCGTCGGCCGCGCAAACAGGCAGAGGATTTAAGGCTTTGGAAAAATCAAATTATTCTAAGGCAAAGCGTATTTTTAAGCGAATTATTTGGAGCAATCCTGTTCTTAGCCATTATGGTATGTCGTTATATTTTACCGATGGCTACAGCCGTTTTCATTCTTTTGATTCGGCATATATTCACATTAACAGGTCGCTGATGCATCTCCCGCATGCCAATTTACTGCAGCGGCGTAGATTGAAAAAAAACAAATTGGATGAGACATTCTTAAACGTACAGAAAGAATTTATTTACCGCAAGGCATTTGAAGAGGCCGTACAGAAGAACACTTGGGAAGCATTAGATCGGTTTGTAACGAATTTTCCTTATGGAGCCTATACTGACAGTGCTTGTTTTTTGCGCGATTCCTATTTTTTTAATTACGCTGTAAGCGAGAATAATTCAAGGGTCTGGGGGCAGTTCGTTTCACGTTTTCCACGTTCTGCTTTGCGCGCTCAAGCTCAAGCTAATCTTGAGAAAACACGCTATTTTGAGGTGCTAAGTGGCGGTGCACTTACAGCATTGGTAGATTATATTAATGTTTTTCCAAATTCTATTTATCGTGGAGAAGCCGAGGACGGTGTTTTTCGAATATTGACCTTTGATAACACGCAAGAATCATTGTATGCCTTTGCTTTAAAATATCCTCATAATCGCAATAATGCTAAAGCTTGGGATATGTTATATCGCCTTTACACGGCCGATCAGCGCAGCGAGAGCTTCGAATCATTTAAGAAAAAATATCCTGAATACCCTTTTAAGGATCAAATTTCGGAAGACGTCGAGCTTGCTAAGATTAAACTTTTCCCGGCGGTTAAAAATCAATTATGGGGTTTTGTCGATAGCTTAGGCGAGATTCGTATTCCATTTCAATATGAAGAAGTGGATTTGTTTTATGAAAATCTTGCAGTGGTCACTATTAATGGCTTAAAAGGGTATATCAATAAAGCTGGTTTAGCGGTAATTCCGCCTCAGTTTAAGTTTGCCGAAGCATTTTCAGGAGGCAGGGCTATTGTTGAAACCGATTCCACAGTAGGTGTAATAAATTCAAGAGGTGAATGGATAATTAAACCTGAATTTAGTTCTGTTTCGGGGCCATTTAATGGCATGTTTCGGGTAGAACAAAATGAACGTTATGGACTCATAGATGGAAGCGGTAAATCGTTAACTGCAATCGTATATGATGAAATAGAGCCATTTAATGAGGGTTTAGCTGCTGTAGCACGAGATGGTTTAACAGGTTTTGTTGATTCCACAGGTAAGGAAAGTATTGCACTACAATATGAGGAAGTAAACAATTTTAATGCTGGAGTTGCCCGCATAAAACAAGATGGGAAATATGGTCTAATTAATAGAAGTGGAACGATACTCATTGCACCCGAGCATAATCGGATTAGTGTCCCCGCTGAGCAGTTAATTCTTGTTTCTAATGATGGTGATTGCGGATATTACAATTTGGCTGGAAAAAAAGAAATTTCGTTATCGGAAAGCTGTCCCTCATCTGATCTGAATAACAATAATTTTTCTTGCGGCCTTGCACGATTAAGTAAAAAGGGCAAGTATGGATTTATTAATAAAAAGGGCACATGGACCATTTCTGCTCAGTTTGATGATGTATCACAATTTTCAGAGGATATTGCTGCATTTAAGGAGAAAGGGAAATGGGGGCTAATCGATAAGAACGGAAAGCGTATTTGTGACGCGCAATATGATGCCGTTTTACCTTTCGAAAATGGAATTGCCCGTGTCAAAAAGTCGGGCAATTGGGGCTTTGTTAATTCAAAAGGTGCTGAAGTTATTAAACCTACGCAATTATCCATTGAGCAGCATGTTGCGTTATTAATTTCAGAAGATAAAAACAGTAAATTCGGAGTGTACGAAAGCTCGGGCAATGTTTTAATCCCTTTTGATTTTGACGAAATTCGCTGGGTTAAAGAGTTGTCGGCCTTTGAACTATTAAAAGACGGTAAAATGGGCTGGTATAATTTAAATAGTAAAAAAATTGTGTGGAGTGAACACTAACGTTTATCAATGATGGAATTATTTAAAAGAATAGCACGAAGATTTTCAGGATATTTTTTGAAAGGCTTATTGCTTATTGCCCCTTTGGGTTTAACAGTATTCATTGTAATTAAATCAATTAATTACATCAGCGATTTATTTCCTTCTGATTATTCATTATTGAGCATTCTACTTGTTGTTGTGGCAACGGCTTTTTTAGGCTGGATTGCCACCTATTTTATTCAAATTCCGGTATTGCAGTTTTTTGATCGTTTATTGGAACGTATTCCGTTAGTTAAATTTATATATACATCTATCCGCGATTTGATGTCGGCATTTATTGGTAAGGAAAAACGTTTTTCAAAGCCTGTTTTGATTAAACATACCTTAAGCGAAAACATTTATAAAATTGGATTTATTACCCAAAATGATATGTCAAATATTGGATTAAAAGAAGGGTATTCAGCAGTGTATATGCCGCACAGTTATAATTTTTCGGGTGAATTGGTATTGGTTAAAAATGAAATGCTAGTGCCTGTTGAGTCAGCTCCAGAGGAAGTTATGAAGTTTATTGTTTCGGGCGGTGTAACCCGCATCTAAACAAAAAGAACTCTGCGCCTTTCGACACAGAGTTCTTTCATTACTTGCTTAAGATTAAAAATGGAAATTTAACCGAAGCGCACCCGATGCAGATCCGGTTAAGTTGCGGTCGGTGTCTAAACGGAATCCACTTGTATTAGGGTTTTCGATGGTTTGTGTTCCAATGGTAACGGTGCCCTCAGGATTGTTGCCGCCAAAGTCAACCGATTCGAGTTCTGTTGAGCTTCCACCCATTGATGCAAACGTAACACCCCAGCCGAATTCGCCCGCAATAGAAAGTTTGGGAAGAACAAAATATTCAACTCCCGCAAAACCACGTAGCGTTAACGCAAACATGCTGCCGTCTTTTTGACTGGTTATGCGGGCAGTATTTCCATAGGTGTCGCTAATAAGATTCAGAGTGCTTTCATTTCCAAAATCGGAGGTTAGTGCACCCACAGATGTTGAATCATTCAAGGCATTACCGTATTCAAAACTGCGTGATGAACTGCTAAAGCTAATCAAGGCATCCCCACCATAATAGCCTTGTAGGCGGGTTTTGCCTCGACGAAACTCCAATCCACCACCTAAACCGATGAAAGAACTTTTTTCTGTGTACTTATCATCAACCAATTCGGGTAGATTGGGATAATTTGGGGCAGTACTCCCATGTTTACTAATTTGATTGATCTCGGAATCCGAATTGATCCCAATTCGAAGGATTCCTCGATAAGCTTTGTTGCTTTCTGTAAAGTATTTGCCAATAATGGTTTGATTGGCTCCCAGGAAATTCTGTGTTGGAGCAGAGTTGCCTCCGCTACTTAAGAAATTCCCCATGTAATCTAAAAATGGAGTGGCATCAACACCCAGCGACCAATCGCCTTTTTCGGGCAAATACGCTTCACCTTTTTTAGATTGTAATTGCGCTTGCGCAAGGGTACCTAGACCCAAACAACAAGCAAAAATCAGAGATTTTTTCATAGATTTTTGAAATTTGATTCTATCGAAATTCATCCAAAAATCAACGAATTACACCGTGCGTATTTGGTAGTTGTAAACAGGCTATGGTTTATAACCGCCAAAAATTAACATATTTATTGTTAGTATTTACTCATGCACCTAAGGATTCGTGCGCTTAATTGGGTCGTTGCCCAATAATACATATTGTAAAATATTGGAGCCCATTTTTAACGCTTTTTGGCGTGTTGCATCCGAATCTTTATGAACGCTCAAGTCCTCCCATCCGTCTCCTAAATCACATTCATAGGTGTATAACAGCATCAATCGGCCTTCGTAAATATATCCAAATGCCTGCGGCGCTTTTCCATCGTGCTCATGAATTTTGGGCAATCCACCCGGGAAATCGAAACGTTGGTGGAATAGGGGATGAGATGCAGGCAGCTCCATCAATTCCAAGTCAGGGAATATTCGTTTTAATTGAGGCCTGATAAAGGGATCCATCCCATAATTATCATCAATGTGTAAAAAACCACCGCCCATGCAATATGTTCGAAGGTTTTCGATTTCTTCTTGCGAGAAAATAACATTACCGTGTCCGGTCATATGCACAAATGGTAATGTAAACAAGGCAGGGTCTTCGGCATCCACAGTAATTGGTTCGGCCGAAATCGAAGCATTAAGATTTTTATTGGTGAAGGCAATTAAATTAGGCAGCGATGTGGGATTGGCATACCAATCGCCCCCACCTCGATACTTTAATAAGCCAATCGAAAAACTGCCTTGCGCCGCTGCATTATGGTTAATAATGATACAAACCAAAGCGACACCTAATGATTGAATAACAGCGTTCATAGGTTTACTGTTTAAATGGATTTAACGTGTGCATCGCTCTGAAGCAGGCTGCAATTTGGTGCAATACTTCATCATTTATCTTTTCTTTTAAGTCATGCAAACTATTAATTTCGGTTTCGTCAACCTTGTATGTCTGCTCGTACGGGCCTGCTTCAAATTTAATCAAATATTTTCCGTTCATTTGGAAAATGCTGATTTTTAACTGCGGATGCGGTATGGTATCAACAATTCTCACGAAGTAAAGTGTAAGAGGTAATAATTTTTTTTGCCTTTCTGAACGAGCAGGTATTTTTCTCCAATGAGATGGCCTTTACCTACTGTGCCTGCAACATCGCTGAATTTTTCTTTGTTAAATGAAACGGCATTTTGCTGAATCATTTTACGTGCTTCGCCCTTCGATTCAAAAACTGTACTATGCACAGCCAGTAAATCTAAAACAGGAATGCCTTCTTCCAGAAAGTTCAAGGGGATATCAAATTGCGGTACGCCATCAAATACCTGCAGAAACGTTTGCAATGGCATGGCACTCAGTTGTTCTTTTGTCCCTTGCCCAAATAAAACAGCAGTTGCCGCGAGCGCCGTTTCGTATTCCTCGTGTCCGTGTACCAAACAGGTAACTTCTTCGGCAAGTTTCTTTTGTAATACACGTTGTGCCGGATTTACTGCGTGCTCCGCTGCAAGCGCTTCGATGGTAGTTTGAGGTAAAAAAGTGAACATCTTGATATAGCGTGCCGCATCTTCGTCTGATGTATTGAGCCAGAACTGATAAAACTGGTAAGGACTGGTTAATGTAGCATCGAGCCAAACGTTACCTTGCTCGGTCTTTCCAAACTTACTCCCGTCTGCTTTTGTAACGAGCGGAACGGTGAGGGCATAGGCTTCGCCACCTGCTATACGACGGATGAGTTCGGTGCCCGTAACTATATTGCCCCACTGATCAGATCCGCCCATTTGCAACATTACACCCTTGTTTTTCCAAAGCCAGTAGAAGTCATATCCTTGAATAAGTTGGTAGCTAAATTCGGTAAATGAAATGCCTGTTTCGAGGCGTTTCTTAACCGAGTCCTTGGCCATCATATAGTTCACGCTGATATGTTTTCCCACTTCACGTAAAAAGTCGAGTAAGGAAAATGGTTTAAACCAGTCGTAATTGTTTACAAGTTCGGCCCCTTGTTCAAAATCTAGATAATATCTCAGTTGGCGTTCAATTCCGGCTACATTTTTCTGCAATGCTTCTTCAGAGAGCATTTTACGTTCTTCGGCCTTAAACGAAGGATCGCCAATCATACCGGTAGCTCCGCCAACGAGCGCAATGGGTTTATGTCCATGGCGTTGGAGGTGCATTAGTAAAATAATCGGTATCAGCGAACCAATGTGCAACGATGAAGCTGTAGGGTCGAAACCAATGTATGCCGAAACTTTTTCTTTGGCGAGCAGCTCTTCAGTGCCCGGTATCATGTCGTGGAGCAGACCTCTCCAACGTAATTCTTCAACAAAATTCATACGACAAATTTAGGGGAAATCGGTTTGGTTTTAAGGCAATTTGATGTCAGAAAAAGGGCACATAATCCCGCCTATATGATTTTTCTGTTTTGTAATATTTTAAATGGCGGCATAGCCTTTATATTAAGTCTCAAAAGCGATAATATACATTAGCTGATGTTAGCTAAGCAATTGGCTGGAACAATAAATAATTGAAATTCATATTGGATTAGGTCGAGTTTTTCAATTCTTTGTTAGTAAGTTAATTTGATTGGAATGCCTTGATTTTGTAGGAACCTATCCCCCCTTCCCCAAGGCGAAGCTACTAATTATCCAATTTTTAGTCGTTTCAAAATCGCTAAACGTTTAATTTTTTTCAAACAAGTGTGTTCATGGATTGGTTGGTAAAAACCACTTTGTGGTTGATACTATATTTCGGAACTTGAAACAGGGCGGGGACAGCTGTTTCCCTTTGCTACCCTTTATATTTTTCCTGATTTAGTTTACACTTTTTTTCTCTCTTTTGCTTTCTTTTACCGAGCCTCTATAGTTTCTATACTGTTCATAGCTTGTTGTTATTGAAGAATGCTTGGTGAAGGCATTCAATTCAAATCAATGCCTCGTAGGGGAGGATGAGATACAAGCTGGTTTTGAAAGATGGGGTGCTACGTCTGTCTTTTTCCTTTTAATAGGATTGGGTTTGCTTGGGGCTTCCGCAAATCAATTCAGGCTAATGTTTAGAAAGTAGATTTATAAAATGAATGCAAAAGATGGGGGAAATTAGTTTCTTAATCGCTCAGTCTCAGTGTTGATTAAATCAAAGAAAATGAAGTTAAGAAACGGTGTTAAAACTATTGTTTTAAGTCTTTTAGGTACGCTGCTTTTATTGGTATTTCTATTATTACCTCCGACCTATATGGGATACTGCCTTGAGTAGCGGGTTTAAAAATAAGTGTTGACAACTCTTCCAGCAGCTGTTCGTCAATGCCATAACCCACCTTGCTGATGCTGTAAACGCTAGAGACTTTACCATCAAAGTTGACTTGAAAACCAATCATGGCATTGCTGTTTAAATTAGCCTGAATGGCAGTTTCGGGGAGGTTAATTTTGTGATACAAGAGTCGGAATAACGAATCTTCGCCTGCCTCAAAATAGGCTTCCTGGTTTGAAACGGTATAGTTGACATCGTAGTTTTTACCTTTTTCGGTTTTCTTCGAATTTTGATCACTATCGCTTGGCTTAAATCCTGTAGAGGACGCAGGCTGTTGTGCCCAAATGTTTACTGATGCAAGCATTATTAGGGCAAGGGAAATAATTCGACGCATTCTGATTTTTTTTTTTTTTAATAAAATTATTTATTAATCAGACAATTACAAGTGTTCGCTCAACTTTTTTTTCCACGCACCATTAATTCAATGGCATCCCACATAGGAGCAGGAATGGCTTCCAAACCATTGAACTCCCCCGCACCTTGCAGCCATTCTCCGCCGTCAATGGTTACTACCTCGCCGTTTATGTATGCCGAAAAATCAGATACAAGGTAAGCTGCCAGATTGGCCAATTCTTCATGGCTGCCAAAGCGACGAAGCGGAATGCGTTGAAGGGGGTCGAGTTTATCGGCTAAATCGCTAGGGAAAAGTCGGCTCCATGCACCCTCAGTGGGGAATGGTCCCGGAGCTATGGCGTTTGAACGAATACCATATTTAGCCCACTCCACGGCTAAACTGCGGGTTAAGGTTAACACACCTGATTTTGCGATGGCTGATGGAACCACATAACCCGATCCGGTCCATGAATATGTAGTAACGATATTAAGAAAGGTGCCGTTAGTTTTTTCTTGAATCCAGCGCTTTCCTGCAGCAAGCGTACAGTTGTAGGTGCCTTTAAGCACAATGTCAACAATGGTATCAAATGCTTTATGGCTTAATCGTTCGGTGGGGCTGATGAAATTGCCGGCAGCGTTATTGAGCCACACGTTTAGTCCCCCCAATTCTTCATAAGCTTTATTTACGGCCAGTTCAACCTGATCCATCTTACGCACATCACATACCGCATAGGCTATTTTACCTCCAATAGCAGAAAGTTCAGCGCATGTCTTTTGGAGTACATCTTCTTTGCGTGAGGTTATTAAAACATCGGCCCCACATTGAAGAAACATCTGAGCCATGGATTTGCCTAAGCCGGTTCCTCCCCCGGTGATAACAATTTTTTTGCCCTTTAATACCGTATTGCCAAGCATTTGATGCAGCGTGTTTTTGGGTTCTGTTTCCATGGCATTATGTTTGAAACAAACCTAAGTAAACCGTCGGCTAATTCCATGCATAAAATTTTATTTTTCTCCCTGGCCATTATTCTTAGTCAAAATATTCACTCTCAGTCGGCAGCATTAAGCATTTCATTGTATGACAGTACTCTATTTGTGGCCGAATTAAACGGTAAAATGTTCGATAAACCATCCTCAGTGATGAATTTCTTTGAGTTGCCACAGGGCGAACAAAAGCTTCATGTTTATAAACTGATGCGGAAAGGAAATTCAGAAATACGCAAATCGGTTTTCGAGGGGCAGATTACCTTACCGAATGATGTATTAACAACTGCGTATATAGATGCTACTCATCAGTTTCGTGTTTCAGCAACCGAGCCGATAAAGCGACGAAAACTTAACCGTGGCGAGCGGGAGCTGGACATCGTAATAAAAGAAGCCATTAATCGCCAACAGTTTGAGGCTGTGGTGGAGCATCTTATTGGAATTTCGAATGAAAGCGAGCGATTACGAGCAGCAGAAAACGTTATTTCGATCCATACATTTACTTCGAGGCATATTGCAGAGCTGATGCTTTTGTTCGAAAACGAGAACCGGCGAATTGCGCTTGCCAATTATGCATACCGATATGTTACAGATCCGCATAATTTTGGCGAGGTTCATCATTCGCTGCGGCACCCGTCAAGCCACAGAAGGCTAATTCGTAGGATTCGTTAAATAAAGTATGTAAGCTCGTTATTCTTAATTACAAGCTTTATTTCTCAATGCACCCCCGCCTTCCTTCGGCTCATCAAATCTTCAATTTCGTCGGCTTCGAGCGGAATAGATGCCATCAAATCAATATTGCCTGTTTCGATTATAGTTTATGGGAGGGTCAAAAATTTAGAGCGCTGAATATAATCGATGACTTTAAATAAAAAAATACTGGCTAATTATCGATACCTCCGTACCGGCGTTGCGCGTAATACTTGTAATGGAAAATCTTAAAGAAAGGCTTGGACTACCCTATATAATCCGAGTAGGCAATGGACCTGAATTTATATCCGACAAACTTGATTTATGGTGTCAGGATAACAGCATAAAGTTGTTTTTATATGGCTAGGAAAGCCAACGGAAAACGCATTTGTAGATCGATTTTGACGGTTCGTTCAGAAAAGAGCTTCCAATACCCACGTTTTGGGAAATCTTAAAGAAGTAAGAATATTGGCCGAGGAATGGATGATAGACTACAACACAAAAATATCCAAAAATCCTTAAAATATTAAATATCAATGGATTATTAAAAATTGGCAATGAATGTTTGAAATTCTAATTTTGAATGGTCCGAAAAAAAGGGGTAGCCTACAAGTTTAAGTCTTAAAATAATTTGACTTGCATTTAAGTTTTATTTTAATTTTGTCCTTGTTAAAACATAAAAACTATTTGGGACAAGTTTCCAAGATTAATACTTTTATTTTAAATCATACACACAAAACATGAGTAAAATGTACTTTGGTTTAGTCAAAAAGTGTATAAAATATAGATATTGTATACTGTGTTTATTTTTGGCTCTTTTGAATTCTTGCGCATCTTACAAATACGATAGTTATGACAAAAGATCCAATAGTACAGTAAATATTTATTCTGATAATGTGCAAGATTTTGTCGCTATAAATGGAACAGAAGAGTCTAAAAGCAACAATGGAAAATTGGCTTTGAGCATCAGTCTTAAACGTAAGAAAACTACCATTGACTTGATTCATCCTAATTATGAACAACAGACTATAACAGTTAAAAGATCTGTTAGGGGTGGTCCACTAGCAAAGGACATACTATTAAGCCCATTAACTTTTGGACTTCCAATAATTATAGATGTTTTTAGAAGTGATTTTTATAAAGTCAACAGAAACACGAAGGAGTTCAAAATTCATTTCGAGTATAAACAATCCTTTATGAGAGATGAGTATTATAGCATATATGATTCTAGCAACCCTGAGGAATTTAGTAATTGGCTAAGTTTGTACCCTAAATCCGAAATAAAGGGCAGGGTATTGCGGCATCGAGATTCCTTAGAGTTGAACATTGCCTTAAATAAAAAAACAGAATATGCTATAGATGAATTCATTTCTTCGCACCAAAATTCTCATTTTTTGCCCAAAGCTAAAAGTATTAAATCTGAAATGGTTGCTGCTCGTGAAATGTTCCAAGCCTCATTAAACACTAATTCAGTTGAGGCCTATGAAAACTTTTTGGCGAAATACCCTCAGTCATTGCATACTACTGAAGCATTTGAGCGTTTAATTGATGCCGCTGAGCGAAGAGCAATAAATAAAAATAATATAGATGCGATTAGAGACTATGTTAAAGAATATTTAATG
>JBKCHQ010000261.1:0-5856 GCA_046302715.1 Bacteroidia bacterium | reverse complement strand
TACCTTAATAGGGAAAAGGTTCAAAAGGATCGTTTTATCGATTGGATGTTTACGTTTAATTTATTGAAACCAATATCTGATAGATTTTATGCATACCTAAAAACCAGACGTATTAAGAGATTTACTTCCCAGTAGACCGATAATTGCGATTCAATAGATGCATAAATTCTCAGAGGCAAAAATAGTATCCGTCATCATCCCCGCTTACAACTGCGCTCCATATCTTGCCGAAACTGTTGAAAGCGTTCAAGGGCAGAACTACCCCAATATCGAAATCATCATCGTTAACGATGGCTCAACCGACACCACACTTGAAGTCGCGCAACATTTGGCTCAAAGCGATGCCCGAATAAAAGTCCTGAGCCACACCAACAGCAAGCAGGGCAAAACGCGCAATGCAGGAGTAGCGGCTGCAAGTGGCCATTACATTGCTTTTTTGGATGGCGATGACATTTGGTTTCCGAATAAATTGGAATTGCAAATAGCTACTTTAGAGGAACGATGTGTTGATCTGGTCTTTAGCGATGGATTTATTTGCCTGAATAATAATTTGAACCTACGGGAACATACCTTTCAGATACTTCAAAAAATCTTTGATCGAAACGACTTGGAGCTCTTCCATCGGCAAAATCAAATTCCCACATCAACCGTAGTATGCACAAAGGCGGCTTTTGACAAAGCAGGTGGCTTCGACGAAGAACCCGAAGTACAGAACTGTGAAGATTATTTGCTGTGGGTACGTATGCTCGATAAAGGCTGCCGTTTTTACGGCTTGGATGAAAATCTCATTTTGTACCGCGTACATGCTACCTCTTCAACAGCAACACGCATCAACCAGCTACGCCCTTTATCGTTTGCCCTCATGCGCTTAAACGGCCCCATGAGCAACGCACGCATGCAACGCATTCGGAAAACCTTGCGCGATTTATTAACCGAACTCCAAACTCAAAACGAGGATGTAAAGAAAGCCGCTCAACCGCTTCGTGAATACTGCAAACTTTTTAAAGGCAACTGGGCGCTTTCGATGTTGAATATTTCAACCAAGCTTCCCAGACGAATATTTCTGGCCATAGTATGGCGACTCATCTAAAAAATTGAAGCGGGCCCTAAAAAGGAACCCGCTCCAATACCTAAATCAAACTAACGCTACAATCAAACGAACACCGATTTCAAAATTTGGTTTATAAGCCCAAAATATTTTTTAACAAAAAACTGATTTTCAGCTAAATAATTTTATTGGCGCATGATTTTCCGATTCCAGGTGAGGCCGTTCATTCAATTGCAAAAAAATTAAATGTGTAACGATTTCCTTAAAAACAATTGTTTTTCTGCCGTTTAACATTCCATTTAAGAGGTTTCTCAACGAATTTCGCAGAGCTTAACCTCAATTTATTTTTTAAGTAGTTTACAAGTACCAATACTTCCGTCGCTTTGCATTACCTGCAGAAAGTACAATCCTCCAACGTGTTGCGCACTCAAATCCCATTGTAGCGCATTTCCTGCGGTTGCAATCAAGCTTTTTTCTTCTAGAATGCGTCCGCTCATGTCAACCAAACGCAGAATACACGCCCCATTGGCAATTCCGGTAATAAATACGGCCTCTTCGGCCGGATTCGGATACACCTTAATCGCTGCCTCTTGAGGGCCTAAAACACCCTGGCTGCTTTCTTCCATCAAGGGCAAGTGCACAAAGTCAACCCAGGCGGCATCGTCGTTTGCTGCAATAATCTCATCTTTCTCGTAGGTCCACCTAAAAATGTGGTATCCGGGCGCTACCGTAAACGTGGCCTGCTGCCATCCTTGTAGCCCCGACCATGCATTCTGTTCTACATCGTCAATATAAAACCGCAAAAAGTCATAGCCTTCTTCCGACGATACTTTAAAGTAAAATGCCAATTCGCCGGCTTCCAATACATTGCCGTTAAGCACTAAATCCGACTTTTCATTATTCCAAATAGCCCCCGACTTCATGCTCATCGAGCCTTCATACACCTGGAGCGTATCTTCTACCCACGGCATATCGGCTCCCGAAAGCCACAAATTATCGGGTAATCCGTTTTCAAAATCTTCAACCCGTTCGCCCACCGGTAAGGTAAAAGATCGGTTGGCCCCATAAGCGCCAAACATTACGTTATAAACAAACGATATGCTGCCGGGCACGCTAAAATTTGCGGGAATCTGATAATCAAAAACTGTCCAAAGGGTAGATTCGGCCTCCACCAACTCGGGATTAAGTTCTTCGTAAAGCGTCTCTAATGTTGGAGCTCCATGGGTAAGGGTGGCAATACCATTTATTGAATTTGCCGAACCTGAGTTTTGGTTAGGAATGCGAATCCTAAACTGCTCGCCCGCGTCGGCACGACCATTGCCGTTACCGGTTAATTCTAAAAACTCGTAGGTAGGCACAACCATTTCTGGAGCATGTAACACCAAGGGAATAATGATGGTCCACTGCCCGCCCGACTCGCTGGTAAGCTCCAAGGTAAGCTGAACCACTGTACCGTCAGGAACCCCGTCGGCCACTTGAAGCGAAAAACAATCTGCGGTGCTGTAGTTTAATGGCGTATCGCTCGGGTAAAAAACACAGCCTGTAGGTGCGTTTATAACTATCCAGGGCGAGTTTTCAGATAAAATGCCCGTTAAGGGACCCGGGGTTTGATTGCCTACATTTTTGGCCGTTACGTTGAGGTAAAATGCTTCGTTGTAATCGGCTTGTTGGTTGTTGTTGCCGATAATGTCGTTCACCTCATTGGCTTCGTAAATTAGATACGCCCCGTCGGGAACAATTACATCTATAAGCCCTTGATAAGGAATGTAGTTAGAGGCCGTTACGGTTATTTCCAACTGAAGTGGCGACGATAAAGCATCGAACTCAAGCATACACAAACCTGCCGAAACAATGCCGCTTGAAATTAGAACCCCGTTTTGTACCAAGCCTACACGCGCACCTTCAACATCTACACTAACAGGCAGTTGTGTAATGCCTAAAGGTACAGAGGTAGGGTGCGAAACCGCCATTGACATTGGGGCCTGGGTGCGTACCAATAAGGAGGGATCGCCGAAAATGTGCCAAGTGTCGGTCATTTCATCGCCCGCGCTTCCGTACTCATCATTCATACGCATGCACCCGCTAATGCTTATAGCTCCAAAGGTGCGAACGGCATTGCCGTCTATCTGGCCGCTAAGTACATCAACCATTTCATCCTGAGCACACATGGGCGGGTCCCAGCTTTGATTAATGCTCGACATCATTACCGTTGCTGCCCCTGCCGGTTCGCCATTGTACGTCTGGCGCATCCAGGCTTCGGCAAAACAGGTTCCGTTATCGAATTCGCCGTTTACACAGGCTACTGACCAAATCAAAGGCAACATTCCACTATTGCTTAATGTACCGATGGTTGAATTACTAAACCCTGATGTACCAAAACTTTGCGATGACCCGTGTCCGGTGTACAGCAGTAAACCAGCACCTGCATCAACGGCTTCGCGCACGTCCTGAGCCGAAGGATCGTCCGATGCATCGGTTCCCCCCTGACTGCCTTCATAAAACTCGGCTGCTGAGGTGTAGGTGTAGTTGAGTAAATCTTCGGTCATGTTTCGCACATGCTCATAATCTATTTCGTTGTCGTCGCCGGGGCCTTCTTGCGAAGCAATTCCAATAACCTTAGCGAAATGATCTCCGGTTGTTGCCTGCTCATAGTTTAACACCCGCTGCACCTGGGTGAGTACGTCTTGCTCTGTTTCGGCCGAAAATCTACCGATAATTACTTCCGGGTATGCATCATTTCCTTCGATATAGCCGTAGCTGGGATCCGATTTACCACCGCTTTTAACCGGCGAAGGGATCTGTTCGATGTCGCCCACAAGGAGTACATAACGCAAGCCATTTGTGTAGTATTCGTCGCGAATTTTATTGCTGATGGCGGTTTCGCTTCCAAGGTCAGCATAGCTGATTATTTCAACAGGCATACCCGTGCGCCTTTTCCAGTTAATAAAATCGTCCATGGAGGCCATAAACGGCTCATGGCTTATTATTAGCATTTTCCCCCACTGCGCAGGCGTTTCGTAGCGTGTATCAGAGTAATTGATAAAGTGGCGCTCATACAGCTCATGATCGCCCCAAGACGATTTGGAGCTTCTTTGTGCATTTCGCTCGTTAATGCCCGCCATTGCGGCATCAGAAACTACCCGAACACGCACACTGCGATTGATGCGCAAAACCTTGCTTACCGCATTGTATTGCATCGGAAATACATGCACCGCGGAACCACGGACGTTTCTAAAAATGTAGGGGTCAGAAAGCGATGCCGCTGCAGTAGGATAGAAGGCATTTTGTACATAATGACTTCCTTCTGAACGCTCTATATCAGTATTATTACGCATGATATTTCCGGCCGAAGGGGCTATTTCAACGTTTTGTATCTCTTCAAATGCAACATCCACAATTTCGAGGCGCACCGCACCCACATCACCAAGCATTACCGAGCGGCTAAACTGCAGCAAATCGGGAGCACCTTTGAGCAATAACCTTGCTGCGTTTTCAGCTACGGGTAGCAAATAGGTTTTGCCTTTAATTGCGATTGGCTGCAATTGATATTCGCCGAAACTAAACTCGAGTTCTGTTTCAGAGGCATCGTTTCTTACACTGCTTACCGTAAAGGATGATGGCTGGCCAAAAGCCATTAAAAATCCAAGACAAAACAGAAATAGAGTGAGTAATTGCTTCATGCTAATAATTGCGAACGATTCTGAACGATTTAACCGGCTTATTGCCTCTGTATACACTTAAGGTATAAACACCTGTAGCAAACGCATCGAGTGAAATTTGGGTGGACGCACTGAGGTTATTTTTTGAGGCTACCGAACGGCCCGAAGCATCAAAAAGTTCATACGATAATGGCTGAGCGTCTTCGCCATCCACAGTAAGCGTTAACAAACCTGAAGTAGGATTGGGAAACACCGAAAGATTAATCCCGATTTCTTCCACACCGGTAACCACCCCAACATCGTAAGGCTGTTGAACTCCTTGATTGATATTTCCTGTTGCGCTTTGCGCAGAAGTGTAAACCACCTGACCGATGGAAAAGGAAACAGAGCCGTTATCGCCCTCGGCATCGCCACCGGCGATTACGTTATTACTTTGCCAAAAAGCGAATGCTTAAATAAAAACAAAAATAAACGGAGCTAATGTTTTCATGGATAAATGCTTATTGAAATTCAAATGTAGCAAATATTTAGTCTTAAACTATCTCGGAAAAATTAGGGACCAAACAAATCGAAAAACTATTTTTTGGAAATTTGATTTAAATGATTTTACATTTACTAAAAAAATCGCATGAAAAATTCAATACTTCTAATTATCGCATCAGTCACAATTATTTTTTCAAGTTTTGCCTATAAATCAATTAATATTGAGAATGGACAAAGAGTTAACTTTAGAATTAAAGGAACAGGCTCAAAAGGTATTTTTGTAACCATTGGAATTGGCTCCAAACCTGGATATGGTGCATGTTGTTCGGGTGTAAGCGAAAACACTACGGTTGGGTTTTCTGGCGAAGTCGGAGACGTCGTTTATGATGGTAAAACACGAAGAATAATTACTAAAATTCACAGTGGTTTAGAAGGCGAAACCATAAATCTTGCCGACTATTATTAGAATTTTTAAGTTGTTGATTTTTAGGTTGGGTATTTCTAAAATTCCATCAACCATTCCAATTCGAGGTCCCATCCTGCACGTACCTCTATTTTGTCTTTGAAATAAATTACCGATTCGGGCTGCTTTTTTACTTTCCAATTGCCTCGGCTCCATTTTTTATCGCCGTCGGTATCTTCAATAAGCCTAAAGGCATAATTTCC
>JBKCHQ010000260.1:0-5297 GCA_046302715.1 Bacteroidia bacterium | reverse complement strand
CTTTCTACTTTGTACTTTCTACTTTGTACTTTCTACTTTGTACTTTCTACTTTGTACTTTCTATTTTGTACTTTCTGCTTTGTTCCCCCATCAATCCTTTACGCAACGCACCGACATGCCCAGAAACTTATTATCGGGGTATCTTGACACTGAGCTATTGGAGGAATACAAGTAGCGATACCACGCGAAATAAGGATTGAACTCGGTAACACTCCACCAATACCCCGTGCTGAGTCCAAAAAAGTTGAATTCTCCCGAAAAGTTACGGTAATCGCCCGGAATTCCTGAAAATCCGCTTTCGTTGGTCGCTATATTGGGTTCGTACCATCCATTTACAGTTTTCATTTTGCCTCCGGCAATGGTATCTTGAGCGCCACTAACATTAGGATCGTAAGTGGGATCTAAGTATCCAATTAAAACATTCCACTCCGCATCAGAAGGCACATGCCAACCTACAGGACATACGTTGCGAGCATCTGCCGCTGCATACCAGTTATAGAGTTTGCCATACGGGCATTCGTATTGGCTATCGTTGTTAAAATAACACCAGGCACCGGTGGTTAGGAGGGTCCATTCATTGTTGTCGGTTACATTGGCTATGGCATCACCGTTGCGGTAAATGCTGGTTTTCAGGTTCTCGGCCATCCATTCCTGCGTGCCAATTACAATGGTTTTGTATTCATTGCCCTGTTGGTCGGTCATGGTACCGTAGCTGAGATTGGGGTTGTGCACGCAGGGTTCTCCACAAGTGTGCGATGTTGCCGCGCAGCCGGCCTCCTCAAATGTAACACTGTCAATTTCGACCAATAAATGGCTCTGGGTTTCGCCTCCCTGCAACACCACCTGCATTTGGTTGCCGGCGCTATTAAAACGAATGCTATCAATTTCGGAGATGGGATGGCTCACCACATTGCCCGATGTATTGATGATGTTCTGCTGGATTTGCGCTTTTGAAAGAATGCTAAAGAATATGAAAGAATTGATTAGTAGAACTATGCGAGTTTTCATTGGCATTAAAATATTGCGCAAGTTAAACCTAAAATTAAAACCCGAACGCTTATTTAATATTCTTCACCCAAATTCGATGCTGCATAATTACCAGAGCCATAATCATGGGGTTTGGTTTTGCGCGATTTCGCTTATTATTGTGCCATGCTGTTTCACTCGGCTGAGTTCCTATTTATCTTTTTTCCGCTTTGCCTTTTGCTGCATTTTTTCCTCAAAGGAAATGCCTCGAAAATGCTGGTGCTCACATTGCTTAGCGCATGGTTTTACATTGCGGCTTATCCACTATATATTTTTCTATTGTTGGGCTTAATCGCTGTAGATTACGGTGGTGCTTTGCTCATGGAGCGCCTAAAGGGCACATACCGAAAGCTGTGCTTTGCCCTCTGTATTTTTAGTAATGTTGGGCTACTTGCATCGTTCAAATACTGGAACTTCATCGCCGAAAACCTCAACCTCGCCGGAGCTTCGCTTCCGCAACACGACTGGATTTTACCTGTTGGACTTTCGTTTCACACCTTTCAAAGCCTGAGTTACTTAATTGAAGTTCATCGTAAGTCTTGGCCTGCCGAACGCAATCTGCTACGCTATTCGCTTTACATCCTGTTTTTTCCGCAAATGGTGGCCGGACCCATCGAACGGCCGCAAAACATATTGCCACAGTTTCTGAATTTTCCAAAGTTTAACAAGGCAGATTTTAGAGACGGTCTTTTCCTGCTCGCCAAAGGTTTATTCATGAAAGTAGCCGTAGCCGATCGCTTGGCAGTATTTTCGGATCCGATATTTAACGCTCCTGCACAAGCATCCGCTCCTCAAGTAATGTTGGCTATGGCATTTTTCATGCTTCAGATTTATGCCGATTTTTCGGGCTACAGCAACATGGCACTCGGCACAGCACGTATGCTGGGCATAAAGCTCATGCTTAATTTTAGGCAGCCTTACCTGGCCACCAGCTTGGCTGATTTCTGGCGACGCTGGCACATTTCACTCAGTACCTGGTTTCGCGATTACATTTATATTCCTCTGGGGGGAAACCGAAATGGAATCTATCGTGCAGGTGTCAATTTAATGATTGTTTTTCTCTTCAGTGGTCTTTGGCATGGCGCGGGCTGGAATTTTATCATTTGGGGCGCTTTACATGGTTTGGGGATTTTGGCTGAAAATTATATTTCTGCGTTTCGAAATCCGAATTTCAAAACCCTTAACTGGCTTCGCACACAACTTTGGGTGATGGGCTGCTGGGTATTTTTTCGGACTATCTCGTTTGCCGATGCTATGGAAGTGTTTCAATCGCTCAGCCATTGGACAAAACCACCTCTCAATATTGCCTTTACTTCCGAAGAAATAGTTTACAGCATGGCCTTATTCCTAGTTATTCCTGTCTCCGAACGTTTCCGATGGCAGGATAAAGCCTTTGAAAAAATGCCCTGGGTATTTACATCAATTCTATTAGCTGCAGCATATTTATTGGGCAATTTCAAATCAACCTCGTTCCTCTACTTTCAGTTCTAATGCGCATCCTTCATTTTACAGCAATTGTTCTATTATTTGCCGCCTATGCGTTGGTAAAAATTCCGGGTGCTGTATTGCTTTTAAAACCTTATGGAATTGATTTGTACCGTCTGGGTGATTTATACCGATATTCCTATCTAAGTGAATACCGCGATTCCACGCAAACGGTTCCATATCCGCCCCAAAAAAGCAAACAGAACATAGATCTTTATGTGCTAGGCGATAGCTATACGGGCTCATTTTTAAAACAACATTATCCGAACATTTCCAATTACAGCTATGCCAACTGGAATCAGGCTGCCGAACAGAAATTTACCATTCGAACCCATGGTTCTGCGCACAATGTTTTACTGATTTCTAGCGCCGAAAAAAGCATCAGACTGCGTTTTTCAAAAAGTCAAATTAGCACCTATCTGGCTAAAAATGAAAAATCTGCCCCTTTAGGTTTTCAAATTATCGAAAAGCCTTTAAATACTACCGAATTACTCAAAAAATATTTAGGTCGTCCCGAAATTACCGATCAAAATATTCAAGCATTGCTGTTTGAAAATGAAGTGGCTTTACGAATACAGGAGTTTAAAGCCGCCATTAATAAGAAGGTATTCGGTAAAATTGCCACAGAAGTTGAGGAATATCCAGAAAAAAATATGCTCTTTCAAAAACTAACTACCGATCCGCAATATGTGTATATGAGCAGTTTCAAAAAAATCGAAGACGCAGAAGTAAACCAACTCATCGATGGGATGAAACAAATGGCTTTACATTACAAATCGGTGGGCGTTGATTCTGTTATATTTACGTTTATTCCCAATCCGGTGTCGGTTATTGCTCCAAACTTCAATGGTCAAACCTATAACCAACTTATTCCGAAAATCGAAAATCGCATCCACGAAACTGGTGCAGGTTGCATTTCGGTGTACCACGATTTCGTAAAACAAGGTGCTATCATATACCGCCGCGGCGATACACACTGGAATGCAAAAGGTGCACAACTGTGGCTCGATAAGGTGAACGAAGGATTGGAAAGCAAAATGTTTGAGTAATATTTTAGTTCAAATCGAGAAATACCATTTTTGGGCCGCCACGGGCGGGCTTTTCGGTACAAGTCCTCGCACGTTTCGGCCGCGCCTTCACGCGCTGCAGGCTTTCCCCTGCAATCCCTGGCGGGTTATGACTTAATGCATGAGATTGTGTTCGCAAATTGTCAATGGATGAGCATACCTCATTACTTATCATTTACGTTTAATCTGGAGCTGTCAATAAGCTCGAACAAATTGTAATTCGAAAAACTTTACTTTTGAATCATACTCATTCGGGCCCCGACGAAATGAAATTCATCCTAACGCTTCTATTTATTGCCTGCACTTTGCTATCAACCCGGGCACAAGTGCCCCAAAAATTCTCCTATCAGAGCGTAATTCGCGATGCATCCAACCAAGCCCTTCCAAACCAAGCGGTAGGCATTAAGGTTACTATTTTACAAAGCAGTTCCACGGGTGCACCCGTGTACATCGAAACGCATAGTACGCTTACAAACGCCAACGGCCTGGCCACCTTACCCATCGGAGGCGGAACGGTGCTTGGCGGTACTTTTGCCAACATCAACTGGAAAAACGGCCCTTACTTAATTAAACCCGAAACCGATATAAACGGCGGTAGCAATTACACCCTAGCCGATACGCAGCCATTACTGAGTGTGCCCTATTCTTTGTTATCGAAAAATGTTAGCACTGCCGTTTCAGCTACAAACGACACGTTATATATCGGTTCCAAAGCCTATGTTATTGCGGGCATCAGTGAAGCAAATGCCAGCAGCAATCAAACCTCAATTACTGCCCATACCTGCGGTGCCGCCAATGTGCATAATCCGGCCAACACCTATGGAACCATAACCGATCAGGAGGGTAATATATACAACACTGTCTTAATTGGCACACAGGAATGGATGGTCGAAAACCTCAAAACAAGCATATACCAAAATGGCGACCCCATTGCAAATATAACTGCCAACTCACAATGGCCGAGTCTTAATACCGGAGCCTGGTGCTATTACAACAACGATAGCCAATTCAACTGTCCCTACGGTAAATTGTACAACTGGTTTGCCGTGGCCGACCCACGCAATGTATGTCCTGCAAACTGGCACGTTCCTACAGACGACGAATGGAGCTTACTGCTCAATTACCTTGATCAGGCTGCTGCAGGGGGAGACGAGTTAAACACGGCAGGCGGAAAAATGAAAAGCAGCGGTTTGCAATATTGGCTCAACCCCAATCAGGATGCAAGCAACGAAAGTGGCTTCTCAAGCCTTCCGGCTGGCGGACTTTACATCAATGGAGTATTTAGTACCCTTGGAGAATACAGCAACTATTGGAGTTCGACCACGTTCGGACCAAATCTCGCATGGATTCGCTTCATGGTGCGTACCAATGGAGATGCACACCGATTGTTAAATTACAAGCGGGGATGTTTTTCGGTGCGTTGCATAAGGTATTTATAGGAGTAGAAAGGAGAAAGTAGAAAGGAGAAAGCAGAAAGAAGAAAGAAGAAAGAAGAAAGTAGAAAGCGGAATGTTGAAAGTTGAAAGTTGAAAGTTGATTACAAATTAAACCCACACACAATGAAATACCTTATTACACTTATCCTTAGTACCTTAATCACGATTGCGGGCATGGCGCAAGCGCCACAAAAGTTCTCGTACCAAAGCGTTATTTACAATGCGAGCAATCAGCTATTGTCGAACCAACAGGTGGGCATCCAAATTTCGATTTTACAAGGCA